>JBEGLX010000054.1:0-25387 GCA_041183345.1 Planctomycetota bacterium
TGCGTGTTCCGGGGATGAAGCGCGCGAGCACCAGCATCACCGCGCCACGCTGCTCCATGGCGTACTTCGCCTCGAGGAGCCTGCGGGGATGCATCATGCGCTTGAAGCGCTTGCTATGGATCAGGCGTGTGCCGAAGTTGCGGCAGACCCAGATCCAGCCGGTGTCGCCGATGATGAGTCCGAAGTAGGCGGCGACCAGCACCTCCGTCCAGCTCATATGCCCGTGGAAGATCAAGGCACCTGCGGGAATGAGGAGGAAGTCCTCGGAGATGTGGAGGCCGATGCCGCAGACGATGAAGGCGAAGAAGATGAACCATGCTCCGTACTGGGCGATCCAGACGGGGCCTTGGGCTCGGATCCAGCCCATGATGCCCCCCTCGCCCTGCGCAACATCGGCGGCTGCCGAGTCGGCAGCCTGAGCAAGGATGCCTGGGATCAGGGTGGAGACCTGGGTGAGCACTTCTTCCATTCGGGCGGCACACTCTATCAGCGATCCACAAGAAATCGTCGCGAGGGAAAATGCGCGAGGATCGAGGGAGGACTCAGCCTAGATGAGCGCGTCGAGCGATCCAAGCCCGGGGAGCTCGCGGCACCAGAATGGCTCCGCCGCCTCGACGCCGATCCGCGAGCCGACGTAGCGGTCGCGGAGGTCGACCTGCTCGGGCAGGATCCTGTTGGGCGCATGGTCGACCACCTGCGATCGATAGGCGAGGATCGCCTGGCGCTTGGCGTCACGGTACGGGCTGATATCCATGGCGAAGGTCGGATCTGCCATGGCCTTGAGGTGGGTGCAGAAGTAGTAGACGAGCTTGCGGGGGTGGATCGGGTCACCCGCGAGCTCCGTCTTGGTGAGCTTCGCGTCGAAGCGCGCGTGCTCCGCGATCATGGTCGCCGCCACGTGGTCGGGATGGACGTCCTCGGGGTGAGGCGCGAAGAGGATCTCGCAGCGGTGCGAGCGGAGGACCGACGCGAGGGCATGTCGTGCCGCCACCGTGTGCTCGAGGCGACGATTGGGCAAGCCAAGGTTGATGCGCTTGCAGCCGAGGATCGAATCCGCCGCCGCGGCCTCCGCTGCGCGTCGCTCCGGGGTTCCACAGGGCGTCGGCTCACCGTTGGTCAGGTCGACGACGAGCACGTCATGGCCCTCTCGGGCCAGCCTCGCGATGGTGCCACCCATGCCGAGTTCGGCATCATCGGGGTGCGGGGCGACGACAACAATCTGCACGGTGCTTGCTCCTATCGGTCACGGCTGCGGTCGCGCTGTTTGTCTGACTTGCCCGTTTCCGTCAGTGGCTGGGTCCCATCGAAGCCCGGGATGCTCACGATCGGACGCTGCGCGCCGAATGCTGCTTGGTCGACTTCACGGGCGAGCGCTGCAAGGTACCCGTTGAGCGAGTCCCGGAGCTTCGGCTCGCCGACGCGGCGCGCATGCTCGAGCTCCATCATCGCTCGGTGCATCGCCAGAAGCCGCGTCCACTCGCCGGCGAGATATGAGCCCGACTGCGGAAGCGCGAGCAGCGGCGCGAGCTGCGCCCCGACCGTGTCAGGATCTCCGCGAAGGGTCGGAGCGACCTTGCGCTCAAGTGCAGCGGCGAGCCGGACGAGTGGGATCGCCGTCTCGAGCGCAGCGAGGTCGCGCTCGAACGTCGCCCGAGCGTCGGAGCTGTTCGCCGAGACGAACGATCGGGACGCGAGCGCGGCGCGCGCCACGAGATCCTGCGTCGCGGGAGCGATCATGGCCCTCCGCATCGGCCACGGTCCCCACATGCCGAGGCGGTCGCCTGCCGCACGGTCGATTGGTTCGATGACCTGGCTCAGGTCGCCCAGCGCGCGGCACAATCGCGCCGCAAGATCGAGGCGCTTCGATGCCTCGCCGCCGAAGTCACCGCGACCGACGGCGTCGCACCACTCCGCGCGGATCGCGGCGGCTCGCTCGATCACCTTCTCGGGGGCCCCTCCCGTGAGCTCCACCGCACGCGGCGCGCGCCGCTTGAGATCTTCCTCGTACGCGAAGGGGAAGGCGGACGTGAACTGGCTCTGGACGGCGTTGAAGGCCGTCTGTCCCTCCGAGCGCTTGAGTGGATCCGTGAGCAGCTTGGTGAGCCGCTTGGCGACGCTTGCGAAGCCTCGGCCTGCGGCGGGGCGCACGGCTCCGATGGAGTCGATCATCGACTGCAGCGAAAGAATGCGCAGCCGATCCGCTTCGAGCGTCTTGATCCGGTCGAGCGCGGAGAGGTTGCCTGGCTCGACGGCATCGATCGGACTTGATGCGATCGCCTGGAAGGCCTGGGGGAGGGCGCGCACGGCGATCCGCGCGTCGCGGTCGAACTGCCTGAGCAGGTCGCGCAGGTCCTTGGGTGCGGCGGCAACGAGCGACTTGTCGAGCCGCTCCGCGCAGGCGCATGCGTCGCGGATTCGGGCTGCAGCGCGCACACGCTCGCGCTCGCGTTCGGCGGTGCCTGCGTCGGCGGCCAGGAGCGCTGCAGCTGCATCGGACAGCGCGCGGCGCGCAGCCTCGGTGAGCCCGTCGGTCTTCCGGAAGTCGATCATGGCCATCGCCGCTGGCGTGGTCGTCGATAGGGCATCGAGGCTCGTCCGCGCCGTCGCCGCGGCGTTCGCATCGGTGCCGCTCGTGATCTCGCGAAGAGCGCGCGTGATCCGAGCAATCGCATTGTCGAGCGCTGCCAGGTCGAACGGGTACGGCGCACCAGCGATCCGCGAATCCATGAGCCAACGGAGAGTCTCCGCCGCGCTCCCAAGCGCGGCGAGGTCGTATGACGCGGGCTGCGCCGCCACCGTCGACGCGACAGCGGCGGCGAGCGCCTCCCGCTCGGCTCCCTCGGGCATGGCGCGCACGATCGTCTCCAGCTCGCTCGAAGAGCGGGGTGACCCCGCTCGGTCGGATTGGGACGCGCGGGCATCGATCAGGATCGGCCAGGGATCGTCGTTCTGGCTACCCTCGAGAAGGGTGGCAAGTTCCACGAGCGGTGCAAGCGTGGACGCCAACGCACGCGTCAGCTCGGACGCGAGCTTCGCGGGAGGCGCGATCATGGAGCGTCGGATCTGCTCGCTGGTCGCGTTGCCGAGGGCCTGCAGGAGCGCGACGGCACGCTTCGCCTCTGCTGGAGAGAGCTCCCTCTCGCGCGTGGCTCGACCGGCGACCGCGAGTTCGACCAGCCCATCGATCCGCCCGATCATCAATGCAAGCCGCGCGCCGGCGACCGCGGGCGCGCTCTCATCCCATCCCTTGATCGATCCGGTCCGCAGGAGGTGCGCCGCGATGCTCCGCACCTTCGCTCGGGCGAGGGCGCCGGCCTTTGCCTCGCCCTCGCGCCCGCTTGACTCGGCGACGATGCTGCGGGCCTCGACTTCCAGCGTCTCGGCGAGATCTGACGCCGCGTTCTTCTCGGGCAACGTCGGCCCCTGCGGGATGCCGCCAAGATCAAGCGTCTGGGCTGCGGCTGCACGCATCCAGCCCGCCAGCGCGAGCATGATCGCTGCCATCGCGACAAGGGCGGTTGGTCTCAGGCGCATGCGTCATCCTCCGCGTGGGCCGCCTGCTGGGTTCCAGCTCCGTACCAGATCCAGCGAAGGCACAGTCCCTGCGGCGGCAACGTGGGCCCCGCCAGGCGGCGGTCTCGTGCCTCGATGATGCGCGGGATGTCCGACGGCTCCAGCCGTCCGCGTCCGACCTCGAGCAGGGTTCCCGCCATGATCCGCACCATGTTGTAGAGGAAGCCCGTCGCGGAGATCTCGATCTCCGCCCGACGCGGCGCGGGCGATCGCACGATGCAGTCCAGCACGCTGCGCACGGTGGTCGCCCGCCCATGGTTCGCCTGGGCGAAGCTCGTGCAGTCGTACGTACCGACCATCCTGCGCGCGGCATCCTGCATCCGCTCGGCATCGAGGGCATAGGGCGTCGCAAACACGGTGTTGCGGTCGAACAGCGGATGCGGGTTGTGCGGATGGCTCGTGTGCTCGATGGTGTAGCGATAGCACTTGCTGCGCGCATCTCCGATCGGATCGAATTCGTCGTGCACCCGCTCCGCGCGCACCACCTGCACATCGCGCGGGAGCCGCGCCGTGATCGCCTGCGCGAGCCGCTCGAGCGGAACGCGGACATCGGCCGTGAATGCGCCGACCTGCCCGATCGCATGCACGCCCGCGTCGGTCCTGCTCGCGCCGACAAGCTCCACCTTCTGCCGAAGGAGATCGTTGAGCGCCTCCTGCATGACGCCCTGCACGGTGCGGAGCGGCGGCGCGTCGGCGGGTTCCTGCCGTTGCCAGCCGTGGAACTCGGTGCCGTCGTAGGCGATGGTCAGCTTGTAGCGAGGCATCGTCGGCTCCCCGCGGACGGGATCAGCGCCCGAAGAGGTCGCCTGGGTGGAACATGCCCTTGTTCTCGAAGTACGAGAGGGCCTCGTCGACCGACTTGAAGATCTTCGTCGCGGTCTCGGTGATGAACGGGCTCGGCGCCTTGCGCGGCTTCCAGACCACGTACACCTCCTTGGTGTGCTCCCACGCGTGCTGGAGCTCGCGCTCCACGCCGCTCGAGAGCCCGGGCGTGCCATTCGGCAGCTCAGGCACAAGCGACACGATCATGTCGCTCTGGTCGATGAGCTTGAAGTCGCGCATGTAGATCTGGCCGTCGATATCGCCGGCGATGTCGAGCACCTCGCGCACCGACACGCGGATCGACCGCCCAGCGCGCCCGCCGAACGAGTGTGCGGCGGTCTCGATCCAGTCCTTGCCATCGCGGGCCGCCGCAAGCGCGCGGTCGAGCAGGAGCTTCTCATCCACGTCGCCCGGATCGAAGGTGATGAAGTGCTTGGCGAGCTCGGCGCGGAAGTGATCGATCTCGGCGAGCACATCGGGCATGTCGACCACGTGGCTCATGGGGAAGCTCGGGTAGACCTTGCGCATCTCCGGTCGCGTGACCAGCCGCATCGCCGTCTCGACGGTGTCCTGCTGCCGGCCTCTCGACAGGATGTAGAAGTTGTTCTGGCATCCCATCGCCTGCGCGAGCAGTTCGGTCGCGAGGATCTCCTCCTCGCGCCAGACCATGCAGTCTTTCAGGGTGGCATCGATGTCATGTTCCGCGTGCAGCCGCTGGTGCACGACCTCGACGTTGTCGACGAGGCAGATGAACATGTCGGGCTCGAACTTCGCCATCTGGTCGAAGTCGAACGCAGAGAAGAGGCCGTGCCGCCAGCGGAACGTCGCGTGGGTGTTCACGACCACGTTGCGGTGGTCCTTCGCCGGTAGCGTGGCGGCGATCACGTCCTTGAAGGCCGCGCGGCGGAGCGTGGCCAGCCGCGAGATCGGCAGATCCAGGATTCGCCCGGGGCGGACGTCGGGCGCCTCGGCGTACATCAGGTCGCCGAGGTTGAAGAGCTTGATCGACTCCCCGCGCAGTTCGGCGGCATCCTTGACAGCCTTCAGGTATGGCTTCTTGTCGACACCGATCTGGCCGGTCACGATCGCGCGCATGCAGGGGCTCCGTCCCACCCAGTCGGGAGGGATGGAGAGCGTATCACGGCACTCGGTTTGACTCTGCGCCGAGGGTCAGGCGCCCAGGGCGGAAAGCAGCGCCACCACGTGCACCTCGATGGCGCGCCCTTCGCCGACCGCGTCGACCTTCTCATGGGTCTTGCCCTTGAGATTCACACGATCGCGCGCAATGCCGAGGAGATCGGCAATGTTCGCGATCATTGCTCCCTTCGCGGGGGAGAGCTTCGGACGCTCGCAGATGACGGTCACGTCAAGGTTGACGACGGCAAATCCGCGCTCAGCGATCGCCTCGCGCGCGCGGCGGACGAAGTACGCAGAGTCCTGTCCATCCCATTTGGGGTCCGTGTCAGGAAAGGCCTGTCCGATATCTGGGAGTCCAAGCGCGCCGAGCAAGGCATCCACGACCGCGTGGAAGACGGCGTCACCATCGGAGTGCCCGACAGGGCCCACGGGATGCTCGAAGCGAACGCCAGCGAGGACGAAGGGGCGACCGGCGCCCGCTGGCGGGGGCGGCTCGAGCCGATGGAGGTCGTAGCCGTGACCGATCCGAAGGGGTGGAAGGGGGCTGGTCATGGAGGCTCCATTGTTGCGAACCTTTGCTCCCGTGGAGGGTTCCGACGTCGAAATCCCGAAGAGAGCACGTCCACCTTGCCGATACCGAACGACCGCGGGTTCTTGCCCGCAGGAGTTCCCATGCACCGCGCCCAGACCCTGTCCCTCCTCGCTGCCTCTGCGCTCCTCGTCGGCTGCTACAGCCCCGGCGGAGGCATCTACCCGCGCTCGGGCGGCGGCTACACCTACGTCTCCAGCGAGATGCGTCCGGTGACGATCACCGTGATCGACACCCGCACCGAGAAGCCGTTCTTCAAGCTCGATATCCCGCCCGGCAAGCAGCTCACGATGAACTTCATCGAGGGGCAGGGCGATGATCCGGTCGAGCGCCCTGATCGCATGGTCTACGCGATCTGGGACGCAGGCACATCGAACGGGCGACTGACCAACCAGCTCACGTGCCCGCCGCTGGGCTCGCGTCGCATCGATTACTCGCTGCGCACTGCTCCGGAATGGCGAGAAGAGCCGCCGTCGTATGTCGACAAGATCGGTGGTACCGATCCGAAGCCCGCATGGTGGACGCCGCAGGGCGGCGAGCTTCCCAAGCGCACGCGCTACTACGAGTGACCCGTCACGGCGTTCGCGTTCGGTGACGCCACCCCGTTCCGCGCGAGCTCCGCGAACAGCGCACCGCGCTGCTCATAGTTCGTGAATTGGTCCCAGCTCGCGCATGCAGGCGAGAGCAGAACGATGTCCCCGGGCTTCGCCCGCTGCCCGATCAGCGCCATCGCCTCGCGCAGCGTGCCGCACGCATGGCTCCTCGCCGCACCAAGCAGCTTGGGTCCGGTGACGCCGATCGCATAGACCCCGGCGATCGCATTCCCCAGTTCGCGCACGCGCGAGAGATCGACGCCCTTGTCGTAGCCGCCCGCGATGAGATGGATGCGGTCGGCAGCGTCGAAACTCTCGATCGCAAGCAGCGTCGCCTCGGGAGTCGTGGACTTCGAATCGTTGAAGTAGCGCACGCCCCCTCGCTCGCAGACGAACTGCAGGCGATGCGGGAGTCCGCCGAAGCCCTCGATGCGCGCGCGGAGCCCATCCATCGCCGAGCGGACATCGAGCCCCGCGCATTCATGCGCATGCACAGCCGCCTCGAGCGCAAGCCGCGCGTTCGATTGATTGTGCTTTCCAGGAATCGGGGTGCGCATCTCCGCAACCTGCGGCAACGGCGCGCTGCAGCCGCTCGGATCGCGCCACCAGGGCTGGGCTCCTGCGGCGCACGCCTGCTCTGCTGCAGCCGTTCCCGCGAAGGCCGTCACGAAGCGCGCTCCGATCGGCGCGAACGCACGGATCATCGACTTCGAGCGCGCATAGTGCGCGAAGTCGCCATGCCAGTCGATGTGGTTCGGTAGCAGGTTGGTCAGCACCGCAACCCTCGGCGACCATCGCAGCGTCTCGCCCAGCCACCAGAGCATCGCGCTGGAAAGCTCAAGCACCGCGAAGTCACTCGGCTGGACCGCCTCGAGCGTGCCGAGCAGCGATCCTCCGATGTTCCCGCCGAGGTGGGCACGGCGTCCGCCACCGTCGAGCGCCGCATGCAGCATCGCGCTGGTCGTGCTCTTGCCCGCGCTGCCCGTGACGCCGACGAAATTGGTCACGCCTCGCGCGGAGAGCTCAGCAACGGTCAGTCCGATCTCGGTGAGGACGGGAACGCCCGCCGCCCGCGATGACAACAGATACGGATTCGCCCACGGCTTCGGCACGGCGGGGTTCGCGATCACGAACTCGGCACCCGAGAAGTCCCGCTCGCGATGCTCGCCGATCACGCAGTCCACGGCGCCCGAAGCGATCTCACGCTCCAACTGCCGCAGCGGCTCCTCGAGCTTCTTGGCGGGATCGCGATCGGTCAGCGTGACCTTCGCGCCGCGCGCCACGAGATAGCGGGTGACGCCGATGCCACCGCCGAACTGCCCGAGCCCCATGACGGTCACGCGCCGTCCGCGCCAATCAGGCACCGACATCGGATCCAGCGAGCCGCACCAGCCGTCGCGTGCACCGTTCACTTCGCATTCTCCTTGGTCGACGTCTCTTCGGCCGATGGCGCGCCGCCGCTCTCGGGCAGCGCCTTCCTCGGCGGGAACTCGATCATGCCTCCGGGCGCATCCGCGTCATTCACATGGATCTTCACAAGCCTCAGGGTCGGCGTCCACGACCCCACGGGCGTGCGCAGTTCGGACGAGACGACCGCGGACCGCGAGCCCTTCTCGAAGCTGAGGTTCACCACGTGCACCACGACGAGGGCAGCCAAGCTCCCAGCGGATGCATCCTGCGACACCAGCGACACCGAGTCGAGCGGACCGAGCCGCTCATTCATGCCGCTGGCGAACTCCTGCAATGCCGCCGCCGATACGCCCGCGCCGCTCTTTCCCGACCAGCAGGTCAGCGCTTCCCGTGCCGCAGCGTCGTGAGTCGCGGCAAAGGTCTTGCGAAGCCCATCGTCGAGCTGGGTGTTCCACTCCTGCAGCGCCGCGTTCGCGAACGAGAACCAGATCACCGAAAGAAGCACGGTGAGCAGGCCCGAGGCGATACCCGTCCAGGCCCATGCCTTGCCGCGCAGCGCGCCTTGCGACGAGCGGATCCGCTCAAGCGCGATCATGCCGAGCACGCCAGCCATCGCTCCCGAGAGCCCCGCGCCGCAGCACACGAGCGGCAGCGACACCAGTCCCATCACGCCGGACGCAACAGCCAGCCGGCTCCGCGCAGGATTTGGTGAAGATGCATTGGGGGGCTGCTCTGACCCGTCGCTCATCGACAGGTTTATATCCACTCACGTGCGCCACGGAGCGTCGGACACTGAGATCACTGGCACGGACCCCAGGCATTCAGCAGCGCCGCGAGGTCGGCACCGTCGGTCGTGCCATCCCCATCGATGTCAGCCTGGTTCGTGCCCCAGAAGTTGAGCACCGCCGAAAGGTCGGCGCCGTCGACGGTTCCATCCTCGTTGAGATCCGCCGGGCATGGCGTGACGGGCGCGCAGACAACGTTCATGGTGCCAGCGCCGCCGCCCGTGAGTCCGCCGAGGCGGATGTAGTAGGCCGCGCCCGCAGAAACGTTGAACGACATCGTTGAGGTACTCGACGCACAGCCCGTTCCGTTGTCGTTGCAGGCGACGAGCGAGCCCGCCGCGGGGCATGCGGTCGCGTAGGCGGCGAGCCGTGTGTCAAAGAGCGCGGCGCCGCAGGTCGAGACCGTGGCGATCCCCGAGCAGGCGGGCGAATACAGGTACCACACGTCATTCACGATCGCAGTGCCTGCGCCCTGGTTGCAGAGCGGCGGGAGGACCGTCGCGCTCGTGGTGGCGTTGGTGGTGTTGAACGCCACGTTGCCCTCGGTGATCACCTGCGCGTTGAGGCATTCGTCATTCGCCGGAATGACGACGGTCACGACGCGGATGTCGTCGATGTACCAGTCGTCGTCCTGGCCGTCGACGAGGGCGCGGAACCGCAGGCGGAACTTGTTGTGCTTCGCATTGGCGGGCAAGGTGTGCTGCCAGGAGACGAAGGCCGCCTGGTCGATGCCCGTGGATGTGATCGTGTTCAGCACCGTCCAGTCGAGGGACGTGTTCAGGTATTCGACGATCAGCTGCTTCCCCGCCTCGACGCCGATGTGCTCCGTGCTGTACTGGACGATCGCCGTGGGCACGCCCGCGAGCAGCATGAAGTTCGAGCGGATCTCGTCATCGCCGTACTCGAGGTTGCCGATGGCGTCGAGGTTGATCGAGCGGGTCGGGCTCGGCTCGCCGACGGCAGCCGTCGAGACCGCGGCGCCCTTCACGTAGATCCAGTTGTTCTGGTTGATCGCAGCCGTCCCGTCGAAGCTGTCGCCGAACGGCAGCGCGATCGGCGCGGGAAGCGCGGGATCGCATCCAACCGCGTTGCGGAAGGCGATGATCTGCCCCTGCTCGGTCGGCGAGAACTTCAGGTTGGTTCCCGTCGTGCCCTGGCAGCTGTTGATTGCCGAGCACATGATGTTGCATGGATTCGCCGTGTCGCAGTGCTGCGCCTGCCAGTTGTGCCCGAGCTCATGCGCCGACAGCGATGTCCGGAAGTCGGCGACGCCGGTGAAGCGGCTCTCGACGCACGAATACGCGAGGTTGTTGACCGACGCGCAGTCGTTGCCGACCTGGTTGCAGAGGACGCCGAGCCACGCGAGGCCGATCACGTTGCCGGTCACGTTCTTTCCCGTGAAGAGCTGGGCGACGTCGCGCTGGATCTGGTTCTCTGGCGCCGTGTTCCACTTGTTGCGGAACTCGCACAGCAGGTCGTTCATGATGACCGTCGTGTACGGATCGGCGGCCGTCGTCCGCACGACGAACGTCGTGAACTCGTAGGTGATGTTCACATCGCGGTCGTAGACGGTCGAGACGTTGTTCATCACCGTCTCGATGTCGTTCACGACATTGATGGCGTTCGAGCCGTTGAGCTGGAAGAACTCGAAGTCGGCGTCGAAGGCGATCTCGGCGATGCTCGGAGTCGTTCCGCCGACGCCGCCCTCCGAAGGCTCCACCACGCCGCCCGCAGCAGGATCGAGCGGCATGTCGATCATCCAGTCGGGCACGCCGAGCTTGAACTCGTCGTTTCCGCAGCGGTGGTCGCCGATCGGGTGGACGTTGGCATGGCGGTAGATCACGTGCTCGCCCGCCTTGCGGCCGGGGATCAGCTCGCTCGCCGGCTGGATGAACAGCGTGTCGCTCGGCAGATCGACCATCGCGGTGATGCGGCCATCGATGATCGACGCGCTCGCGACGGTTCCAGTCGAGAGCAGGGTTCCGCGATAGGTCCGATGCGGCGGAAGCGGGGCTTCCTCGAGCGTGCCGTTGCCGCGGTCGAGCAGCAGGCGGGCCTTCGGGCTTCGCAGCGAGGTGCGCACGAGGTGCACCGTCTCCATCCGTCCATTGAGCTCAAACTTGATGTCGACCGACTCGGGGATACCCGCTGGTACCGCGATCGACTGGATCTCGTAGGCGGAGACGCCCTCGATGCGCGGGGTCTCTCCGCCCTTCGGCGGCGCGTCGCCGGCCATCGATTGGGCGGCAGGGATGAACAGCGTGCAGGCGAGCGCGGTCAGGGCAAGCGGACGGCAGAAGCGGGGCATTCGCGAAGCTCCGGGGGGAGGACGAGATCGATGAGGCGGAGGGCTGTTCGCACGGTTGGTGCGGACGGACGCGGGGAACACACGCGCGAGGTCGACCTCGCGAAAAAGAGAGTGGGACCCCTGTCGGGGTCCCACCCTTTTGAGACACAAGTTGTCCGATCAGCTCCAGTTGTTGAGGAGGATCGAGAGATCGGCGCCGTCGGTGGTGCCGTCACCGTTGAGGTCGCCCGAAGCGGCACCCCAGCCGTTGAGCAGCGTCGAGAGGTCGGCGCCGTTCACCTGGCCGTTGCCGTCGAAGTCGCCCGCGATGGCGGGCGTGCTCGGGACAAGGGCGCCCATCGTGACCGAGGTCGCGGTGCTGGTCGCGGTCGGAGCCTTCCAGAGGCCCATGCTGACCGTGCCGAGCGCAGCGGCGGGCGGCACGTTCGCGGTGAAGCGGAAGTTGTAGAGCGTCGACCAACGGAGCGCGTTCGCGTTCGTGTTGGTGTTCGGCTCGCACGTCCAGGTCACGGCGCCGTCGGCGGTCGAGACGGTCCACGGCGTGCTCGAGTAGTTCTCGCCGTTCATGTAGGCGGGAGCCTTGAAGCCGATGTTGGTGATGGTGGCGCCAGCAGGAACCGGAACCGAGAACGAACCGCCCGAGCGATCCGAGTTGAGGTTCTGGATGGCGTACTCGTAGCGCCACGTGCCGTTGCCGTTGTCGATCACGCGGTAGCCGAGCAGGAAGCGACCGTCACCGATGACGTCGTAGCTCTTGACACCAACGGCGCTCGGGGCGCTCGCCTGCCACGCGAAGATCGCGGGCAGCTGCTGCACGGTCGCGCCGGTCAGCGTGAGCGGATAGCCCTGCGTCGTCGACCAGGTCGCGCCAACGGTCAGCATGCGGTACGACGCGTTGTTGGTCGCGTTGTTCGCCGCGGCGTCCTGCTGGTGGATGTACGCGCACTCGGCGACATACGTCGCGCCAGCGTTCTGCGCCGGATCGAGATCCGCGCGGCGAACCATCACGCGCTCACGCAGCGAGGTGGGGAGCGTCGCGGGGGCCGCGGGATCGGTGTAGGTGCCCGAGAAGACGCCCGTCGCCGGATTGATCGGGCCGCGGCTCTTGAGATCCGACTGCGTGCCGTTGAGGCCTGCGGTGTATGGATCCGAGCAACCGATGCCGAGCACGGTCGGGCAGCCAGCACCAGCGGGGGTACAGGCGCCGCAGAGGGTCTGCTGAAGCGCGCAGAAGCCGTGCTTGCACCACGACAAGCCGATCTGCTCGATCGCTCCGTCCTTGATGCGGTAGAGGTTCTGCGGAATGGTCGGGTGGAGGTTGCTCGGGTTCGGCTGCCACTGCAGCTGCGCCGTGCCGATGTTGCAGCTGGTCGAGCCGAAGGCGTACGACGCATACTCGACACCGTTGTAGGTGCCAGGGGCGTAGCGTGCGACGTCAGGGATCGCGCCAACGATCACGTCGGGACCAACGGAGGCCGTGCCGCCGTCACCACCGGGAATGGCCGTCGCTTGGAACTGGCCGAGGAAGATGGCCGTGCTACCGAGGAGCAAGCCGCCAAGGGTCAGACTCGTCTTCACAATGAAACTCCTGCGCTAAATGGGATGGAGCCACGCTCGCCGGCCCCAGGCGAGCAACAGTTTTAAGATATCTGCGGTTTACGCACGGGAAGGACGAATCTCTCGGATTTCCCGAACTTGTGCCCTCGCCCGATAGTCGGGGTCCGAGACCCCGTGGGTGCACAAAAACACACCCGCCGCAGTTTCCTGCGGCGGGTGCAGTCTTTCAGTCCCGATCGGTCCGAGCTTCCCAGAAGCCCAGCCGATCCAAACGTGACTCTTGCTCAGCGGCGGCGACGGCCAGCGAGGCCAGCCAGGCCGAGGAGGGCGATCGCGCCCGGAGCCGGGATGGCGCCGAGGGTGAAGGTCGTCTCGGCGAACTGGACGGGCGAACCCGCGACGCCGTTGTTGTAGCCGATCTTCAGGTTCCAGGTGCCACCGTTGGCACCCGCATCGACCACGAACTGGCCGAGGCGAACGTCGGTCGACGTGTTGCCGACGCCACCAACGCGGCCCTGGTTGTTCGGCGGCGAGCTGTTGAACCAACCGATGTTGAATCCGCTCGGGATGTCAGGACGGCTCCAGCCAGCAGCGGCGGCGGCGTTCCACGACGGGTCAGCGTTGCTGGTGTTCGTCGCGGTCGGGAGACCACCGATGGTGAGGTAGGAGTCGAACGGACGGTTCAGCGTGGGGCTGCCCGTGAGCGTCGGGTTCCAGGTGCCGTACTGCTTGGAGAGCACGCCACCGTTGTAGGACGAGTTGTCCTTGTGATAGAACATGTTTCCAGCCGTACCGTCGGTCCGGTTGAAGTTGAACACGTTGAGGACGGTGTCGGTCGCGCCGTTGAAACGCGCCCAGAGGGTGTAGACGTCGAGGGCAACGCCGCCCGAAGTCGTCGAGGACACGGTGACGACGTACGACACGAAGGTCGCCGAGGCCGCGCTCGAAACAGCAGCCGAAAGGGCCAGAGCCGAAAGCTTCATTTGGACAATCCTTATTTGGGAAACAGGGGACAGGGACACAGGGGACAGAAAGACGCGCTCTCAGAGCGAGTCACGGGATCGCTTCACGCCCGGGTCGTTGGACACGACCAGAGCCCCTTGTTCCCGTCTTCGAGGAGCGCGCTCACGCGCGACTCACTCGGCTGCTCCGTGGGATACGGAACAGATGCCCTTTCAGGCACAGACAACCCTCACAGAAGAACATGCCGCGCATTCAGAAGGCAGTCAAGAAAGCGAATCGACTTTTTGGGCACATTCACGGGCTCCTTGCGCAGAAGCTCGGTAAGTAGCTCGGTCTCTGGAGTTCTCGGTACAAGTGCATGTCTGAAAAAGAGATACGCAAACCCCTGTGGTGACTCGCCTTTCACGCATCGACACCCTTCGGCGCCAGCGACGCTGGAAAAAGACCACCGCCGCGGTTGCCCGCGGCGGTGGGATCATTCAATCGAGGGAGACCGATCAGCGGCGGCGACGGCCGGCGAAGCCAGCGAGTCCGAGGAGCGCCAGGGCTCCTGGAGCCGGGATCGCGCCGATCGTGAAGCTGTTGGTCGCGAACTGCACGGCCGAGCCAGCGACGCCGTCGTTGTAGCCGACGGTCAGCGTCCAGCTGCCCGCGCTCGCGTCGCGATCGACGACGAACTGTCCGAGGAGGACGTCAGTGGCGGTGTTGCCAGCCTGTCCGACGCGACCCTGGAGGTTCGGCGGCGAGCTGTTGAACCAGCCCATGGTGCCGTTGTTCAGGAGATCCGCACGGTTCCAGCCGGTTGCGCCGCCAGCGTGCGCGCCCGAGCCGCCCGAGTTCCACGACGGGTCAGCGTTCGTGGTGTTCGTCGCGGTGGCAGCGCCACCGATGACGAGGTACGAGTCGAACGGACGGTTCAGGGTCGGGCTGCCGGTGAGGGTCGGCGACCAGGTTCCGTACTGCTTGGAGAGGACGCCGCCGTTGTAGGAGGAGTTGTCCTTGTGGTAGAAGGCACCGTACGCGTCAGCGACATTCGCGCCGCCCGTGTACGAGAAGTTGAACACGTTGAGGACGGTGTCGGTCGGGCCATTGAAGCGAGCCACGACGCGGTACTGGTCCAGGAGGACGCCGCCGGTGGTGACCTGCGTCACGGAGACGAAGTAGCCCACGAAGGCGGCGGAAGCCGAACCAGCCACAGCGAGGCCGGCCAGCGAAGCGATCATCATTCCATTCTTCATTTTTCTCTCCTAGCAGGGGGCGAGGGGGGAAACCTCGCAGTTGGGAAGTAATCAGGATCGGGTGATCCACGGTGAACAACCTTCCGTGGACTCACTGCCCGCCGGAAGGGGCGGGCGATGAATGCACGGACGGCGAAGGGGAAGAGCGGACGGCGCGCCAGTTCTGCGCAAGCGGGCTTTCGAAACCCACGATTTCTCGAACTGAACTCGACCCACATGGTCCGAGAAAATCGGCGCGCGTGGCAGAATGTGCGCCAAAGTGTTGACAAATAAAGAGCTTCCGACAGGTCGCTCGGGGGCTTGCCAGTTGTTTCTGAACCACCAGAAAGCTGGAGATCTTGTTTCGCCAATGAACAACTCGGTCGCGGTCTGACCGCGGCCGAGTTTCGAATTGGAAGCGGTTGGGGCCCGCTAGCGACGACGGCGCCCGGCGAGACCTGCGACGCAGAGGAGCGCCACGGCGCCCGGAGTGGGAACGCCCATGTTGAAGGCCGCCGTAGCGAACTGGACGCCTGTCCCAGGCACACCGTCGTTGAAGCCAAGGGTCAGGCTCCAAAGTCCTGCGTTGGCGCCGCGGTCCAGAACGAACTGCCCGATCAAGACGTCGGTTGCGGTGTTCGGCGCGATGCCCACGCGTCCCTGCAGGTTGGGTGGCGAGCCGTTGAACCAACCCATGGTCCCGTTGTTCAGCAGATCCGCTCGGTTCCAACCCGCCGCGCCGCCTGCATGCGCTCCGGATCCGCCCGAGTTCCACGACGGATCGGCGACTGAGGAATTCGTCGCCGTCGCCGTCCCGCCGACCGTAAGGAACGAGTCATAGGGTCGGTTCAGGGTCACGCTTCCGGTCAAGGTCGGAGCCCAGGTGCCGTACTGCTGCGACAGAATCCCTCCGTTGTAGTCGGAGTTGTCGCGATGGTAGTAGCCGCTGTAGGGATCAACGACCTCTGACCCGCCGAGGTACTGGAGATTGAACGCATTCAGCACGGTGTCGCTTGGGCCATTGAACCGCGCGAAGAGCTGGACGCGATCGAGCTGGAACTGACCAAGGTTCACTTGCGTCACCGTGGTGACGAACGAAACGAAGGCCGCTGGGGCGGACGTGGCGGCAACCAAAGAGGCGGCGACTCCGATGAGGCAACGAGGCATCCGATCTTGCTCCTGAATGAGGTGCAACGAATCCGCCGAACCACTGAGCGAACACGTGCGAAATGGGAAGCCCAACGACGCGCATCGCAGCATGGCTACGAGCATGCTTTGAACGCACGTTGGGTTATGGGAGAAGAGGGACGAAACGCGGGATCTTGCGCAAGATCTCGTACGATTCTGCGCCTCGCGGATGAATCATTTCCAGAGATTCGAGGGATCGCGCGATCTGTGGCACCGTCGATGCACAAGCCCCCGGCTGCGCATGCAGCCAGGGGCTTGGAGATTGACTGGAGGAAGCCGCGAGATTTATCGCCGGCGGCGTCCGGCGAATCCTGCGACTGCGAGGATCGCGATTGCGCCGGGGGCGGGAACGCCGATGCCGAAGGTGCTCGTGGCGAATTGCACCGCCGAACCCGCGACACCGTCGTTGTAGCCGATGGTGATCGACCAGTTGCCCGCGAAGATGCTGCGGTCGATCACGAACTGACCCAGGAGGACGTCCGTGGTGGTGTTCGGCGCGACGCCGACGCGGCCCTGGAGGTTCGGCGGCGAGCTGTTGAACCAGCCCATGGTGCCGTTGTTCAGGAGATCCGCGCGGTTCCAGCCGGTTGCGCCGCCAGCGTGCGCGCCCGAGCCGCCCGAGTTCCACGACGGGTCAGCGTTCGTGGTGTTCGTCGCGGTGGCAGCGCCACCGATGACGAGGTACGAGTCGAACGGACGGTTCAGGGTCGGACTGCCGGTGAGGGTCGGCGACCAGGTGCCGTACTGCTTGGAAAGGATGCCGCCGTTGTAGGACGAGTTGTCCTTGTGATAGAAGGCGCCGAATGGATCGATGCCAGTCGTCGCCCCGCCCTGGTAGTTGAAGTTGAACACGTTGAGCACGGTGTCGGTCGGGCCGTTGAAGCGGGCCACGACGCGAACCTGATCCAGCACCAGGATGCCAGAGGTCACTTGCGTGATCGTGGTGAAGTAGCCGACGAATGCGGCGGAAGCAGTGCCAGCGAGGGCAAGTCCCGCGAGGGACGCAGTGACTCCACAGTTCATAACTCGAACTCCGGGAAGATTGGAAAGTGAAACAAATCGGAGCTGGCACTGCGAATGGGTCGCGGGCCAGGCCGAGAAGCGAACGGCTGACAGATCAGACCCTCGCCAACGAGACGAAAGCCACCTCGGGTGCATGGCGAGGCATTCGGGAAAAGTTGAACGACGGGCGGCTTCTGCGCAAGAAATGGCAATGAGCCGACAGAAACAGCCAGTGTGAGTTCTTGCTCGTGGCCTGATTCGCGGGTGCGTTCGTCCGAGAGCCACCGCAGCGAGCGACGCACCGAGGCGTCTCTCCGATGCAAAAAGCAACCCCGGCCGCGGGTTGAACCGCGGCCGGGATGAAGAGTGCTTAGATCTCTTGTTGCGTATCGCTCAGCGGCGACGGCGGCCAGCGAGGCCGGCGAGACCGAGGAGGGCGATCGCGCCCGGAGCGGGGACGACGCCAATGCCAAAGGTGTTGGTTGCGAACTGCACGGCCGAGCCAGCGACACCGTCGTTGAAGCCGATGGTGAGCGACCAGTTGCCGGCGAAGGCGTTGCGGTCGATCACGAACTGACCGACGAGGACGTCAGTCGCGGTGTTCGGAGCGACACCGACGCGGCCCTGAAGGGTCGGCGGCGAGCTGTTGAACCAGCCCATGGTGCCGTTGTTCAGCAGGTCAGCGCGGTTCCAACCGTTGGGGCCGCCAGCGTGCGAGCCCGAGCCGCCCGAGTTCCACGAGGGATCGGCGCTGGTCGAGTTGGTCGCGGTCGCGGTTCCACCGATGGTGAGGAACGAGTCGAACGGACGGTTCAGCGTGGCGCTGCCGGTGAGGGTCGGCGCCCAGGTGCCGTACTGCTTCGAGAGCACGCCACCGTTGTAATCCGAGTTGTCCTTGTGCCAGAACGCGCCGTACGGATCAGCGACCGTCGCGCCGCCCTGGTAGACGAGGTTGAAGGCGTTGAGGACGGTGTCGGTCGGGCCATTGAAGCGAGCCACGACGCGAACCTGATCCAGGAGGATGCCACCCGAGGTCACCTGAGTGACGGTGGCAACGTAGCTGACGAAGGCAGCCGACGAAACGCCGGTGACACCGAGGCCAGCGATGGCCGCAATCATTCCAGTCTTCATTACAAAACTCCCAATTCCTTGCGCGAGTTCGGTGAGGTCGAACTCAGCACTCTCCCTTTGTGGAACAGCGCCCCTTTAGCGCCGTGTCCCTCCCTCGCCATGGAACATAGTGCAGGATCAACCCTAGTCAAGTTCCTCGATCAAACCTGAGCCGTGTCCGCTGCCCGCAAAGGGGGTCTTGGGCCTCACAAACCGACCTGAACCCGCGATCGGGAATCGGACGGGCGGTTTTCTCGGGCGGCTAGACCATCCGCGCGTGTAACAAGAGCGGAGAACTGGCGGTGATTTCGACCTCAACAACCCTGCCCACCAAGGCTTGTGGGGTTCTGTGCCACTCACTGCCCTCCCGCACTTGTGTCACCGTGATCAGGTCGCCTGGCGTGCGCCCAACCGCTTGAAAACCAGCATTTACGACGGCCTGGCGGCGGTTCCAGCGCAATTCGATGCGTCGGGACTCGGGGTGCGAAAAATCTTCCGAATTTTCTCCGCGGGAGCCTGCGGGAAGGGCCTGCAGGCTCCCGCCCGGGGTGGTCGGGGTGGCAGGGGTTTCCCCGCGCGCCTCTTCGCGAATCTCATCGACGAGAACCTTGACCCTTCGGCCCACCCAGAGGGCGTGCGCCTTGCGGCTCACCTCGGTCTGGATGTCGAGGAGTCGGTTGTTCCGCAGCTTCTTGACCTCAGTCGGGACGTCGTCCTCGAATCGGTCGATCGCAACCGTGCCCGGGCGCGGCGAGTACTTGAAGATGAAGTTGTTCTTGAAGGGCACGGCTCGGACCAGCGACACCGTCTCCTCGAAGTCTGCATCGGTTTCCGTGGGGAAACCCACGATGATGTCGCCAGCGATCGTGCAGTCGGGCAGTTTTGCGGTCACCCGGTCAATGAACTCCAGGTACTCCTCGCGCGTGTAGCCGCGGTTCATGGCCTTCAGGATCCGGTTCGAGCCCGACTGGGCGGGAGCGTGGATATAGCGGCAGATCCGTGGGCAGGCTGCCATGACATCGAGGATGTCGTCGCCGAAGTCCCGGGGGTAGCTGGTTACGAAGCGCAGGCGTTCGAGTTTCGGGACCTCGTTGTGGATCCGCTCCAGCAGACGGGCGAAGGTCGTGACCCGCTCTCCCGCGGGGATGGGGGAGCGGAAGGCGGCAAGCCCAGGTCCGACCTGTGGTTGCTCCCGCCCGCTGGAGTCCACAGCGAGCCCATGGGTGTAGCGGTAGTGGTTGACGGTCTGACCGAGCAGGGTGATCTCGATGACCCCCGCGTCGACCAGGCGCTTGCACTCGTCGACGATCGAATCAGGGGGGCGGTGGACCTCTGCACCGCGGGTGTTGGGCACCACGCAATACGTGCAGAACTTGTTGCAGCCACGAGTGATACGTACATATGCCGAGCGGCGTTCGGCACCCGAATCGGAGGGCTCGAAGGCTCGGGAGAGGTCGAGGAGCTCCAGGTGGTCCTCGGCGGCGGCAAGGGTCGCCGAGCGGCGGCTCTTGCTGCCAGCGAGCGCGACCCGCTCTTCGCGGGCGGCACCTTCGGTGCGGCGGACGTTGTCGATCAGGGCCGGCAGGCGGTCGAGCTCGCCCGGACCGCAGAGGAGGTCGACCTGCGGGAAGCGCCGCAGCATGTCGATGCCGTCGCGCTCCGCCATGCAGCCGAGCACCCCGAGTATGACCTGCTCGCCAGCCTTCTTCCGTAGACCGACCAGGCCAAGCCGAGAGTATGCCTTGTTCTCCGCCTGCTCGCGAACCGAGCAAGTGTTGTAGAGGACGATGTCAGCCTTGGTGAAGTCCTCGATGAAGCTGTAGCCGAGCGACCGCAGGTGCCCGCGCACGAGCTCGCTGTCGAGTTCGTTCATCTGGCAGCCGAAGGTCTCGAGGTAGACGGTGGGACTCTGCGACACAGGGCGCTCAGGGTAGCGGATCGACCGCGCGACTTCTCCATCGGATGCGGGCAAACTGCCGATAAACCGCGCCATGCTCAGGATGTCGCATGGCGTGATTCTGTCGATGCTCGCGTTGCTGGTGATCGGCATCGTGATGGTCAACTCGGCCATCCTCGATGTGATGCCGGACGAGGCGCTGGTGAAGTCCGGCGCGCTCAGTCGCGAGGCGTACGAGCGGATGGTGCAGCGCTATGAGGCGATCGACTTCCGAACGGTCTTCTTCGGGCGCTGGACCATCCTGGCGGCGGTCGCGATGGGCTGCCTCTGGGTCGGCTCGCGCTTCGACGTCGAGCGCTTCATGACCGCGCGGGGCGCGCGCTCGTGGATCCCGTGGATCCTCGGCGGCATCGTGCTCACGCTCATCGCCACCCAGATCCCGGGCATCGGCCGCGAAGTCAACGGTGCCGCGCGCTGGATCGGCCCGCGCTGGCTCGGCTTCCAGCCGAGCGAGTTCGCGAAGTGGGGCATGCTGGTCGTGACCGCGTGGTTCTGCGTGCGCCACAGCAACCGCCTGCAGTCGTTCAAGCACGGCTTCCTGCCCGCGCTCGGCGTGATCGGATTCGTCTCTGCGCTGATCGCGAAGGAGGATCTCGGCACCGCCGTGCTCGTCTTCACGAGCTGCTCGCTGATGCTCGTCATCGGCGGCATGCGCTGGTGGTACCTCGGCATCCTCGGGGGCGTCGGACTGATGGGCGCTGTCGTGGCGGTCATCGCGGAGCCCTACCGCATGGCGCGCCTGACCGCGTACATGGATCCATGGGCCGAGGCGCAGGAGAAGGGCTACCACACGATCCAGGCGCTCAGCGCGATCGCCGGCGGCGGCTTCTGGGGCCGCGGCATCGGCAACAGCCTGCAGAAGTTCGGCTATCTGCCAGAGGACACCACCGACTTCATCTTCTGCATCATCTGCGAGGAGCTCGGCGTGATCGGCGCCATGCTCGTGGTGATGCTGTTCGCGACGCTGCTCCTGTGCGGACTCGCGATCGTCATGCGCGGCGCGCGCCACGCGAGCGCCGATGCCGTCGTGCCGCCGTTCTCGAGGCTGTTCGGCACCGGAGTCCTCTTCACCGTCGGGCTGCAGGTGCTCATCAACCTGCTCGTCGTGACGGGTCTCGCGCCCACCAAGGGCATCGCGCTGCCGTTCATCTCTTCGGGCGGCTCGGGCTGGGTGATGTCGGGACTCGCCATCGGACTGCTGATCTCGATCGAGCGATGCGCGATCGAGCGCGAGCAAGCGCTCGGGATCGACGAGGAAGGCAACGCCTTGGCGTCGTCGGACGAGGCGGAGCCCGCCGTGGACGAAGGCGTCGCCGCAGCATGAGCGCAGAGAGCATCGTGCTTGCGGGAGGGGGAACGGGCGGCCACATCTCGCCGGGCATCGCCATCGCCGAGCGATTGGCCGAGATCGCACCCGCGTTCGACCGCGTGTTCGCGTGCTCGACGCGACCCGTCGACGCGCGCATGCTCGAGCATGTCGGCGCTGATTTCATGCCCATTCCTGCGGAAGGGCTCTCGCCGCGGCCGCTGAAGCTGGTGCGCTTCATGCGCGCGTTCGTCGCAGGTCGGGCCGCCGCGCGCGAATTGCTCGCAGAGCGCGGCGCGCGCGCGGTGATCGCGCTCGGCGGGTACGTGACCGGCCCCGTCGTCCATGCGGCGCACGCGATGAAGGTGCCGGTGCTCCTCGTCAATCTCGATGCAACGCCCGGCAAGGCGAACCGCTGGGTCGCGAAGCGCGCTGCGCGCGTGCTGACCGCGTGCGCGACTCCGTCGATGCCGGGCTTCGCCGAGAGGATCGTGGGCATGCCCGTGCGGCGCGCGGCGCTCGCGCCAGCCCCGCGCGCGGAGTGCATGGCGAAGCTCGGGCTCGAGCCTGGATTCCGCACGCTGCTCGTGACCGGCGCCTCACAGGGCGCGACGAGCCTCAACGACCTCTTGCTGCACCTCTTGACCCACCATCGCGGCGCGTTCGGCGAGTGGCAGGTGGTGCATCTCGTCGGTAACGCCGAGCGCGGTCCCATCGAGCAGGCCTATAGGGATGCCCGCGTGCGCGCGAAGGTGATCCCGTTCCTGCATGAGATGGGGCTCGCGTGGGGCGTTGCGGACCTGGCGCTTTCGCGTGCGGGCGCGAACTCGGTCGCGGAGGCGATCCTGAACGCCGTGCCGACGGTGTTCGCGCCGTACCCGTATCACGCCGACCTGCATCAGAAGTGGAATGCAGCGCCCTATCACGATGAAGGCGTCGCCGTCCTCTGCGACGACCGCATCGAGGCCGTGAAGAACATGCCCGAGATGGGTCAGGCGCTCATCGGCCTGATGGGAGATCACGGGCGCCGCGAGGCAATGCGCTCCACGCTCGCGGCGCGCGCGAGAGAGGACGCCGCCGTCGATATTGCGCATGCCGCTCTCGAGCTCGCCGCGCGCGGCTGACGCCCGCGGCTGGCTGGCTGGAGCTCACTCGACGCTGGCGAGCCACTCGGCGAGAAGATCGACCGTCGCCTGAAGGTCGCCCTTGTCGACCATCTCGGTCGTCGTGTGGATGTAGCGCGTGCCCGTGACGATCGCGATGCAGCGCGCGCCGACGCCAGCACGCTGGATCGCGGCGCCATCCTGTCCGCCACGCGGCAGGATCGACTTCTGGTACGGGATCTTGTGCTTCTTCGCGACCTTGACCACGTCCTCGACGAGCTCGAGGTCGGAGATCATCGAGCTGTCCTGGATGAGGATTCCCGCGCCCAGGCCCTGCTTGGTGACACGCTGGTTGTCGGGGACGCCGGGCGTATCGCAGGCGAGCGTCACATCGAGCCCGACGCCGATGTCGGCCTTCGCGGCGTACGCGGCCGTCTGCGCGCCGCGCAGCCCGACTTCTTCCTGCGTGGTGAACGCGCAGACGATCTCGCAGGCGTGGCCGCTCTTGCGCTTCGCGAGCGCGCGGCAGGCCTCGATGCCGATGTAGCAGGCGAGGCGGTTGTCGATCGCCTTCGAGACGAGCTTCCTCGGCGTCTCGAGGAAGGGCTGGTCGAGCACGACGAAGTCGCCGATCTCGACGAGCTTCTGCACTTCCTTGGCGTCGCGGCCGAGGTCGACGAAGAACTCCTCGACGCCGGGCACCTTCGTGCGCTCGGCTTCGCTCGAGATGTGGATCGGCTTGCCGCCCGGGTTCATCACGCCGTGGAAGTCGCCGTGCGGCGTGCAGACCTTCACGCGCGCGGCGAACAGGTTGCGCGTGTCGAAGCCGCCCGCCGCGTTCAGCCAGATCATGCCGTTCTCGTCGACATGGCGCACGAAGAAGCCGATCTCGTCCATGTGCGCGGCGAGCATGACGCGCACGGGCTTCTTCTTGCCCTTGCGGGTCGCCTTGCGGGTGCAGATGAGCGAGCCCATCGCGTCGACCTCGCTCGAGTCGAAGAGGCCCTTGGTCTCCTTCGCGATCAACTCGCGGACGCGATGCTCGCGGCCGGGGACGCCAGGGACTTCGCACAGACGACGGAAGAGATCGACATTGAGCATGGTGGTTCCTTGCCGCAGGAGCGGCGGGGCGCGATGGTATAGGATCGGGGGATGCTGTTCGACTCCCCACTTCGTGACGAGCACCGTGCGTTCGCAGCGCAGGACGCGGCGCGTCGCGCCGAGCGCGCGCGCGAGGCCCGCGGCGCGACCGTGACGCGGCGCGAGGTCGAGGTCGAGTACCTGCCGTTTGGCCCCGCCGACGCCGAAGGTGCGCCGACCTGCGAGGTCGTGGCCGCGTTCGCGGAGGTCGAGCTCGAGTATGCGGCGATCCGCAGTGGCGTCGCGCTCGTCGATTGCCCGCAGCGGGGCGCGCTCGTCGTGCGCGGAGCGGATCGGGTCGACTTCGTGAACAGGCTGGTCACGCAGGAGATCAAGAAGCTCGCCGACGGCGCAGTCGCGCGCGCGTTCCTGACCAACCGCAAGGGACGGATCGACGCGGATCTGGTGGTCGCGCGTCTTCCCGAGGCGCTGTTGATCGACACGCTCGCCCACGACGTGGCGGCGCTGCGCGAGGCGCTCGAGAAGATGCTCTTCGGCGAGGATGTCGCCTTCGAGTCGCGCGCGGAGACCCATGCGCGCATCGCGCTGCACGGGCCGAAGGCCGAAGGCGCGCTGAAGGCGCTCGGATTGCTGCAGGCGGCCGAGGCATGGAGCGCGGTGCTCGGCGATGCGCGCGCGGAGATCTGGCGGGTCGACGAGTTCGGTGCGCAGGGATTCGAGCTCAGCGTGCCGCGCACGTACGTCGCGAGCCTGTGGCGTTCGCTCGTCACCTTCGGCGCGCGTCCCGCTGGGTGGTTCGCCACCAACACCGCGCGCCTCGAGGCAGGCACTCCGTACTTCCGCATCGACTTCGGCCCCACGAGCCTGCCACATGAATCGGGCGTGCTCGAGTCGCGCGTCTCGTTCACGAAGGGCTGCTATCCGGGGCAGGAAGTGGTCGCGCGCATGCAGAACCTCGGCAAGCCGAAGCAGATGCTGGTGGGGCTTCGGATCGAGGCCGATCTGCTGCCGGTGGCCGAGGCGCAGGTGTTCGCGCTTGCGGAAGGCACGTCGCTCGGAGACCAGGTGGGCGTGGTCACGTCGAGCGGTCTCGCTCCGATGCTCGGCGCGGTACCCGTGGCGTTCGCCATGATTTCCTCGAGTTCCTACGCGCCGGGCACGAAGGTACTCGTGAACGCGGAGGGTGAGCAGGCGCCTGCCACCGTGTGCGCGCTGCGCTTCCTCGAGGAGCAGGCGTGATGCCCGACTCCGCTGTCCCGGACTTCAAGTCGACCGAGATCGTGCTCTTCGTCGGCGGCGCGGTGCTGACCCTCGCCGTCTTCGTGATCGCCGTCGTCCTCTTCCGCATGGCGAGCCGCGAGCATCGCAAGCAGCTCGAGCATGAACGGAAGGAGCGGGGGGAATGAGCGGCGAGTCCGTCGAGCTCTGCGAGGTCGGGCCGCGTGACGGCCTGCAGAACGAGAAGCGCTTCGTCGCCACCGCCGACAAGCTGCGCTACATCGACCTACTTGCCCGCGCTGGCTTTCGCGAGATCGAGGCGACGAGCTTCGTGAGCCCGAAGTGGGTTCCTCAGCTTGCAGACGCAGAGCAGGTGCTGCCTGCCGCGATCGCCGCGCATCCGAAGACGCTGTTCTCGGTGCTCGTGCCCAACGAGAAGGGGCTCGAG
>JBEGLX010000055.1:0-24849 GCA_041183345.1 Planctomycetota bacterium
GTTTGAGACGCGCGAACACGTCCCGCGCGTCACCGACAGTAATCAGAACCTATCGAACTCGATCACCAATCGCCGACGATCTCCCGTCGGCGATTGTGTTTTTCCAACCACCGCGTCGTCGGCAGACGCCATCGCGGGCCCTGTGCCATCGCGGGCCCTGTGCCATCGCGAGCCTTGTGCCATCGCGGGCCTTGTGCCATCGCGGGCCTTGTGCCATCGCAGCCCGAGAACACGCATTTTTCGCCCTCGATGGCGATCAAGCGACTGCGGTCGGGTATCACATCCGCATGCGAATCCACCTCGCCATGCTCGCCGCCGCAGCGATCGCCGCCTCACCTGCCCTCGCGCAGTCCCAGGCCGTCCTGCTGATCCCGGACTCCGGGCCGCTCCTCGGGAAGGTCTGGGCCTTCCGCGCCTCAGATGGCACGCTTCTCACCGATCAGTTCGTCCCACCCGATGCGCGCCTCACCCAGCCGATCCAGATCGTCGACTCTGGGCGGCGCACGCTGCTCGTGACCGATGAGACCGCGAAGGCCGTGTACGAGTACTCGTCCGTCGGGGTCTATCTCCGCACCGTCGCATCGGGTCTCGAGGGTGCCTACGGGATCTGCATGAAGGACGGCTTCGCCTACGTCACCAGCGGGTTCAGCAACAACATCGGGGGCAAGATCTACAAGATCGGGCTCGATGGGCAGCCCGTCGAGATCTTCAGCGATTGGACCGGCATCGGCGACCCGCGCGGGATCGCTCCGTACGGAACGGGCTTCATGGTCGGCAACTCGACCGATGACGACCTCGAGGTCGTGAGCTCGACCGGCGCCGTCAATCCTGTGCCCTTCTTCAACTCGGACGGGCTCGCGAGCATCAACTTCCCGCAGCAGCTCGTCGACATGGGCGGCGGCAACTGGATGGCGGTCGGCTTCTCTGCGCCGTGGGGCCTCTACCTCTTCGACTCCGCGGGCTTGAACTATGCGTCCTACCGCGCGCCCGAGGTCTTCCTGAGCCCACGTGGCGCGACGGTGCTCGACAACGGCGAGTTCCTCTACACAGGGGGCACGCGCGTGGACAAGTTCAGCACCAAGAACTACATCAACGTGAACATCGTGAACCAGATCGGCTCGAGCTTCCGCTGGGTGACGCGCTATACGCCGCCACCCCCATGCCTCGGCGACCTGAACGGCGACAACACCGTCGATGCGCTCGATCTCGCGGCGATTCTCGGCGCGTGGGGCACGGCGACGCAGCAGGCGGATCTCGATGGCGACGGAACCGTCGGCGCGTCCGATCTCGCCGTCGTCCTCGGCGCCTGGGGGCCTTGCATCTGACGACTGCGGACTCCACCAAGGCAAGAAAAAGACAGCGGGACGCCGAATGGCGTCCCGCTGTGCTTCAAGAGAGCTTTCCGCCGGCTCTCGTGAAATCGCCCTGTGTCGGTCCTCGCCGCGGCGGCGGCGTGTGCCGCCTTAGCGGCGACGGCGACCGAGGAGACCCGCAAGGCCGAGGAGCGCAACCGCGCCCGGAGCCGGGACGGGACCCGAGTAGACCATGATGTTGTCGATGCGGTTCGAGCCAGTGGCGGCCGATGCGACGGCTTCCGCATTCTGGAAGCGGATGATGACCGTGCCCTGGTTCTCCGCACCCACGCCAAGGTTGAGCGTGTTGGTGTAGAGGGCGTTGTAGGTCACGCTGCTCCAGGTGCCGGGGGCGCCGCCGCCGCCCGACTGGAGGACGGTGTAGGAGAAGAGCTCGGCGAAGTTCGTGCCGCCATCGACGCTCATGAACACCTTGAACGCGGCGGGACCGGTGCTGCTGCGTGCCTGATCCCAGCTCAGGTTGATGTCGGTGAAGCCCGTGGTCGAGAAGGTCGCCTCGTAGAAATCGCCAGGCGTCCAGTTGTTGCTCGAGAACGCGTACTGGCTGCCGTTGCCAGAGGGCGAGGTATAGGTCGCCGCGGCGAGCGCGTGGACGGAGCGGAGTTGCGTGCCGGCGGTGATGCCCTGGTCGGCGACGCCTGCGCCATTCGGTCCCGGCGGCAGATAGATGGTGCCCGTCGGGACATTGCCCGTGCCGGTGGGGAAGGCGGTCGGCATGGTCCAGCCGGTGATGAGGGCGGCCGATGCGGTCGAGGTGACACCAACGGCGATAGCGACGCACGAAAGGGAACGCAGGGACATCTGGAGGTTCTCCGCGGCTGGGGACCGCTTTGGGCTGCATCCGCTCTTGGACTCGGCGGATGGCGCAGCAGGGACAGGGACTCTGGACACAAACGGCTCGATGCACGAGCTTTCACACACGGACACGCACACAACTCGTCGTACGTGCGGCTATGGACAGCGCCGCGACGCGCGCGAAATCTTGACCCTTCCCTATTCCCTATGAACCCCTCGGGTGGAGAGCGTAACGAAACGCCTGCTGCAATTCAACCGCACGCGGAGAAATCCCCCTGAGGCGCCAGAAACGGCGCAATCGCTGAAATCGCGAGGTGCGTGCCGCCCAACCATCGGCGCCATGTCCAGCTTCCTCTACATCGATCCCCGCGGGCGCCGTTCAGGACCATACTCCGAGGACGAGCTCAAACTCCTCGCTCGCAAAGGCTTGCTTGAGCCGAGCGGATCGATCGAGCTCGAGGGACTGGGGCAGGCGTGGAGCGTTGGCGACGTGCCCTTGCTGCAGGCAGAACGCGCAGGCAGCGCGGACGCCGCGCCGAGCAATCCACCTCCGCCTCCGCCGGATCACCCGGCCGTCAGCGCCCCGACTCCGCATCCGCCCGCACCTCCCACGACCCCTGAAGCAGCGCACGCCCGCATCAGTACGACGGCGAGCCTCCCCGCGCAAGCGTCGTGCTCGCGCGCGGTCTACATCCTGCTGGCGCTGCTTCCGCCGTTCTTGGGCCTCTTCGGCATCCACAACATCGTCGCCGGCTTCACCACCCGCGGCGTCGTCATGCTTGTCCTCTCGCTGACCACGGTGTTCGGCATCGGCTGCATCGCCTTCCCCTGCACCTGCGTGAGCGTGCCCATCTGGCTGGTGCTCTTCACGATCAGCCTGATCGAAGCCGTCACCGTGACCGCGGATGCGAAGGGTCGCCCGCTCTCCTGAGCGCGCTGCGGCTCAGACCATCGAGAGCAGCGTCTGCAGCGTCTCGTCGATCGTGGCGATGTATCGCGCTGCAGCCTGGAATTGCCGCTGGTACGAGAGCATGTTGATCGACTCCTCGTCGATCGACACGCCGCTGACGGCCTGGATCTGGGCATCGAGGCTCTCGCGCACAAGCGCCGTGCTCTCCGCCTTCGTGTTCGCAGCCTGCGTGCGCACGGCAAGATCGGTGGTCGCCGACTGCCAGTAGCCGCGGATGCTGCGACCTCCGAGGCTCTCGACGCCGAGGTCCTCGAGCGCCGCGATGGCAAGCGCAGCGCCGTTCGAGCCGCTGACGTGGCCCTGCCCGGAGGCGAGCAGCCGCGGATCGTCGACGATCACCTGGTTGACGGCGATGTCGGTGGCGTCGGTCCCGCCGAAGAACCCGTTGATGCCGAGCGCTGCGAGCACGCCCGAGGAGTCGTCGCTGAAGCTGACCTGGTAGCCGCTCGACGCGTCGATCTTGAGCGCGCCGTCGGGTGTCACGCTGGCGCCGCCGGTGCCGCCGGGGAAAGCAGCCGAGATCCGCGCGGCGAGCTGCTGCAGCGACGTCGTGTTCGGGTCGACGGGGACGAGGACGGTCGTGCGCTCGCCCGTCGACTGGTTGGTGACGTGCAGCTCAAACGAGCCGTTGCGGATCTCGAAGGGGATCGCGTTCACGTCGGCGGCGAGGTTTGCCGTGGTGTCGCGCACGGTGTTGAGACCGGTCACGCTCGAGTAGCCGCGCATGCCCTGCCCCTGCGAATGGATGCGGTTCACCTGGAAGATGAGCGCACGGGCGAGATTGTCGAGGTCGGCGATCGCGGGATCGACGGTCTCCGAGCGCTGGCGGAAGAGGGCGCCGATCTGGCCGGCGTCGGGATTGAGCGTGGTGCCGTCGGCCTTCACGCGCAGCGACACGGTCGTGGTGTCGCCGTCGGTCTGGGTACGCAGCACGATGCCGCGCGATTCGCCAGCGAGAACGACGGGCACCGAGCCGACATGGACATCCAGCGCGCCGTTCGGCTGCTCGACGGTGCTGACGGGCAGGTACTGCGAGAGCTCGTCGATGAGGACGTCGCGACGGTCGCGCAGCGAGTTGGCGTCGCCGCCGGAGCCGCCTTGCTCGGTCTCGACGATCTCGCGGTTGACCTCGGCGATCTGATCGAGGAGCCCGTCGACGGTGCGCACGGTCGCGCCGAGCGCGCGGTCGATCTCCTCGCGGACGTTGGTGTGCTCGGTGCGAAGCCCGCGGATCGCGTTGGCGAGGCCGCTGCCCTGCTGGACGACGACGGTGCGCACGGCCTCGTCGGTCGGGTTGTTGGCGAGCTCGCTGAAGCTGTTGAAGAACGCGCTGAGGCGGCTGGAGAGGTCCTGGTCGCTGAGCTCGTTGCGGATGAGCTCGATCGAGTTCAGGAAGCGCTGGTCGATCTCGGCCGCGTTCTGGTCGGCGATGGCGTTGCGGGCGCGTCCCTGGAGCGCGATGTCGACGGTGCGCTGGATGCGGGCGAGCTGGACGCCCGTGCCGACGAAGCCGCCGCGGCCGATGAATTCGGGGCGCGACGGCGAGAGCCGAGCGACCTGCCGGTTGTAGCCCGGGGTCGCCGCGTTCGCCATGTTGTTGCCTGCGACCTGCAGGGCCGCCTGGCTCGCGAGGATCGCGGATTGGCCGATCTGAAGTGCGCCGTTGATGCTCATGGCCTGCTCGCTTCCGTAGCTCTCGGTTTTTCAGCTCTTGATGTCGAGGCTCGACACCACGTTCGGGCCCATCGCGATGACGCCGCCGCGCGAGTAGACCTTCGCGTGGGCAAGCGCCGAGTTCACTGCCTGCATGACGCCCGCCATGTGCGCGGAGAGACGCTCGCTGGCCTGGCGAAGGACGCTTGTCTCGCGCGCGGTCTCCTCGATGGCGGTGCGCAGGCCGCTGCGGACGGCGTCGAGGCGCGCGCGGTCGGCTTCGGGAAAGCGCGCTGCGATCTCCCCGAGCGGCGACTTGGCGGGAATCGCAAGGCGTGCCGCAAGCTGCGCCGCCTCGGCGGCGCGCGCCGTATCGAGCTGGTGGAGCCGCAACGTGAGCTCCTGCTCGGAGCGCTCGAGCCGCGTGAGCTCGGTGAAGTTCGCCGTGCGGATCGCCTCGCGACGGGCGCGGATGCTGGCGAGAAGCTCCGCCTGCAGCGCGCGGCTTGCCTCGAGGATCTCGATGAGGCGCGCGGGATTCGCGCGACCCATGCGGACGCTTGACGTTGCACTCATGGCCTCGCTCCCTTCGCGTCGCCGCGGTTCGACTTCAGCTCGATCGAGCGCTCGAATCGGTCGGCGACGCGCTCGACGAGCGCGAAGTTCGAGCCTTCGACGACCTTGCCCGCGAGCGCGTCATCGAGCATCGGGCGGAAGCGCTTCTCGCCGGCGCCGGGCTTGAAGCCATCGGCGGCGAAGGCGCCCTCGCGCATCGAGGCGAACACGGGCTTCACGAAGGCCTCCGCGACGAGCGTGCGCGCAGCCTCGACGGCGAGACCGCGCGTATCGCCCTCGCGGGCGCGCTTGGCCAGCCGTAGATCGGGCGACAGGAAGTTCGAGCCGATGGTCGAGGCGGAGATGGGTGCTGCCGAACTCATGACTCGATCACCTGCGCCTTGAGGGCGCCCTGCTTCTCGAGGCTCTTGATGATGGCAACCTGGGTCTCGAAGGGCACGTCGACCTCGATCAGCGCATCGATCAGCGCCTTCAGTCGCATCGACTGCTTCTTGGTCTCGCCAGTGGCGACTCCCGTCCAGGCGACGGTGTCGCTGACGGGGTTCTGCTCGGTGGGCTCGATCTCCGGCGTCACCGTGGTGATCCGCAGGTTCGCCGCAGTGACGGCTGCTGGCCGGAACTCGACGCGCTCGTCGACGGTGATGACCTTGGCGGCGCGATCGATCACGATGCGCGCGGGCGTTCGGATCAGGTCGCTCGGGACCGAGTAGGTCATGAGCTGGGCGATGAACTTGTTCGGGTTCTTGAGCTCGTCCTCGGGGATGCGCACGCGGATCGTGCCAGCGTCCTCGACGCGCGCGGCGCCCGAGTGACCGGACAGCGAGAGCTCGTCGTTGATGAGGTCGGCGATGCTCGATGCGGTCGGGTAGCCCGCATACTGGGGATGCAGCACGAGCGCGATCGAGTTCCCCTCGAGCGGATCCATGATGACGTCGCGCACCATGCGGGCGCCGCCGCGGATGCGGGCCTTGGTCGGCGTGGTCGGGTCGACCTCGAGCTCGCCTTCCGCGACCGCGAAGGGCAGCCACTCGGCGAGGTTCGCGGGCTGGACGGGCGTCTTGAGGAAGCTGGTCACGAGCTGACCGCCCTCGAGGCTCGACGCCGTGCCGTAGGTGCCGATGGTGACGTCGAAGCGATCGTCGGTGCGGGCGCCCGTGCGCGGGATCTCGAGGGTGACGAGGACGAGCGCCACCGAGCGGGTCTTGGCCGCGCTGCGGAGATCGATGGCGATGTTGCCGAGGTTCTTGAGGAGCTGCGCGTACGGCTGCGCGGCGATCGTCGAGTCCTTCATGCTGTCGCCGGTGCCGTTGAGGCCGTAGACGAGGCCCATGCCGACCAGGCGGTCGCCTTCGAGACCCCTGAGGCGGACATACTCCTGGAGCTCGCCACCGCGGGCGGGGGCGGCCGCGAGCCACGCGAACCCGAGGCACAGTGCGAGCAGAGGCGCAGAAACTGCGCGGCTGGCGCGGTCGACGCCTCGGGCGATGAGCCGGAGTGCGGCAAGGAATGCGCGGAATGAGCCGTGGGCGCTGTTCATAGGTCGGACCTCCTGTCCTAGGGCTATGGCAGGGCAACCCGCGTACCAGCCCGCCTTCCTTGCGAGGGAGGCGGTGGCTCAGGCCGATAGTGGCGAAATGGCCAGATTCCTGATGCGTGTGGGTCCCTTCCTCCTCGGGCTCCTGCTGTCCGTGTTCCTGCTGTCGGGGCTGACAGCGGATGCCAACGTGAACATGGTCGTCGGGGTCGGAAACGTGGCCTGGCGCAGCGGACTGCTCGCGGTCTGCTGGTGGGTCGGCGCATGGGGCTTCGGCTTCGCGCTCACCCGCTTCGCGATCGGCCCGAGCATCCGCGCCATCACCCGCGCTGCGTCCGGCCGCGGCAGCGCGCTCGCAGAGCACACCACAGTCGATGAAGCGGCGATCGCGCTCGGACTCGGTGCATCGCTCATGCTCGTCTTCGACGCAGCACTCGGCTCGCTGGGTCTCCTTTTTGCCGCGAAGGGAATCGTCGCGTGGATCCTTGTCGCGGTCGGCGTGCTCGCGGGCGTGCGCGTGCTGCGCGAGTCGCCCATCGAGGGCGATGGCGACGACGAAGCCGAGCTCGGAACGGTCGCAGACGGCGAAGCGGCGCCCAGGCGGCTTTCGCTGAAGGCACGCATCGCCTGCGCCGTCACATGCGGCGCCCTCACGGGTCTGCTGCTCGTCGCCGCATCGGTTGCACCAGGCTGGCTCTGGTCGAGCGAGATGGGCGGCTACGACGCGCTCAGCTACCACCTCATGCTGCCGAAGATCTGGTTCTTCTCGGGCGGCACGGTGACGCCCGTCGATGGAAACGTCTACTCGGCACTGCCGTCGTACGTCGAGAGCGCATTCCTGCATCTGATGATCATGCGCGGCACACCGTTCGATGGCGCCTTTGCATGCCAGTGGTGGGCGGTCGGCGCGACGCTGGCGACGGCGTTCTGCGTGGCGAGGCTGGCGCGCGCCTGCGTCGGCCCTGCAGCGGGCTGGATGGCTGCGCTCGTCTTCCTCATCACGCCGTGGACGACGGTCGTCGGCACGCTCGCCTACAACGACATGATCCCGTGCCTTGCACTTGCAGCGGGCTGGCTGCTCGCGGGTCCGCTGCCGAGCGAAGACCGCAGGCTCGACGTGCGCACGGTGATCGCGCTCGCCCTGCTCGCAGCAGCCGCGTTCGGCGCGAAGCCCAGCTCGGTGCTCTTCACCGCCCTGCCGCTTGCCGTGATCGCGTTCTCGACCGGTAGCCGCAACGGACGGATTCGCAACCTGCGCTACGTCCCGATCGCCGTCGTGGTCGGGCTTGCGCTGCTTGCACCGTGGCTCGTGCGCAACCAGCTTGCCTACGGAAGCCCCACGTTCCCCTTCCTCTCGGGCATCTTCGGCCTCGGGCCTTGGAGCGAGGAGCAGATGAAGGTCTTCCTCGGCGCACACGGCAACCCGAATGGGCTCGCTGCGCTTCCCATGATCTGGCAGCAGTGGCTGGGCTACGGCTTCGGTTCGAAGCCCGATCCGAACGAGCCATGGTTCCCGATGTGGGGCGTGCTGCCGATCGTCGGACTCGCCGGGCTCGCGGTTTCCGTGAAGCCGCCCGTGGGCGCGCGGCGCTGGTGGGCCGTCGTCGCGCTCTCGATCATCGCGTGCATGGTCGTCGCGTGGATCCTCTTCACCCATGTGAAGAGCCGCTTCCTGCTTCCCGCGGCGGTTCCGCTTGCGATCGGTGCGACGGTGCTGCTCGGCCTGCTCGCGCGACGCACGAACGACAAGCTCGCCGTCGGCGTGCTCGTGATCGGCGCCGCGCTTCCGATCTTCGGCTTCATGCGCGAACCCGTGCGTGGCGACACCGAGCTGCGCGCACCGGCGGTGCTCGTCGACGGCATCACGCAACGGACGGGCGAGGCGCTCGCGCAGGCGATGAACTCCGTGCCGAAGGAGCAGCAAGGCGAACTGCTCAAGCAGGCGGACAGCACCTTCATGGTGAACTTCGCGCTGCCGCCCGAGGCGAAGATCGTCGGGATCGGCTACTCGACGCCGTTCTACCTGAGCCGACCTGTGAGCTGGTGCACGGTGTGGGATCGCGGCGTCTTCGACAAGGTCGTTGACGAGTCGCCGGGCACGCCCGAGTCGTGGGGAACGCGGCTTCGATCGCTCGGATACACCCACGCCATCATCGATCCGGTGATGCTCTCGGTGTGGACGCGCAGCGGCTGGCTCAATCCGGCGCTTGCCGCGGGAGGCTGGTCTCAGCGGTTCGCCTCCGCGAACACGCTGTTCGCGCAGACGATCGACGGGAAGTTCATCCTGCAGCTCACTCCGCCCCAGCAGCCGCAAGCGCCTGCCCAGCAACCCCAGCAGCCCTTGCAGCCACTCGGAACGCCGCCAGGCCTTCTGCCTGGGCTTCAGCCCACCTCGCCTGGCTCGAGCGGCGGACTCTTCACGCCCCCGATCTCGGGCGGCTGACCTACCTGGATCACTTCGGCGGCGGTGTCGGCTGCGTCGTCGGTGCGTTCGGCATCGGAGGCAACTCCGCGGGCGGCGAAATCACGACGGGCGCCTTGCGCTCGAACTCCGCACGCACCGAGCGGATCGCCTCGGCGACCTTTGCATCGGTCTCGCGGCGCTGGCGCTCGCCTTGGCCGACGATGAAGAGGACAAGTCCGATGGCGACGAGGAACGAGATCGCGGCGAGTCCGAAGAGCAGCCGATTGGTCCGCTCAAGAGACTTCGCCCGTGAAGCGAGCCCGATGTGAACCGGCGTCAGCGCGCTTCGGCCGGCGGTGTCCGCAGGTGCGACTGGTGTAGGCTCCGGTTCGCCGCGGACCTTCACCGAGACCGCTGCGGGCACGAATGGACGCAACGAGGACTCCGGGATCTCGGGCGGCGCGACGACGGGGCTCACGCGAACAAGCAGCGTCGCGGAGTCCTCGATGAAAGCGGAGAGATCCGGCTTCGCGTCAGCGGGCGCGGCGATGCGATCGATCGGACCGAGCCCGAACTGGTTGCGGTCGAACACCGCGGGCGGCTCGCCGCCGCACTGGGTGCATCGCGGGCTCGCATCGCTGACCGGTGCCTGGCAGGCGTAGCAGCGCCCGAAGAAGTGCGCGAGCCCGGGCACGCGGCGGGCGATCGTCCAGAACTGGCGCGTGGTCGGTCCGCGCACGATGGCGTTCATCCCGATCTCGCCCGCGCGGATCGCTCCGACGATCGCCTCGTGGGAGAAACCGACGAAGTGCGGCCGCCGCGAGTCGCGGACGAACCAACAGCCCATGTCATTCTGGGTGGCCTTCAGGCTCCATTCATCGAGGCAGCCACCGCAGGCGCGGCATTCCTGCACGGGCGGCTGGCGTTCGCCGCAGTATGGGCAGAGGAGGATGCGCTGGACAGTCTCGGACATGGACGGAGGATAGCGGCAGACGCTCCGAGTTCGGTACGCTGCTCGCCCACCGATGTTCCCACCTCGCACCCTGATTCCCGCGCTTCTGCTCGCCGCGCTTGTCGGATGCGCGCCGTCCGCGAGCCGCGTCCCAGCAGGAACCTCTGCGCAGCCCGCGAGGGTCGCCGAACCTGTCACGCCCGCGACCGGGCTGGTCGCGATCGTCGATGGGAATGCGGTTTCGTTCGATGACATCCGTGCAGCGCTCGTCGAGAGCGCGGGCGCCGCAACGCTGCGCGACAAGGTCGTCGATCTGCGCGTCGCCGCCCGCCTCAAGTCGCGTGGAATCGCGATTGGCGCCGAGGACATCGAGCGCGAGCGGTCGATCCTCCTCGATGCGCTCGACGGCGACCGCACGCGCGCGATCGAGCTCCTCGGCGAGATCCGGCGGCGACAGGCGCTCGGCGACGTGCGCTTCGAGGCGCTCCTCCGCAGGAATGCGGGTCTGCGCGCGCTTATCGCAGGCGAGGTGAAGCTCGACGAGGAAGGAATCGAGCACGTCTTTGACATGCTTCACGGGCCGAAGCGCACGGCGCGGCTGGCCGTCCTTGCGAGCCTCTCCGACGCCGAGGCGCTGCTGCGCGATCATGCGACGCGTGAGTTCGCGGAGCTCGCCTTCGAGCGCTCGCTCGATGAGACAGCGGCGCGCGGCGGGCTGCTGGCGCCGATCGCGCGACGCGACCCGAGTTATCCTGAGACGCTGCGTGCGGCGATCTTCGCGACCGCGGTCGGCGGGACCAGCGCGCCCGTACTCGATGGCTCAAGGTTTTACGTCGTCGAGGTGGTGGCGGAGAAGCCCGCGGATAGCACCACGCGCGAGGCGGCGCGCGCGCGCTGCGAGCGCACGCTGCGGCTCTCGCGCGAGCGCCTGCTGATGGACGCGCTGGCGCGAGAGCTCGCATCGAGCGATGGAGTGACCGTGTTCGACCGCGCGTTCGATTGATGCGATGCAGATGATCGGCGCAGAGCGCGATCGTCGTAGTACTGGTGCCTGGAGTCGATCGACTGCGGGGCAGGGACTACCGCGGGCATGGACTCCCGCGCAACCCGTTCCGCAGACTGCGTCTGCGGGCACTCATTGCATGCGGACTTCCAAGCTTCCAAGTACCAGAGGGAGCCGCCGCCGCCGCGACCGCTCAATCATGAATGCCCGCAGATGGAGGCAACGCCGGAATCTGCGGAACCACGTGCGTGACGAGTCAACGGACTCCCGCAGGCATGGACTCCCGCGCAACCCGTTCCGCAGACTTCGTCTGCGGGCACTCATTGCATGCGGACTTCCAAGCTTCCAAGTACCAGAGGGAGCCGCCGCCGCCGCGACCGCTCAATCATGAATGCCCGCAGATGGAGGCAACGCCGGAATCTGCGGAACCACGTGCGTGAGGAGTCAACAGACTCCCGCAGGCATGGACTCCCGCGCAACCCGTTCCGCAGACTTCGTCTGCGGGCACTCGTTGCAAGCGGACTTCGACGAGTCCAAGCACCAGAGGAAGCCGCCGCCGCGGCGACTGCTCAATCATGAGTGCCCGCAGATGGAGGCAACGCCGGAATCTGCGGAACCACGTGCGTCACGAGTCGACAGACCCCGACGTGCATGGACTCCCACGAAACACGTTCCGCAGACTTCGTCTGCGGGCACTCATTGTTGAGGCGGCCGCCGCTGCGGCGGCTCCCTCTGGACGAGCGCCGCGCGAGTGAATCGCGACGGCGCTCCTGACATGCGTCCCAGCATCGCCTCGGATTCACTCCGAGGCGATGCCACCAAAGCGAGCGAAGGCGCGAGCGCTTCAATCACGACCGCAGGCTGCCCACGCGCCAGGCGGCGAGTGGCAGCAGCAGCGCGACCGGCAGGAACACGCCGACCGTTGCGGGAACCGACGGCAGCGCCATCGACATGGCGAAGAGCGAGCCGAGCAGCCCGGGCACCGCCGTCGCTGCGCAGAGCACGCTCGCGCGCAGCATCTTCTGCGGCTCGCGTACGAGGAAGAACGGCATGCAGATCACGAGCATCAGGAGATTCACACAGACGCCCGCGAAGCGCTGGCCGATCAGCCGCGTTGCGTCGGCGAATTCAATGCCGCCCTCGGAGGCGAGCTCGCTGATCTGCGGCGACGAAAGCAACTGCGCGAAGCCGCGGAATCGCCGGGCGAGGATCGCCCGCGGCGCCACGTCGCTCTCGATGAACTCGATCGCCTCGGTGTCACCGATGACGACCTCGCGCGCACCCGCCGTCTCGCGGGTGGTGCGCTTCGATGCGCTGCCGCCCGTCAACGCCCATCCGCCGCGGGCTTCATCCCAGACGGCGGAATCGGCCTCGATGCGGCGCGTCGCAGCACCGCGCTCGTCGCGCTCGAGGACGACAAGATTGCGGGCGGTGTTCGTCAGTGGATCGAAGCCGGACGCGAGCAGCAGCCTGCGCTCGCGATCCTCGATGAGCTTGACGGGAAACTCCTGCACGGTCGGCTGCAGGATCGCCTTGTGCTCGCGGACGAGCAGCGGCGCGAGCCGCGGCAGCACGACCTCGCCATTGACGAGCTGGAGCAGGTTGAGCGCGACGGCGACGCCGATGATCGGCATGCCCACGCGCCAAAGCGAGAGCCCGGCGGAGAGCATCGCCACGAGCTCGCGCGTGCGCACCATCTGCGTGAGCGTGAAGCCCGCGGCGGCGACCGAGCAGAGCCCGACCATGTACGCGAACATCTGGAAGACGCGCGGCGCGTTGAAGTCGATGACCGCTGCGGGCACCGCAAGCCAGAGCCCAGGGAAGCGTCCTGCCTTCACCATGCCCCGCGCGACCTCGATGTAGGCGTCGAGCTGCAGGATGGTGTCGATCGATACCGCGAACAGGAACATCACGCTGAAGATCAGCGCGAAGTTGCCGAGGAAGCGGCGGGCGATCCAGCGGTCAAGGAGCAGCATCAGTTGCGCGCCACCTTCCGCCAGGAGTGGCCGATCATCGCGATCACGATCAGGTTGCCCGCCGATGCGACGAGGATGCCGAGGATGCTCGTCCCGTCGCGGAGCATCTGCTCGCCGCCTGAGATCAGCAGGATGTTCGCGATCGCGGGCACGAAGGCGAGCATGTAGACGTGCAGCGGATTTGCACCGCGCAGCCGGATCGCGAGGATGGCGCCGAGGAGGAGCAGCAGCGGCGCGCACAGCGACTGGTTGATGCGCTGCACGATGCGGGCGACGATGTCGGCGCGCACGAGGCGCACGGCTTCGGACATGTCGCGAGAGGCCTTGGCGACGCCCGCCTTCGCAGGACCGAGTACGTCGCCCTGAACGGCGTCGCCCGTCGCAGCCTGCGCTTCCGCGGAAAGCTCCGCGACCGTCGCCTGGGAGCGGTCCTTGGCGACGAGCGCGCTCGGGCGAAGCCCCGTGATGCGCGGCGGCCAGCGACCCTGCGATGCACCTTCCGCGCTCGAGATGTCCTTGATGTTGGTGACGAGCTCGAAGGTCGGATCGCCCGTGCGCAGGCGCGTGTCGCGCCGGAGCGCCGCCTCGCGCACGCTCGCGCGGCGCGCGGCGCTGCCGCGGTCGACCTCGAGGAGTTCGAACGTCTCGCCCGATCGGGGCAGCAGGCGCTCGCCATCGACGCGCGCGTTGCGGATCTCGTAGGTGCGGCGCCCTGCCGCATCGACCATGCGGACGGCGCCATCGGAGGCGAGGCGATCGACGATCGCGCGCCACGAGTCGAGCGCGGCGAGCGCCGCCGCTGCGCGTGCGCGCGGCTCGGCGACGCCGTGGTAGCGCTCGATGTCGTTCCAGACCCGCATGAGCCCGCGGAAATCGAGGTCCTTTGGCTTCAGGCGGATGCCCTTGCCGAGGTCGATCGCCTCGGGCTCCGCCTGCGGCACGAAGACGAGCGCGCCTTCCTGGCTGTCATACGCGGTCGCATTGCGGAGCAGGAGCTTGAGATACGCGCTGTCGTTCTCGCGGTAGACGTCGACGGTGGCGAACTCTGCGGTGAACTCGGTGGTCGGGCGCCCATCATCGCCGAGTTCGACCGCGGCGACGCCCGCGAGCGTGAGCCGCGTGATCGGTCCGCCCGTCTTCTCGGCGTCCTCGAACGGGGTGACGATGGCATCGTCGGCGTAGAGCTGGGTGTTTCCGATCACGAGCGCCTCGCGGCGGTCGACGGCGGCCACGAAGAGGCGCGTGACGTCGCGGGTCAGGAGCCGCTGCATCGAGGTCCAGAACCGCGGGACGGCGGCGTCGACCAGGACCACCATGACCAGGAACAGCGCCGCGCCCAGCACGAACGCGGGCATGAGGACGCGGCGATAGGAGAGACCCGCCGCCGACATCGCCAGAACCTCGTTGTCGGCCGCGAGCCGCGAGTAGACGATCGTTGCCGCGAACGCGCCCGAGAACGGGAGCGCGAACTGCAGCATGGGCACCGACGCCTGGGTCACGAAGGGCAGCAGATCCTCGGCGCCGAGGAGGTTCTGCATGATGGGACGGATCGCAGCGCCGAAAGCGATCACCGCGACGAGCACGCTCGCGGTGAGCAGCAGGATGCGGACGAGGTCCGCAACGATGTGCCTGAGAAGTATGCTCGGCATGCCGGAGAGGGCGCATCGTCCCCCGAAGCGGCGAATCCCGCAACCCACGTACTTTCGGGAACTTCCGCGCAGGCGGCACAGCCTGACTCGGGGGTGCCCCAAATTGGCTTCTCGCCCTTGCAGGGCTCCCGCGGCGCCCTCGGCTTTCCGACGATTTCCATGGGGAAGACTGACCTGGCGGCCGGCATCGTTCATGCCGTCCACCGCGTCCGTGCCCCATGAGGAGCGCTCGGGTGCAGTAACCGGGCGAGCATCGTGCAAGGGAGCCGAACCAGCAACGTCCGAGGAGTCCGAAGCGACGCGCGAACCCGCGCGGGCGGCTTCACGCTCATCGAGGTGCTGGTGGCCGCTGCGATCCTGGCGATCGCCGCCCTCGCCGCGCTCGAACTTCTCTCTCGCTCGGATGCCGCAAGCCTCTACTCGAGGCGCCTTGCGCTCGCGACCGTCGAGGCGGAGCGGATCCTTGCCGAATCCGCGGAACTCGTGAAGGAGCAGCGCGCGGCTGCCAAGCGTGAGACGCTTGACTCGTCGATCGCCGCGGAAGCCCTGAACGGCTGCACGGCGGTCGTCCGCGAGTTCCGAGAGAACATGTCGGTCACCGATCGCTCGGGCGCGGTCATGCGCGTTCCGGTCATCCGACTGACCGCCGAGATCGCCGATCCCGATGGAAACGCCCTGGTCAGCCTCGAGCGCGTGGTGCCCACCGCCGCTGCGGAGGATGCGCCATGACTCCCCGCCGCCCGCGCCGTGGATTCACGCTGATCGAGGTCATGCTCGCCGTCGGGCTTGTCGGCGTCGTTGGCGCGGGCATCCTCGCCTTCTTGAGCGCCTTCGCGACGGGTGCCAGCGCGCGCGTGCGGGTGAGCGATCCCGCACTCGAGGCGACGCTTGCGGTGCGGCGCCTGAATTCGATCGTGCCTGACTTTCGCACCGTGCTCGCGGCCGACACTCAGAACGCCGTGCTCTGGGTCTCCGACCGGGTCCCGAGCCGCACCGTGCACCTGAGCGAGCTCGCCTGCCTGCGCGTCGATGGCGCGCGCGGCGAACTCCTGCTCGAGACCATCGATGACTCGGCGCTCGTCGCCGACCGCTCGCTCGAGACTGAGTTCCGCGCGAGCGATGACTTCCTGGCTGCGTTCGCCTCTGCCCGTGAAGCGGGCATCGTGCGCTCGCGCGTCCTTGCGGAAGGACTCGATTCCGTTTCGTTCTCCGCGGCTCGTTCGCGGAGCGCTGTTGTTCTCGAGGTCGGTGCTGCGGGCGCCACCTCGGGCGTCGTCCTGTCGCCCGCGCGCCCGGAGGAGCCGCTCCGATGACTCCGCGTCCGTCCAATCCTGTGCACAGCCGCCCCGCTGGCGGCTTCGTCGTCGTCCTCGCCCTCGTGGCGGTGTCGGTGGCGACCGTCGTCGGCCTTTCCATCGCCACCACCCGCGATGCGAACGTCGCCACCAGCTCGAACCTCTCGCTTGTCGCCAATGCCCGCGCTGCGGCTGCGAGCGGCATCGACATCGCCCGCTCGATGCTCGCCAAGGAAGGCTCGCTCGCGCGCCTCCAGGACGGCGTGCTCTTCGACGGCGTCGTCGTGAACGGCGCGAAGGTGCGCGTCGAGGTGCGCGACATCCAGTCCGGCCGCCCCGCGAGCGAGGAATCGATCGGCATCGAGGTCATCGCCCGAGGCGAGCACGACGGCTGCGTGCAGATCGCGCGCGCCATCGGCCGCACCCCGGCCCACGACACCCCGCTGCGCGCCGACCTCGACTGCTCGGAATTCGCGGTGCTCGCCACCGAGTCGCTGTCGGTCGACAGCGGCGCCCACATCGGACCTTGGACGAAGTCGCCGCTCGCGGTGCTGGCGGAGCCGATCCGCTTCGGACACGCGAGCGGCAGCGCCGCTGGCGTGAGCATCAGCGAGTCTGCGACCACGCACGGCTGCGTGCGCCTTTCCAACGGACGGTTTGCAGGGAACACCGAGCAAGCCGATGAGTCGCTCGCGAGCGGGCTCTGCCCCGTGCCTGCACCGATCCATGTGCCGAGCGCACCGCATCCGGCGATGCCGGACGGCATCGAGGCCGTGCCCGCGCTGCTCGTCGACGGACTCGTCTCGAGCAGCGCCGCGTCGAGCGGCGACGCCCGCGTGCCTTCGCGTGGCTCGGCGACGCTGCGCGGCACGCTCCGGCTCGACATCGCCGGCAACTTCTTCTGCGAGCGCGGCTCGCGCATGTTCATCGAGAACACCGCCGTCATCGTCGTGCGCGGGAACACCGTGATCGATGCGGCGACGATCGAAGTCGCCAACGGCGGTTCCCTGACGCTCATCGCCCTCGGCGACCTCACCGTCGACGGCTCGTACCTCGGTGGCGCGCGCAGCAACGCCGAGGAAGGACGCGAGCTCTCGGGCGAGGCCGGCTACGACGGCGGCGCGACGCGCACCGTGGTCTTCGGCAGTGAAGGCAAGCGCGTGCTCATCGCGGGCGGATCGGTCCTGAAGGGGCAGGTCTACGCGCCGCAGTCGCGCGTCGATGTCGAGAGCCGAAGCGCCATCTACGGACGCATCCTGGGCAAGCAGGTCATGCTCCACGAGGGCGTCGCCCTGTTCTACGACCACGTCCTCGATGCGCGCCGCGGCTGGACCACGGCGGAAAGCGGCATCTGGACGTCGTCCGGCACCGTCAACGAGCAGGTGAAGGCGGTCGAGAAGCTCGACGACGCCTCGCTGCTCAAGTTCGCGGCCGATACCGGCCTCGAGCCCGATCCGCCGAGCGCGGCGGACGCCAGCGTGGTCCTCGCCCTCGAGGGCTTCCAGGACCGCATCGAGCAGATCTCAAATGACGACGCGAAGCAACTGCGCCGCGCGCTCAAGGCGCGGCTGGCGGAGCGCGTGGCCGAGCTCAAGCGCGTGCATGAGCTCAAGCTCTACGAGCGCCAGGGCGAGTCGAAGTTCCTCGAACTCGGCTTCGAGGGCGAGCTGAAGGAGAACGACTGATGCGTCGCGGGCGATTCTCATCGAGGGGCTTCTCCTTCATCGAGGTGATGGTCGCGGCTGCCGTGATCGCGGTGTTCGCCATGCTCGTGGTGCCTGGGCTCGCGAATGCCTCGCGACCGATGGGCGAGCCCGTGAAGCAGATGCTCGACGCGGATCTGAGGCGCGCGCGCACCGAGTCGATGGTGCGGGGCGAGCCCGTGGCGATGGTCGCTGCCCGCGATGGCAGCGGCTGGTGGCTCGCGCCCGCGCATGAGCCTGCGACCAAGATCGACGGCACCTACCGCGGTTTCGGCCGCGGCGGGCTGGCACCGCTGAAGGGCGCGACGCTCTTCGTCAAGGGCGACCAGGAAGGCGATGGAACCTACCGCGTCTTCGCGGAGTTCGACACGCTTGGGTCGCGCGACGAAGGCACACCCGCGCTCGAATTGCGCGACCGCGACGGCAAGCCCGTCGAGAGCTGGACGCTGCCCGCCGGAAGGACTCGGTTGGTGACGGTTCGGTGATGGCGGTCAGGGACAGGCGCCCCAGCCGTTGAGCACGATGCTGAGGTCGGATCCGTCGACGATGCCGTCGTTGTTCACGTCGGCGTCGATGACGCCGCCCTTCGTGCCCCAGTTGTTGAGGACGGCGGCGAGGTCTTCGCTCGCGACGACGCCATCTCCGTCAAGGTCGGCGACACATTCGCAGTCGTCAGGAACACCGTTTCCGTCCACATCGGCCAATTCACCGCCAAGAATCTGTCCGAAGTCGACGACGCCGTCGCTGTTGCAGTCGGCGGACCATTCGAAGATCGCACGGCAGATTGGCTCGGGGCCACCCGGGCCGCCGCCGACATCGTCCCAAGCCTGTCCCTCTATGGGCGTATCAATCAGCGCCCAATGCTGGTTGCCAAGATAATTGTCCGGCGCACCGGGACGCCAGTTGGTCCACCCCCACGATTCGCCGTTCGACCATCTCCAGCCTCCGTTCGGCTCGGAATAGTCGGAAGCCTGCAAGTCCTGGTAGGCACCGATGAACCAGCCTCGATAGCCCGCGCATGGATCATGCGAAAGATCGAATCGCGTCACGATCCACGTGTTCTCAGCAGCCGCCGAGATTGCAACCAAATCAGCGCCTCGTGCAGTTGCCGAAGCACGAGCGTCATTCCAATTCTTCGGTGACGTCCAGATTGACTTGGAGTACCAATGTCCGTTGCCACCGTCTTCGGTGCGCCACTGCATCGGATAGTCCGCAACAGCACAAGCCATCCCCTGCTCGCAGCAGTCGGGGATGTTGTTGGAGTTGTAGTCGGGGAGAGTTCCATCGCGGCACTGACCGTAATCGACGATGCCGTCGTTGTTGCAGTCGGCGGACCATTCAAAGATGGCTGCCCGAATCTGGTCACTACAAGGGCTTGGATCGTCGGTGAGGTCATTGATGGCTACCGTCCAGCCCGTGCTTTGCTGGGCGTAAAGATGGAGCCGATCCTCCTGCACTCCCGAGCAGTCGTTGCCACAGCAGTTTATGTTGTCTTGTGGGTCGAACGGCACTCCCGAAAGCCAAGTCCAGCCTCCGCTCGGCTCGGCAGACCCCGGTGCCTGTGACGCACCGATCCATGGACCCATCTGCGCGAGCGCGTTTATGGACTGCACCTGCCAAAGCGCGGGCGCCTGCGCAAGCGAGAAGCTCGAACGCACAAACTGAAGTTCCGATTCCAACTCGCAACTCACAAGGGCACCCCCGACCGACTCCGCGATTGTCCTCGCGACAGACCATGTCCATCCTGACTTGGATGAGACTCCTTGATACCAATGACCGTTGCCCCCGTCTTGAACGCGCCACTGGATCGCATCACCGCTTGCGATCGAGGCCACGACTCCGCTCGCTACAACCGCCATCGCCTTCAGGTTCATTTCAGATCTCCTCGGAACGTCGCTCTGCGACGCACGGATGAAGGGCGTCGCAGCCAGCATCGGGAGGAGAATCCCGAGGAAAAGAAGAAAAACCGCCCGTGGACGCGACGCTTGCGCAACAGACCGTCCGGCCGCGGCTTGCGCACGAAGTGACTGCGCAAGGCGCAGCGCGGATGCTTCAGAGATGTCGCTGAACGGTCTCCGCGCACTCACGCGTCAAGTCCGTCGGTCATGCGGTCCACTTCCGCGTCGAGCTCGCTTTCGCGGATGCCGTCCTCGCGGAGGATCTCCTTCAGCACGGCGCGGACGAGGCGGAGCACACGGCGCACCGCGACAGCGAGGCGCTCTTCGGCGGCGCGCGATGGCTGCTCCCCCGCCGTCGAGAGGATCTCGCGATACGAGCGACCGTCGAGCACGTGGCGCTGGAACACCTGCCAGACCTCGGCGTCGCCCTCAACGACCAGACGCTCCTCGACCCGGCGACATGCCTCGCCAAGCGTGGCGCGAACCCACGCGCGCTCGAAGTCGCGCTCGGCACCGCGGTCGCCCGACTCGATGCTGCGGGCGGACTCCTCGAGAGGCTCATGGCGCCCCGCGTGCAGGGCTCTCTCGCGCCAGAGCAAGCGGATATGCGCGGAGACGCCGTTCATGAGCCAGCGGCGCAGCGGAAGCCCGCTCGCGAGCCAGCGCGCGAGATAGTCGGATTTCCCGAGATTTCGGGCGAAAAAGTCGTGCACGATGTCGTCTGGTTCGCCGAGCGGCGAGACCCGTGCCCCGCGCACGTAAGCGACGAGCGCAACTCGGCTACGGGCCATCACATGCTCGCGCGCGGCGGCGAGGCCCGGGTCGCCGAGGCCGAGCTGCGTCTCAAGCCATGTGCGGTGCGTGGAGGGGAAATGGTCAACGGGCACGGGGGCAATCTAGCGTGACGCGTGATGGAGTCGAGTTGGTTGACGTGAAGTGGTGTTGGATTTCACGAAGTCGACGACCATGAAATTGTGGTCGGTCAGCGATGACTGCGCGGGTTTGAGCGGTCGCGGCTGCGGCCAATCCCTTTGGTGCTTGTTCGCTCTCAGAATCGACTCCGCTCGCAACCCGTTCCGCAGATTCCGGCTTCGCCTCCATCTGCGGACACTCATGCTGACAGCGGTAGCGGCTGCGGCCGCTCCCTTTGGTGCTTGTTCGATCTCAGAATTGACTCCCCACGCAACCCGTTCCGCAGATTCCGGCTTCGCCTGCATCTGCGGGCACTCGTGCTGATAGCGGTCGCGGCTGCGGCCGCTCCCTTTGGTGCCTGCTGGATGCGAGTGCCCGCGAGCCCTTACCGCAGCCCGTATTCCTTGAGCTTGCGGTACAGCGTGCGCTCGCCGATGCCGAGCATCTGCGCGGCTTGCTCGCGGTTGCCGGCGGTCATCGCCAGCGTCTGGCGGATCGCCTCCTTCTCGAGCTTGTCGAGGCCGACCCCCGCGAGGCCCGCGCGCGACTGCGCGTGGTTCTCGCCCGAATCGTCGGCGGAGCGGATCTCATCGGGAATGTCGCGGAGATCGATCGTCTCGCCCTGCGCCATCACCACCATGCGGTGCATGGTCTGGAACACCTCGCGGACATTGCCGGGCCAGTCGTAGGCGACCAGCCGCATCATGGCGGGCGCGGTGAGCGAGGGGCGCGCGCGGTCGAGCTCCGCCGCGTACTTGCCGATCGCGTGGTTCACCAGCAGCGGGATGTCCTCGCGGCGCTCGCGGAGCGGCGGGATGTGGATCTCTGCGCCCTTGAGGCGGAAGTAGAGATCCTCGCGGAACTGCCCGTCGGCGGCGGCCTTCTTGAGATCGCGGTTGGTCGCGCTCACGACGCGCACATCGACCTTCCTGTTCTCGTTCGAGCCGAGGCGCACGACATCGCCCGTCTCGAGCACGCGCAGCAGCTTCGGCTGCATGTTGAGCGGCATGTCGCCGATCTCGTCGAGGAAGACCGTGCCCTTGTCGGCGTACTCGAACACGCCCTCGCGGTCCTTGTCGGCGCCGGTGAACGCGCCGCGGACGTGGCCGAAGAGCTGGTCCTCGAGCAGGCTCTCGGCCTGTCCCGCCGCGTTGAAGGTGACATACCGCCGCGACGCGCGCTTCGAGAGCTTGTGGATCGCGTGGGCAACGAGCTCCTTGCCCGTGCCCGATTCGCCCGTCACCAAGACAGGCAGCGTGCTCGGCGCGAGTTGCTTCACCATCGTGATGACCTGCCGCATCGCCGGGCTCTCGCCGATGATGCCCTCGAAGCCGAACGCAGCGTCGACCTGGCCCTTGAGCGCCTGGTTCTGGCTGCGCAGCATGACGGTCTCGGCTGCGCGGTGCACGAGGTTGCGCAGCACGACGAGATCCACGGGCTTCTCGATGAAGTCATACGCGCCGCCCTGCAGCGCCTTCTTCGCGGTGGGGATGTCGCCGTGGGCGGTGACCATGATCGTCTCCGCGTGCGGCTGCTCGGCGCGCGCGAGCGCAAGCACATCGAGGCCCGCGGTCTCGGTCTCCATCACGAGATCGGTGACCACGACGTCGAAGTGCCCGTGCCGGAGCTCCTCCTTCGCTGCGGCGAGCGAGTGCACGATCGTGCACACATGCCCGGGCTTGCGGAGCGCCTCGGCCATCGCCTCGGCATGATCGGTCTCGTCATCGACCACCAGCACCTGTGCGCGCACCTGTCCTTCGCTCATGGATTCTTCGCTCCCTGCTGCTCTTCGGCGATGCCGAATGCGCTGACCGTCCCCGGCGTGGCCGTCGGCGCCTGATCGATGCCGATCGGGCGGATGACCCCGAAGCCGTCGAGCCGCGCGACGTAGTTCACGCCGCCGCCGACCCGGTTTGGATAGATCGCGATCATCGGCCCCGCGAGGGTGATGCGCGACTCGCTGACGAGTTCGCCCGCCATCGCGTCATAGCCGACGATATCGATGCCGTGATCGTGCCCGACCCAGATCTTGCCGTCGGCCGCCGCGAGGGTCGAGACGAGCCCCGCTCGCGAGGGCTTGTAGGCAAGCGCGCGGTCTCCCACGCGGAACGACACCACTTCCCGCGCCTCATCGCAGGATGCAGAGCCCCACGCGACCTCCGCGCGCGCGTTCTGCGGGTCCGCCTCCGTGAGCGGACGGTCCACGAGCTCGGCCTTCTCGCCGATGAGATACATCCAATTGCCCTCGACCCCGGCAGCAAGTGTGCGGCGCCGATCGCTCACGGCGACATCGAGACGTCCGGGCATGCGCTCGGACCAGTAGAAGACATCGCCGGGCTTGTCGCCCTCCGGCAGCGCCCTGTACAGCGAGCGCCCGAAGGTGCCCGCCACGGCGTAGCGGTTCGTCCGCACGCACCAGACGTCGCGCGCACCCTTGACGGAGACGAACCTGGGCGCGCCGAGTTGGATTCCCGACTCGTGCTCGATGGCGTCGGGGCCTGGCGTCGGCTCCAGCTTCCAGGTCGCGATCTCGTACTCGGTGACGGCCATGAACCTCCGCTCGAAGATGCGCAGCGAGCGGACGGTGCCGCGCAGCGCGCTCGAGGAGCGCTCGCGGAAGTTGGTGCCGAGGATTCCGACCTCGGCGCCCTCGGATGCCTGCAGCGCGAATGCGAAGCCGCCGCCGAACTCGTCAGGCATGGGAGCGAGCATGCTGGCTGCGCCGAGGTACTCCCCTGTCTCGAGGCGCAGGATGCGGCGGCCGACGCAGGCGACAGGACCACCCTCCGCCTCGACGACGGTGCCGACGTTCATGCCATCGAGCGCGCGCCGCGGAAGCACGGGCGCGATCGGACGGCCCTTCTCGTCGAAGCTCGTGCCAGCGGCGGCGGCCTCGCTGAGTCGGACGACTCCGCCATCGCCTGAGACCAGCACCTGGTTCTGGACGAGGTTGAGCTTCATCGGCTCGAGACCGAGCTCCGTGGCCGTCCACCGCGCACGCAGCTTCGGCAGGCGGGGCTGATGGACGTCGAGCTCGACGACGGCGTCGCGCTCGAGCACGACGAAGAGGCTGTCGCCGCGGACCACGAGATCAGAGGCAGGACCCGTCGTCCCCCGCGGCGCGAGCTCGACATCGCTGATCAGGGTCCCTGTCTCGCTCTCGAGCATGAGCACGCGGTTCGCGAAGGTCTGGAACCAGACATTGCCGTCGACCACCATCGCGCGATGGGCGCCTCCGAACGAGCTGACGACCCGCATGGCACGCGGGGCGCGGACGGCGAGAGCCTCCACCTCGGCCTCGTCGATGACGGGCGTGCCTTCGGTGGCCTTGGTGCACGCAGGCAGCGCCAGCAGCGACGCGAGAAGCGCAGGGAGGAGCGCGGGAAGGAGCGCAGCAGCAGCCGAAAGCAGCGAAATCGTCCGCACGCGGGGGGTCGACATGGCGTGTAGAGTATCCACCCGCCCTGTTCCGGGGCGTTTCCGGGTCTTGTCACGACCCTCCCCACGATTCCTCTCACGAGGGCATCCGCGCCGATGGCGTCCATGGCTACCGATCCAGACCGCGTGACCAAGCTGCGAGCACTCCTCGAGAAGGAGCCGAATGACGGGTTCCTCCTGTACGCCTTGGCGCAGGAACTCGCCAAGGTTGGGCGTACCGATGAGGCGGTGGCTCATTACGACCGCGCCATCGAGGTCGATCCGAAGGAGTGCTACGCCTTCTTTCACAAGGCGAAGGTTCTGGAGGAGGCGCGGCGCGTGCCCGAGGCGGTGGCAGCGCTCCGCGCGGGACTGGCGCGCGCGCGCGCGGTGGGAGACCGAAAGGCTTCAAGCGAGATCGAGGGCTACCTCGATCAACTCGAGTAGGCAACAAACCGTCGCCCGCGATGGGCGGCAGGAAGGCGGCGCATGGCTGTGCGAACGAAGGCGACCAGCAAGAAGACGACCGGGAAGAAGGCACCCGGGAAAAAGCCGACTGGCGCAAAGTCCAGCAAGAAGGCCGCGAAGGCTTCCGCCGCGCCGAGCGCGAAGGCCGTCGCGATCACAGTGCTGAAGGCGACTCCATCGCGCGATGGCGCGATGTGGACCCTGTCGCTCTCGAACGGCGCGAAGGCCAAGGTGTCGGCGGCGGCTGCGCAAAGCGCCGGCGTGCGCGTCG
>JBEGLX010000056.1:0-24666 GCA_041183345.1 Planctomycetota bacterium
CGCCGATCGAGACGCGGAGCACCAGCCTGCCGTGGAAGCGGCAGTGCGAGACCAGGAAGCGTCCGTCGCGATTGACCGCGTCGATCAGCCGCTGCGTGGCGTCGTCGCCGTCCTTGTGCGCGATGCACACGAGGTTGAGCGGCGGCTCGACGACGAGGTCGAGCCTCGCGTGCGCGCGCACGCGCTCGGCGAGGTCCTGCGCCATCTCGACATGCTCGCGCACCAGCGCCCGCAGTCCGCCGAGCCCGAACGACCGCAGCACGAACCACAGCTTCAGCGCGCGGAAGCGGCGGCCAAGCGGAATCTGCCAGTCGCGGTAGTCGATGACCTTGCCCGATTCGGTGGCCGAGTTCCGGAGGTACTCGGGCAGCACGCTCAGCGCGCGCACGAGCTCCGCCCGATCGGCCACCCACAGCACGTCGCAGTCGAAGTTCACGGGCATCCACTTGTGCGGGTTGAAGCACCAGCTGTCGGCGTGCGCAGCGCCCGCGTTCACGAAGCGGAACTCCTCGCAGAGCGCCGCGGTGCCGCTCATCGCTGCGTCGACGTGCAGCCAGATGCCGTGCGCGCGGCAGATCCTCGTGATGTCGTCGACGGGATCGATGCCGTTCACGCCCGTCGTGCCGACGGTCGCCGAGACGAAGGCAGGCAGATGGCCGAGCGCGCGGTCGCGCGCGATCTCCTGCTCCAGCAGGTCGGCGCGCATCGCGCCCCTCGCGTCCACGGGGATCAGCCGCAGGAACTCCTTGCCGATGCCCGCGAGACGCGCGGCCTTCTCGATCGAAGAATGGGCCTGGTCGCTCGTGTAGCAGGTGATCGTGCGCGCCGTCTTCGCGAGCCCATGCGAGTCGCTTGCGAAGCCCGTCGCGCGTTCGCGCGCGGCGACGAGTGCGACGAGCGCGGCAGAACTCGCGGTGTCCTGCAGCGAACCGCCGCCGGCGCCGCTCGAGAGAAATCGGTCGGGGAGCCCCAGCGCATGCACGAGCCAGTCGAGGACGTGGGTCTCGACCTCGGTGCATGCGGGGCTGGTCGACCAGAGCATGCCCTGCACGCCGAGTCCCGCGCTCGCGAGCTCGCCGAGGATCGACTCGAAGCTTGAATTGGCCGGGAAGTACGCGAACCAGCCGGGATGCTGCCAGTGGACGACGCCCGGCATGACCACCTTGTCGAGATCGGCCAGGATCTCTGCGATCGGCTCGCCGCGTTCAGGCGCGTGCGCGGGAAGCATGGCGCGGATCGCGCCCGGCGGCGGGAGATGCGCGACGTTGCGCTGCGCGATCGTCTCGCGGTAGCTGGCGATCCAGTCGACGAGCGCATGCCCCGCGCGGCGAAAGCCGTCGGCATCGAGCGATCCATGCTGTGGGTGCTGCGCGGTCATCGAACGTGAAGCGTAGCCCGAATTCAAGGCGGGCAGAGCGGATCGTTCCCCGCTTGGAATCGGAAGCGGCGGGAGCCGCCGCCGCTCAGGCCGTACCCACGAGCTCGCGGTCGACCTCGGTCGCCAGCTCCTTCATCAGGCCCGACGAGAGCTCGAAGCGCAGGCCCGCAGCCCGGAAGAGCTCGGGCAGCGGCCGCGAGCCGCCGAGCGCGAGGCCCTTGCGGTAGTCCGCCAGCGCCTTCGCCTGGTCGCGCCGCGAATTGAGCCACATCTGGATCGCGCCCGTCTCGGCGATGCCGTACTCGATGTAGTAGAACGGCATGCCGAACAGGTGCAGCTGGCGCTGCCACTGCGCGTCGCGCGCGTCCTCGCAGCCATCCCAGGCGACCGCGTTGCCGAAGCGCTTCATGAGTGCGCGCCACGCCTCGGTGCGCTGCACGCGCGTGTGCCCTGGGTTCGTGTAGATCCAGTGCTGGAAGGCGTCGATCGTGGCGATCCACGTCATGATCGTTGGGAAGCGCTCGAGCCGCTCGCGCAGCGCGCGGCGGCAGTCGTCGGATGAGTAGAACTCGCCGTGGTAGGGAAGCGTGAGCAGCTCCATCGACATCGACGCGACCTCCGCGAACTCCGTCGGCGAGCTGCGGTACTCGAGCAGCGGATCCTCCTTCGAGAGGATCGAGTGGAACGCGTGGCCCGCCTCGTGGACCATGGTCACGAGGTCGCGGTGCATGCCCGCCGCGTTCATGAAGATGAACGGCGTGCGCGAATACTGGCGCTGGTACTGGTAGCCGCCGGGAGCCTTCCCCGGCCGCGACTCGAGGTCGAGGCAGTCGCCCGCTCGCATGGTGTCGAACATCTCGCCGAGCCCGCCGCCCATGGCGTGGAACATGCGCGAGCAGCCATCGACGAGCTGCTGCGCGTTCTCGAACGGGCGCAGCGGCTTGCGGCCCTTCACGTCCACCGAGAGGTCCCACGGGCGCAGCGGCGAAAGCGAGAGCTCGCGCGCGCGCTCGGCATCGAGGCGGCGCTGGATCGGCACGAGGTGCGCCTCGATCGCGTCGTGCATCTTCATGCAGTCTGCGGGCGAGTAGTCGAAGCGCTTGAAGCGGCGGTGCTGGAAGTCGCGGAAGTTGGGGAAGCCCGCGTTCAGCGCGATCTGGTGGCGCAGCGCGAGCATCTTGTCGTAGATCTCGTCGATCGCGTCGCGGTCCTGCAGGCGGCGATCGTTCATCGCGCGCCACGCCTTCTCGCGGACGGCGCGGTCGTTCTCCTCGAGGTAGCGGCCCATCTGCGGCATGGTGCGCGTCGCGCCGTCGAACTCGACGGTCATGCGCCCGATGGTCTGGTTGTACTTCTGGTCGAGCTCGGCGAGCTCGGTCTCGAGCGGGATGTTTGCCTCGCGGAAGAGCTCGATGTCGACGCGCATCCCGCGCAGGAGCACCTCGTAGCGCGACTTCGGCAGCGCATCGGCGTGCGGGCTCGTCGCGATCTTCTTGTCGAGCTCGCTCGAGAGCGGCTTCAGCTTCGGATCGACCTCGCGCACGAAGGAGAGGTACGCGGCCTCCGCCTTCTTGTCCTCGGTGTTGCGCGTCGTCGCGATGTAGAGGTTCGCGGCGCACTCGCTCACGACGGCGTCGAGATCGCTTCGGTCGAGGACCAGCTGCTCCAGGTGGTCGGCGCTCGCGACCGCGCGGCCGAGGAGCTCGCGGTAGTGCGGCTCGAGGGCGGCAAAGCTGGTGGCGTCGAGGTTCGAGGGCGCGAAGGAGCGGGGAGCAGCCATGGGAGGGAAAGGATAGCGGATTCCCGCCGCATTCAGCCGCGCGCGATATCCTCCACACATGCCCTCGCTGGTCCGCGCCTACGCGCCATCCAAGGTCAATCTCGCGCTGTCGGTCGGCGCGCCCGACGCCTCGGGCATGCACCAGATCGCCTCGTGGATGGTCACGACCCGCTTCGGCGACGACCTCACGCTGAAGCGGCTGCCGCTCGGGACGCCATCGCGCTACGCGATCGAATGGCACGATGACGCGCATCGGAAGACCGAGATCGACTGGAAGATCTCAAAGGATCTCGCCGTGCGTGCGCATCGCGCCCTCGAGGAGCGGCTGGGGCGCGAGCTTCCCGTGCAGTTGCGGATGCAGAAGCGGATTCCCGTTGGCGGCGGCCTCGGGGGCGGCTCGTCGAACGCGGGCGCCATGCTCCGCGCGCTCGATGCGCTGTTCGACCTGCGACTGCGTCCCGAGTTTCTCGAGCATCTCGCGCAACCGCTCGGGAGCGACGTGCCGTTCCTCGTGCAGGGCGGCAGCGCCATCGTCGAGGGGCTCGGCGAGCGCCTCGCGCGCGCGACCGAGCATCGCACGCATCTCGTCCTCGTCTTTCCCGACGTTCAGTGCCCGACCGGTCAGGTCTACCGCGCATTCGACCAACTCGCGCCCGGCGCGTCGCTCGACGCATCGCGGGTGCGTGCGCTCGCCGAGCGCGGCGCCACCGCTGATTCGCCGTTCAACGACCTCGCCGATGCCGCGTGCCACGTCGCGCCGCGGCTCGCCGAGCTCCGCGCAGATCTCGAGGCGCTCGCGCGCCAGACCGTCCATGTGAGCGGTTCTGGCTCGACGCTGTTCCTCGTGTGCGACAGCGCCGTGCACGCCGATGTGCTCGCCGACACCATCGGCGAGCGGCTCGGCGTTCCCGCGGTCTCGACCGTGACCTCGGCGCCGCCCGTCGAGGAAGTCGACGGCGAGCCGCGTGTCGTGGAGCCGATGTACGGCGATGACGACTGAGTTCGAACCGACGGAGGAGCGATGCTGGATTTCCCGCGCGTGTCACGGATCGTCGGAAACATCGCGATCGCGATCGGCCTTCTGGAGATGACCGTGGCGCTTGGGTTTCTCATCCATGCGTGGTCGTGGCACTCGGGCACGGTCGGCACCGCCGGCACCGTCATCGCGCACGAGCGCTCCGCGCGAGCGACGGCGGGGCGCGGAGTCAGCCGCCCGACCTACGCGGAGGTCGTGCGCTTCAGCGACGCCTCGGGCGTGCAGCACGAGTTCCGATCGCGCGTCGCGACCTCGGATCCGTTCGCGGTCGGCGAAGCCGTTCCCGTCCGCTACACCGCCGCCGATCCCACGGATGCCACCATCGATTCATGGTTCCGCCTGTGGGGATTTCCGCTGATCTTCGTGGGCGCGGGGCTGGTCTTCGCGGCCGTCGGCCTCGCATTTCGAGGCATTGGCGGGCGCATCGGCGGCATGGGCGCGTAGACTTCCTCCCCATGCTGTGGCAGCCCTCCCTTCCCGACCGCTACCTGAACGCGACCGAGGACGAACTCGGGCGCGTGATCGACGCGCGCCGCAAGGAACTCGGCTCGAAGCTGCTCATCCTCGGGCACCACTACCAGCAGGACGACGTGATCCGCCACGCCGACCTGATCGGCGACAGCCTCAAGCTCTCGCAGATGGCGGCGGCGGAAGCGCCGAAGCGCGGCGCGAAGTACATCGTCTTCTGCGGCGTGCACTTCATGGCCGAGACCGCCGACATCCTCACGGGTGACGACGTCGAGGTCATCCTGCCCGACCTCTCCGCAGGTTGCTCGATGGCCGACATGGCCGCGTACGACGACACCGTCGATGCGTGGGATGCGATCCACGCCGCGATGCGCGAAGGCAAGGCGTCCGCGAAGCAGCGGGTCGTCCCCATCACCTACGTGAACTCGACCGCTGCGATCAAGGCGTTCGTCGGCGAGCACGGCGGAGCATGCTGCACGAGCTCGAACGCGAAGCGCGTGTTCGAGTGGGCGCTGAAGGGCGGCGACACGCCGCTTGCCCGCGGCGAGCGCGTGAAGATCCTGTTCCTGCCCGACCAGCATCTCGGGCGCAACACCGCGAAGGCGCACGGGCTGGTGACCGAGGTCGATGCCGCGAACGGCGGCGGGATCGCCGAGTGCGCGCTGTGGAACCCGAAGCTCGAGAACGGCGGATTGACCTCGGCGCAGATCCGCGACGCGAAGGTCCTGCTGTGGGCCGGCCATTGCAGCGTGCACAAGCTGTTCCGCCCGGAGCATGTCGCCGCCTCGCGCAAGGAGGGGCGAACGGTGCTCGTGCATCCCGAGTGCGCGCAGGAGGTCGTCGACATCGCCGATCTCGCGGGCTCGACCGAGTTCATCATCGACGCCATCGACAGCGCCGCGCCTGGCACCAGCTGGGCCGTCGGAACCGAGGTGCACCTCGTGAACCGCATCGCGCGCCGAGCCGCATCGCGCGACGTGAACGTGCGCATCCTCAGCGAGTGCCAGTGCCTGTGCACCACGATGTACCGCATCGACCAGGCGCATCTCGCGTGGTCTCTCGATCAGCTCGCAGCCGGCAAGGTTGTGAACCGCATCCGCGTGCACCCCGACGCGCGCAGGCTCGCGACGCTCGCCCTTCAGCGCATGCTGCGGCTGTCGCCCACGCGGGGCGTGCCGGTCGCGGTCGACTGACGCCCGAATGAATCTTCCCCGATCGATGGCTGGGAATCCGCATGGTCGCTGCACCGACCTTCGCGGCGCTGCTACTGTCCCATTGCGGAGTCCCCTGCATGCGTCGGAAGAAGATCCTCATCACCATCACCTCGATCCTTGCGCTGCTCGTGCTGCTCGTGATCCTCGCTCCCACCTTGATGTCGGGCTACGTACGCGGCGTGATCGAGCAGGAGACGGCGAAGCAGGTCAACGGCACGGTCGCGGTGAAGCAGGTCGATCTCGGCTGGTTCGCCGGGCAGAAGATCGAGGGCTTCTCGATCGACGGCGGGCCAGAGGCGGGGCGCGTCGACTTCAGCGCCGAGGTCCGCGAGGGGCTGCTTGCGCTGCTCCGAGGAAGCGATGTGTCGCTCGCGCTGACGGGGTCCGCGCAGACGACGCTTGATGAGCAAGGGCGCCTTGGGCTCGCGAAGCTCGCGAAGCCTGGGCAGGAAGGCGGTGCGCCGCAGCCGTCCCAGAGTGGGTCGCCGCTCGGGACGCGCAAGGTCACGATCACGCTCGAGGGCATCGATTTCACTGCGAAGGGCCCCGGCGGAGCCGAGTATGCGCTCAACGACCTCGGCGGCGAGATCGCGCTCGTGGGCACCGCGGTGACAATCGGGCTGGATGGCACGACGCGCGCGCATGGGAAGGACGGCGATATCTCCGTCGATGTGGAGGCGAAGCTCGCCTATGCAGCGTCGGGAGGCGCTGACCTTGCCGGCACCACCGGCACGGTCAAGGTCGCTGCGAGCAGCATCGTGTGGCCGACGAGCGTCGGCGACATCGATTTCAGCACCCTCGAGCTCGACGCCGTCAAGGGCGCTGCGGGCGACCTTGCCCTCAAGGCCGATGTCGTCGCGCGCGTCGCAGGCAGCCGCGAGGCAACGCTGCGCGCAGACGTGACGATCGCCTCGCCCTTCGATGCCGCGGGCAAGTTCACGCTTGATCCAGCGGATCTTGCAGCGACGGTCGAGGCCCGCGGCGTGCCGCTTGGCGTATTCCAGCCATTGATGCCGCCGGCGGGCGCCGGCGTCGCGATCGATCTCCGCCGCGATCTCGGCGAGACCGCGGACCTTTCGGTGGTGAAGCAGCAGGGCGATCGCGCGCGCGTGAACCTGGCGACCAAGCAGGTGCAGTTCGCGTTCGACGGAAAGGTGGCGCCCGACGGCACGAGCATCGATGAAGGCTCGGTCACGTCGCGTGCGTCGCTGCAGCCCGAGCTCCTCAAGGCGCTTGGACTTGGCGAGGCGGGCGTGCTTGAACTCTCGTTGGCGGGCCAGGGGCTCTCGTGGCGGAAGTCCGAGGACCACGTCGCGCGCGGGATCGGCGGCTCCCTCGAGCTCGCGCTCGCGCAGCCTTTCGCCTTCGAGTCGCCTGATTTCCCGACGCGCATGCGCGTGGAGTCGATGTCGCTCGCGATCGACAAGAAGCTCGGAGATCCAGCGGCGAGCGCGACGCTCTCGCTCAAGGGGCGATACGGCGCGACGGGTGATACCAGTCTCTCGGCGCGCGGGCAGCTCGACCTCGTCTCCCGCGCACTCACATCCGGCGCGCTCGATGCGACCGCCCGCGTCGATTCCGCGACCATCGAGCGCCTCACCAACGGCGCGGTCTCGAGCCGCGGAAGTGGCGCGTCGGTCAAGGTCGAGGTTCCCGAGCTGGCGTTCGTGCCGAGCGACGAGTTCAGCGGGCTACGCGCCCTCGTCGCCCGCGCGCGCCTCGAGATGTCGGGCGCGATCGCGGTCGAAGGCTCGGGTACAGCCGCAGCGGTGAACGACCTGCGCGTCGAGGCGTCGACGCCGCGCGGCGCGACTCAGGGGTCGCTCCTCGTCGGCGCAAAGGTCGATGGCGCCGAGGTGCGCGTCGAGCAGCGCTTTGGTCCCCTTCCATCGGGGAAGATCGATCTGCTCGCGCTCTCGCCGAACGGGACCATCGCGGTCAGCGGACTCGATCCGTCCTTCATCTCGCGCATCGCTCCCGAGGCAGCGAAGTCGGTCGGGCTGCTCGGACGCGGCGCGATGAGCCTTGAGGCGAAGAACCGCATCGATGGCGGCGCGATCGTCGCCGACTTCACGCTCGATGCCGCAGCGGTCGATGCTGGCGGCTCGGTTCGCTACGAGCCCGATGCGATTTCCGCGACCAATCTCTCGCTCGACGCCGAGCTGAACGCCGAGGCGATCGCATCGCTTGACCTTGGCGAAAGGGTCGAGCTCGAGCCAGGCATGCGAATCTCGCTGCGTGCGCCCGTGCTCGCGCTTTCGCGGAAGGACGGCGCATGGGCGCCGTCGGGCGATGTCGCCGCGCGCGCGCTCATCGAGAATCTGCGCGTGCGTCGCGCGCCAGGCATCGTGGCGCCGCTTGCGGTCTCCCGCATCGACGCATCGACGAGCTATGCCTTCGCCGATGGCCGCGCCACGGCGAGCGGCAAGGCGTCGCTCGGCGCCACCGGCACCGACGGCGATCTCGACTTCCGCATCGGATGGGCGAAGCCCGCGGCACCGCGGCTCTTCGGCGGCGCCTCGGGAACGCTCGAACTCGCACGCTTCGATCTCGCGCGCTTTGAACCTGTGTTCGGCCTCGAGCCGGGCGCGTACTCGGGCGTTCTCGGCGGCGCCGGCAGCCTTCGCGTGAACTTCGCGGAGGAGGAGGCGCCCTCGGGCACCTTCGTCCTCGACTTCCCCCGCGCCCGCGGGACGCTGAACCTTGCCGCTCCGGGCGACGCCAAAGGTCGGGTCGCACGCGTGAGCGGCGTGATGTCTGCGGATATCGCGGCGGAGACGTTCGCGAAGCTCGCGGGACTCGGACGGGACGCGGGCAAGCGCGTGACGCAGCCTGTCGCGGTCGAGCTGTCGATCGCCTCCGCAGCGGTTCCACTCGACGCCGAGATGAAGCCGCGGCTCGCAGAGGGCTCGCTCGATCTCGGAGGATCGCTGTCCGCCGTGGTCATCGAGACGCGCGACGCCGCAGGCAAGCCGATCACGCTGTCGACCGGCGCGCTGTCGCTGACCGCGAAGAGCGCCCGCCTTGCGGACGAAATCGCCGTCAAGATCACGGGGAAGGACGCCGCCGCCGCCGCGGGCTCGCTGGATGTCGATGCGCGCGTGCGCGGTGCCGTGGCGCCGAATGCGGAGGCCAAGGCGAATCCCGTGGTCGACGCAACGGTCCGGGCGACGAAGTTCCCCGCCGCGACGATCGATGCGCTCGCAGGCACCGGAGGCTCGGTCGGCCGCTATCTCGGCGATGCGATCGACGCCCAGGTGGACGCAAAGGGGCTCTCGACCGCCGGCGGATCACTCGCCGCCAAGCTGTCCTCCGAGTTCGCGACCGTCGATGCACCGTCGCTTTCGGTGGCAGACGGACTGCTGACCGTGACTGGTGACAAGCCGGTCTCGGCGACGTTCTCGCTCTCGCCGCCCGTGCGCGAGCAGTTGCTTTCCTCGATCCATCCGATCTTCAGCGATGTGACCACGGGCGCGCCCGCGAAGTTCTTGCTCACGAGCCTGACCTGGCCGCTCGATGGCGATCGCAAGCGGCTCGATGGCGCCTTCTCGCTCGAAACAGGCGAGATGAACCTCGTGAGCTCAGGGTTGCTCGGGGCGATGCTTGCGCTCGCGGGCGCGGAGCAGGTCTCGGGCGTGGCTGCGTATCTCGATCCGCTGCGCGTGCAGATCGCGAAGGGGCGATTGACCTACCGCGACTTCACGCTCAAGGTCGGCAAGACCGCAACCGGATCGTGGCGCAACTCGCTCGTATTCGCGGGCGACATCGATCTCGCTGCGACGCCGATCCGCGCGAACTCGATCACGACGGCGATCCCGCTGAGCGATCTGGGCAATTGGTCTCGGCAGGCGCGCGGGCTCTTCGAGTCGATCGGCACGGGCAGTCCTGAATTGCTGAAGCGGCTGACCGTTGGAGTCGAGCTAAAGGGTCCGCTCTTCGATCCTTCGGGCAAGCCCGTGAAGCCCGAGCCGAAGTTCAAGTGGCCCGAGATCGGCGATGTGCTCAGAGAGGATCCAGGGTCGGTCATCGATGCCGTCGGCGACATCGCCGACATCTTCAAGGACAAGCCGAAGAAGCCCAAGCAGCCGAAGAAGGAACAGCAAGAGGCGCCGTAAGGCGTCGACTCCCGCGTCGATGGTTCCGCAGACTTCGTCTGTGGGCACTCATTTCTGGGCGGTCGCCGCTGCGGCGGCTCCCTTTGGTGCTCACTTGATGTGAGTGCCCGCAGATGGAGGCAACGCCGAAATCTGCGGAACCGCATGCGTCAGGAGTCGACGGACCGACGGCAGGCCGACTCCCACGCAACCTGTTCCGCCGACTTCGTCTGCGGGCACTCAGTTTCTGAGCGCTCGCGACTTGGCGCGCTGGCGGCCGCTTGGCGGCCGCGTGCGCGCCTTCGCTCGCTTTGGCGATACGCATGTCAGGAGCGCCGTCGCGATTCACTCGCGCGGCGCTCGTCCAGAGGGAGCGGCCGCAGCCGCGACCGCTCAAACCAAGCGAGCCGCCGCAGCGACGACCGCTCTCACATCGGCTTTTCGCCGACGGTCTCGTCGTACACCTGGAGCAGCTTCGTCTTGTCGAAGATGAGCTCCTGGCGAGACAGGCCGGTGACTTCGTAGTGCGGCGTGAGCTCGATCGCGTCGCACGGGCACGCTTCCTCGCACATGCCGCAGTAGATGCAGCGCAGTTCGTCGATGTCGAACTGCTTCGGGTACTTCTCGCGGTCGGACCACGGGCTCTCGTCCGCGACGATGTGGATGCAGTTCGCAGGGCACGCCGTCGCGCACATGAAGCACGCCACGCAGCGCACGCGGCCATCCTCGTCCTTGTTCAGCCGGTGGACACCGCGGAAGTAGGGGCGGTACTGCCCGCCTTCCTCGACGGGGCGGTCATCGCGCTTCTGCTCGGGGTACTGGAGGACCCAGATGTTCTTCTTGTTGGTGCCGCCACGGCCGATGTTCTCGAAGCAGTGGCGGAGCGTCGTTCCCAGACCCTTGAAGATCGAGGGGAGCAGCAAGCTCTCGCCGCGGGTGAGGCGGGTCGGGGTCACGTCGATGACTTCTTCGTCGCGGGTCGCCATAGAGGTCGGGATGGTACGGTGTACGCGTGCCGACCGAAAGCGACCCAAGACCTCGCCAAGACACCGTCCCGCGGAAGGATGACCCTTCGCGCGGTCGCGGCATGCGCTTCCTTCAGTCGGTGGATGCATCTCTGATCGGGCTCGGCACGCAGATGCTCAGCGAGGTGGCTGCGGGAGTTCTGCTCGGGCTCGCCGCCGACTACATGCTCGGCACCAAGAACCGCTGGGTCGTGGTCGGATCGATCATGGGGGTGGTCGTGGCCATGTGGACGGTCGTCCGCGTCGCGATGCGCCTGCAGGCGCCGCGTCGCCCGGCTCCTGGGCGACCGAACGCCCAGTCCTCGGATTCGGACCGTGAAAGCGCAGGTCCGACTTGAGTGGCGAGCCCAACCGCAGCGTGCCCCCAAGGGGTCCGGACTACCCAACGGTCAGGCTCCTCGCCGTGACCGCGATCTCCGGCATCGTGCTCTTCGTGCTCTGGACACTCGCTCGCCTGGGAGCGGATGTTGACTTGGAGACATATCAGTCTGCAAGCATTGGACTTATGGCTTCGATCATCGCGCACATCCTTGGAATCCTCGGCGGCGCGTTCCTTGCATCCGCCAAACGCGGCAACACGGCGCCGATGACCGCCTATCTCGCCTCGACGGTCATCCGCTTCCTCTGCACACCCCTTCTAGCGGTCTCGTTATACTTTGCCCTCCCCGTGAAGCCCCAGCCACTCCTGATCGGAGCTGCTGTCGGGTATCTCCTCATCCTGGTCGCAGACATCGCGACCATGCTGAAGGCGATGTCGGGGAGTGCAGGTTCGACCAACGCGCCGCGCGCGTGACGCGATTCCCGCACGAGGGGCAAAGCACGCGTCCGCGTCTTTGTCCCCAGACTTCGTGACAGATTTCACGAGCCTCCGCGCTCGCAGAGTTCCAGAGACCCGAACGATCCGCACATGAGCATCTCACTTCAACTTGCTCCGATGATCGATGCCGTTCCCGCGCTGCTCGCGGCCGGCGGCAACCCGCTCGATCACGTCCTCGACAAGGAATCCGCGCTCGGCGGCATGCTCGGCATCGAGCACCTCAAGCTCAGCGCCGTCTCGATCGTGACGGCGGGCGTCGTCGCGTTCGGCGTGCTGTGGATCGCGTCGAAGCAGATCGCGACTGGTCCCGCAGCCTCGGGAACCGACCGCTACCTGACCAAGGGCCGCATCGCGCAGATCATCGAGGTGATCGTGCAGGGGCTCCGCGAGGGCGTGCTCGAGCCGCTGCTCGGCAAGGCCACCGCGAACTTCTACCTGCCGTTCTTCCTTTCGCTCTTCTTCTTCATCCTCACGCTCAACCTGCTCGGCTTCATCCCCTTCGCCGATCTCCAGGAGTTCGTGCACAAGATGATGGGCCATGGCCACGGACACGAGGGCGGGCATGCCGTCGATGCGGTCCACGCCGAGGCGCATGGCGAGCACGGAGCCATCTGGTTCGGCGGAACGGCAACCGCGTCGATCTCGGTCACCGCGGGTCTCGCGACCGTCTCGTTCTTCGCCATCATGTTCCAGTCGATGCGCGACCTGGGCGTGAAGGGCTTCCTCGAGCACATGTGCGGCGGCAAGGAGCTACTCACCGGCCCGAAGGGGCTGCTGCTCGTCGTCCCGATCATCTTCGTCGTCGAGGTCCTCGGCCTCTTCATCAAGCCGGGCGCGCTCGCCATCCGTCTCTTCGCGAACATGCTCGCGGGTCACACGTTGCTCGCGACCATCTTCAGCTTCACGGGCATGGCGCTTGCGGCAAAGGGATGGGCGCTCGCCGCCCCGATCGGCGTGATCAGCGGGCTCTTCGCCGTCGCCATCAGCTTCCTCGAGCTCTTCGTCGCCTTCCTCCAGGCGTTCGTGTTCATGTTCCTGACCGCGGTCTTCATCGGCATGATGAGCCACCACGGCGACCACGGCCACGATCACGAGCATGATCATGGACACGGGCACGACCACGCGCACGCTCACGCGCACTGACCAGACAAACCCCGGGCCCGTGGGAGGCCCGGCTGAATGATTCCAATCCTTCAACCGGCGCGTCCCACGGCGTCCGACACAAGACCAACACCTTTTGGAGCACAGTTCGAAATGAGCAAGTTCAGCAAGTTCCTCCCGTTTGCCGCTCTCGCCGCCTTCGTCGCCAGCCCCGCGTTCGCGCAGGGCGCTGAGGCCGCCGCTAGCAGCGGCAAGCCTCTCGCCGCCGGTCTCGCCGCGATCGGCGCGGGCCTCGCGGTCATCGGCGCCGGCATGGGCATCGGCCGCATCGGTGGCGGCGCCGTCGAGGCGACCGCCCGCCAGCCTGAGATGGCGTCGACCATCCAGACCCAGATGATCCTCACCGCGGCGCTCATCGAAGGCGTCGCGCTGTTCGCGGTCGTCGTCGGTCTGCTCGGCGTCCTCTGATCGAGCGATTCTGAATCTCCGGTCCTCGTCGGGGGAACCCGACGAGGACCCTTCCGCGCCCGCCCGCACGGCGTGCGCACCCCGTGACAGGAACAGCCAGGAATGCACTCCATGACCGCGATCCTCGCAGCCAACCCGCTCGCTCCCGATGTGATCGGCTTCACCGTCGCTCTCGTCGTCTTCCTCGTCTTCTTCGCGCTCGCCGCGAAGCTCGTCTGGCCGAAGATCGTCGCAGGCCTCGACGAGCGCTACGCGAAGATCCGGCACGAGATCGACGCCGCCGAGAAGGCGCGCCACGAGGCGGAGTCCGCCCAGAAGAAGTTCGAGGAGAAGCTGCGCCAGGCCCAGGAAGAGGCCACGCGCACCATCGCCGAGGCGCAGAACACGGCCCGCAAGGTCGCCGACGAGCTGCGCGCCAAGAACGACGCCGAGCTCGCAGACATGAAGGCGCGCGCGCTCGCCGACATCAGCTCGGCCCGCGAGGCCGCCGTCAAGGAGCTCAACGACCACGCGGTCGCGCTCGCCGCCACGATGGCATCCAAGATCCTCCGCCGCGAGGTGAGCGCCGCCGACCAGTCGCGCCTCGTCTCCGAGAGCCTGGCCGAACTTTCGCGCGCCCGCAACTGACGCACGCCTGACCGAGCGAACCACACGATGGCAGCAACCAAGAACATCGACGAAATCGCCAGCGTCTACGCGCAGAGCCTCCTCGAGGTCTGCGACAAGGCCGGTGGCAATGCCGTCGCAGAGGCGTGCTCGAGCGAGCTCCGCGACCTCGCCGAGATCATCCGCGGCGACCGCAAGTTCGCCGAGTTCCTCAGGACCCCGATCGTCGGCAACGACAAGCGCAAGGCTGCGCTCGAGAAGATCGTCAAGGGCCGCGTGAGCGACCTCGTCTTCCGCTTCGTCATGGTGCTCGCGAACCACGGCCGCGCCGGCCGCATCGCCGATGTCTCCGACGCGTTCGACGCGCTCATGCAGGAGCGCCTCGGCCGCATCGAGGTCGACATGTTCACCGTCGACGGCAAGGCCTCGGACGATGTCATCGCGACCGTCAAGGCGCGCGTGAAGGAGGCGTTCAGCAAGGACGCCGTCCTCCACCAGTACAGCGATCCCAACATGATCGGCGGCGTCAAGCTCCGCATCGGCGACCAGCTGATCGACGGCTCCGTCGCCACCCAGCTCCGCAGCATGCGCGAGAGCGTCTCGACCCGCGGCTCGACCAAGATCCGGTCGCGCGTCAATGACTTCCTCGCCTGAGACAGAACCCACCCGCACGAATCAACTTCAGCTACCGCAGGGCATCAGCCCAGCATCCACGAGGACACATCCGTGAAGATCAAGAGCGACGAGATCACGACAGTCATTCGCCAGGAAATCGAGCAGTACTCGGGCAAGCTCGAGATTTCCGAAGTCGGCCAGGTGGTCGAGGTCGGTGACGGCATTGCGCGCGTCTACGGCCTCTCCAAGGCGATGGCCGGCGAGCTCATCGAGTTCCAGGGCTCGGGCGGCAAGGTCATGGGCCAGGTGATGAACCTCGAGCTCGATACCGTCGGCTGCGTGCTCTACGGCGACGCGACCTCGATCCGCGAAGGCGCCACCGCCCGCGCGACGGGCAACCTCCTCGAGGTGCCCGTCGGACCGGAGATGCTCGGCCGCGTGGTCGATCCCCTCGGCAACGCCATCGACGGTGGTCCCGCGATCAACGCCTCGGGCCGCCAGAAGGTCGACATCGTCGCCCCCGGCATCGCAGCCCGCCAGCCCGTCAAGGAGCCGCTCCAGTTCGGCATCAAGGCCGTCGACTCGATGGTTCCCGTCGGCCGTGGCCAGCGCGAGCTCGTGATCGGCGACCGCAAGACCGGCAAGACCGCCGTCTGCCTCGATGCGATCATCAACCAGAAGCAGTACTGGGGCACCCCCGACGCCGTCGTCTGCATCTACGTCGCCGTCGGCCAGAAGGACTCGACCGTCGCGGGCGTCGTCGAGACCCTCAAGAAGAACGGCGCGATGGACTACACCATCGTCGTCAACGCAGGCGCCTCGAGCGCCGCGCCGCTCCAGTACATCGCCCCCTACGCGGGCTGCGCGATGGGCGAGTACTTCATGTGGCAGGGCAAGCAGGGCAAGACCCCGAAGCACGTCCTCTGCGTGTACGACGACCTCTCGAAGCAGGCCGTCGCGTACCGCGAGCTGTCGCTTCTCCTCCGCCGTCCGCCCGGACGCGAGGCGTACCCCGGCGACGTGTTCTACCTGCACTCCCGCCTCCTCGAGCGCGCCACCAAGCTGTCGAACGACAACGGCGGCGGCTCGCTCACCGCGCTCCCGATCATCGAGACGCAGGAAGGCGACGTGTCGGCGTACATCCCGACCAACGTGATCTCGATCACCGACGGCCAGATCTACCTCCAGCCCGAGCTCTTCTCGGCCGGCATCCGTCCCGCCATCAACGTCGGCATCTCGGTGTCGCGCGTCGGTGGCAATGCCCAGATCAAGGCGATGAAGGAAGTCGCGGGCTCGCTCCGCCTCGACCTCGCCGCCTACCGCGAGCTCGAGGCGTTCGCCCAGCTCGGCACCGACCTCGACGCGGCATCGAAGCGCCAGCTCGACCGCGGCGCGCGCATGGTCGAGCTGCTCAAGCAGGGTCAGTACCGCCCGTACGACGTCATCGACCAGTGCATCTCGATCTTCGCTGCGTCCAAGGGCTTCCTCGACGACGTCGCGATCCCCGCGGTGTCGAAGTTCGAGTCGGGCATGCTCGAGTACTTCAAGACGCAGAAGAAGGACCTCCGCGACAAGCTCGTCGCCGCGAAGTCCTTCAAGGGCATCGATGAGGAGTTCAAGAGCGCCGTGGCCGCCTACAAGGCCGGCTTCAAGGCTTGAGCGACTCCAGCCCGCTTGTGGATCGTCGCAACTGAGCAATCAACACGAACGCCGCGCGATCCGCGCGGCGTTCGTCGTTTTTAGGCAGTCGATCTTTCGACGCGGCTACTCGTCGTCGCCGCTCGCGCGCGACTTGCGACCGCCCTTCGCGAGCGAGCTGCCGAAGACGACGCCGGTGACGCCGACGAGCGCGCCGCCGTAGCGCATCCAGTCCGGGTGCTCGGTCCATCGCATCAGGTCGACGAGCCCCGTGTCCTTCGCTGGCGCGCTCGGTCGGCCCTCGAAGCGCTTCGACTTGCTTGCATCGGTCGGGCTGTCGAGGTGGGGGATCAGGCTCACCGCGGCGGCGAACACGATCATGAGGAGCACGGCGAGCCCGCCGCCGGTCTTGCGCGACACTGCGCCGCCGATGATCGCACCCAGAAAGGTCACGCCAAGCATGATCGCCGCGAAGGTGTCGCTCAGCACCCAGCTATCCTCGCGGAAGCTCTTTTCAAGGCCGAGCGTCGACTGGGCGACGGCGAACCCGACGACCGCGACGACCATCATCGCGACGGCGCCGAAGATCACCGCGAACGGCGAGAACAGAAAACGGATGCATCCCATGGGCGAATCCTCCGATCAATTCCGTCCGTGCGCGCCGGAGCGCGGCTGTCAGGACGATCACAGCCTATCGACACAATAGGGCGAGTCCGTCCTCAAGTCTGATGGAGGCGCGGAATCCGAGGAGTTCGATGGTCCGCTCCATCGCTGCGACGCTGTCGCGCACTTCGCCCTCGCGGGCGGGCTGGTGCTCGACCGCGACAGGCTTGCCGAGGATGGCACCGATCAGGCGGGCGAGGGTCACGATGCTGACGGCACGGCCAGTTCCGACGTTGACCACGGCTCCTCCGAGCGGTCGCCCGCCATCGAGCGCTGCGATCACGGCCTGGGCCGTATCGCGCACATCGATGAAGTCGCGGGTCTGGAGCCCGTCGCCGAAGATGGTCACGGGCTGCCCTGCGGAGATGCGCGAGGTGAAACGGGCGATCACCGCCGCGTAGGCGCTGTTCGGGTCCTGCCGCGTCCCATAGACATTGAAGAAGCGCAGCGAGACGGCATCGACGCCGCCCGTCTCCGCGAGTTCGCGCACCATGCGCTCGCCAGCGACCTTCGTCGCCGCGTAGGGCGACATCGGCCGGGGCTCGAGCGACTCCTCGTGCGGCGCGGCGTGGTCGCCGTAGGCGCTCGAACTCGCTGCGAAGACCACGCGTCGGACCTTCGCTGCGGTCGCCGCGGCGAAGAGCGTGCAGGTTCCGCCCACATTCACGCGCTCGTAGAGCTCGCGGGCGCCGATGCTCTCCGCCACCGACGACCGCGCGGCGAGATGCACGATCTCTGTCGCGCCCGTGACCGCGCGGCCGACGGCGCCGGGCGACTCGAGCGAACCTTCGATGACCTCGATCTCGCGCCAGATCCGCGCGAGGTTCGCCGCGTTTCCCGTGCTGAAGTCGTCAAGCACGCGCACGCGGATCCCGCATGCGACGAGCGCCTCGCACACATGCGAGCCGATGAATCCCGCGCCGCCCGTCACGAGGACGAGCCTGCTCACGCGAGCGGCCCTTCTGATAGTCGCGCTGCGAGCACTGCTGCCAGCGCCTCCAGCGCCGCATGGACTCCCTGGGCGCTGGTCGCTGCGTCCATCGCTGGACCGCCGCGCTCCGCGGCCTGCTCGGGCAGCTGCGGGACATGGATGAAGCCGCAGGCACGCGGGCGCGCCCGCTCGAGCAGGCGAAACATCAGCTCGTTGCAGAGAAAGGCCCCCGCGCTCAGCGAGAGCGTCGCCGGCACGCCCGCCGACTCGCAGGCCGCGAGCATGTCGCGGAGGGGAAGCGGGCTGAAGCGTGCGTCGGGCGCGCCGTCGATGACGGGCAGGTCGACGAGCTGCACGCCGCTGTTGTCGGCAATCCGCGCATCGCGCAGGTTGACGGCGACCCGCTCGAGGTTGATCCGGTCGGCCTTCGCGCTCTCGCCGAGGGCGACGACCGCGTCTGGTTGCAGTTCGTCGATCAGCGGCTCGACCGCGGCCCAGGTGCTGCCCGCGCCCGTGCCCGTCACGACGGGAAGCGTCGCGTAGGCGCGCGATCCCGTCGAGCAGGGCATCGCCGCAAGCTCCCGCGCGATCGCCATCGTCGGGTTCACCGGGCTTCCGCCGAAGGGTTGGAAGCTGGTGACGAGGATGAGCGGCCGCGCTCGGCTCACTCGCCGATGTCCTCGGCCCAGAGGTCGGGCTTCTCGCGCTTCATCCGCTCCATGAGCGCGACGCAGCGCGGGTCCTGGACGACGACGAGCTCCGCGCCGTTCGCAGCCATCCACTCCTCGGCGCCCATGAAGGTCTTGTTCTCGCCGATGACGACGCGCGGGATCTTGAAGAGGATCGCCGTCCCCGAGCACATGCAGCAGGGGGAGAGCGTCGAGACGAGCGTGAGCGACCGCCAGTCGCGGCGGCGACCGGCGCGGCGGATGCAGTCGACCTCCGCATGCGCGGTCGGGTCGCCCGACTGGACGCGCTGGTTGTGCCCGGCGGCGACGACGTTGCCGCGCGCGTCGAGCAGCGAGCTCCCGATCGGGATGCCGCCCTCGCGCCAGCCCTTCTCAGCCATTTCGATGGCGGCGTCGAGGCCGCGTGCAATCCAGGTTGGGTCGATCATGTGTCCTCCATCGGCGGTCAGGGGAGCGTGCCTTGCACAGGAAGTGGCGCAGGACCGGCATAGTCGTCGCTGCGGAGCACGTAGAGCGCATGCTGGGCGCGGCTGCAGCCGGTCAGGATCGCCTCGAACGTGACATTCAAGCCCGCGCCAGAGACATCGTGCAGGATCACCGCTGGAGCTTCAAGACCCTTGAAGCGGTGGAGGGTCTCGCGGCGCAGGCATGCACCGGCTTCCTGCCGGACCGCGTCCTCGAGCGACATCAGAGGGAAATCCGCAAGCGTCGTCATCCCCGCGAGCGAGCCGCGGTCGAAGCGGAACGGAGAGATGATCGCGATGTCCTTGTGGCGGACGTCTTCGCCGTAGACGAGATGCTTCACGATGCGCTCTATGGCGGCGACCTGGGACTTCGTATCGCCGCTCTTGTATTCCCAGACCACCACAGGCAGTCCGCTGCGCACCGAGGGTGGAGTCACCAGGCCGGAGAGGCGGGCAGGGTCGAGCGTGCGCAGGAAGTCGGTGATCGCGGCGGAGTTCCGCAGGTTCTCCCGGAGCACCATCGGGCCGCCGAAGCGGGCGCGGAGTTCATCGGGCGTGGCCCCGTCGTAGAGCCGCTGGTTCGGGTCGTGGAAGAAGGCGATGCGCGGGCAATCGATCGCGAGCGCGTCGAGCGCGCGGAGCATGGCCGGCGAGAAGTCCTGCCCCTCGTCGATCACGATCGAGTCGAAGCGCCCGAAGAGGCCGTCCGTCGCGGCGCGCTCGAGGGCCGCGAGCAGGGCGTCGAAGTACTCCTTGCCGGTGTCGGGCGAGGGCAGGGCGAGGGGCGGATTCGTGTGGTTTGCCACGCTCTCGGCGAGCGCGAAGAGCCGCCCGACCACGCAGGAGCGCTCGCGGATCTCGTCGGGCGGAGTGTTCGGTCGCACGGGCTTCGCGCCGAGCCGCGCCGTGAGCGAGGCTGCAAGCGGGATGTTGTAGCAAAGCACGAGGACACGCTTGTCTGCGTCGAGGTCGCGCCGCGCCCGGTGGAGCGCCGCGAAGGTCTTGCCCGTGCCGGGATACCCGCGGACCTGCAGGCGTTCGATCTCGTGCGCAGCGTCCATGATGAGCCGCACGGGGCGAAGGAGGTCGTTCTCGATCACACGGGCGTTGGTGATCTGGTCGCGGATCGCGAAGCGCGCATGCATCGTGGGCAGGATGTACTGCCGTGCGATCTCGGGCATGTTCGATTGCTCTCCGATCGGCACATGCTCGAACTCGCGTGCGAGTGCGTCGAGCAGGTCGTCGATGTTCGCGCAGAGCTTGGCTGCATCGCAGCAGGTCTTCGAGTCGAGGACATGCCCCTGCGCCTCGGTCGGGAGCGTCGATTGCTTGATCTCGGTTTCTGGAAGGGCCACCAGCCAGCCGTGGAGATACGGCGGCCGGGACCGTGGATGCAGTAGGCGCGAGGCGAGATAGTTGACGAGGTGGTACATCGCACCCGTCGCCTGCTTGGGCGCACCGCGGTCATCGAGACGCTTGTCGTCGCCGACCTGGCGGAACCAGCCGATCTCGGGCTCATAGCGGTAGTCGCCGCCCTTGACCTCGATGACCACGAAGCCGCGTTCGGGGTCGATGACGAGGAAGTCGATCTCGCGCGAGCCGACGCGATCATCCGACTGCACGACGAGGTTCTGGATGACCATCCAGGACTTGTCCGCGAGGGCCGCCTCGAGTTGCCGACGGAACAGCAGCTCTGGCTCGTTGGAGGGGCGGGCGTCGCCTTCCTGCCAGATCTCGTCAGGGACACGGGGGAAGAACTCGGCCATGAAACGCCGAGTGTACCCCGACCGGAAACGGTGCCTGGCACGTGCCGTGAGGTGCCGTGTACCTCACGGCACGTGCCAGGCACCTGATCTGACTCGTATCTAGACCACGGGGTGCCGTGAGAGTGCCGCGAGGTGCCAGGCACCTCACGGCACGTGCCAGGCACCATTTCCGGAAACGACGCGACCCGCGCACAAGGCGCGGGCCGCGGTCCATTCGCATCGATTGGATCGGAAGGGTCAGTACCCATCCTCGTCATGCATGCGGAGCGCGTCGTCGTCGTCGTCCGAGCTGCCCGTCCCCTCGAACACCGTGCCCTCGCGCTCCTGCTGGTCGCGAAGCTCCTTCATGCGGTGCCACTCGTCCATCGTCACGATGACCTCGCGGGCCTGCGAGCCCTTGTGCTCGCCGAGCAGACCCGCCTGGCCCATCAGGTCGACCAGCCGCGACGCGCGTCCGTATCCGATCGCCAGCCGCCGCTGCAGCAGCGACACGCTGCCGCGGCCCGACTCGATCATGATCTCGACGGCCTTGTCGAAGAGCTCGTCCTGCTTGTGGGCGTTCTGCGCATCGGCGCCTCCTTCGCCCTCGCCCTCGCCCTTCGACGGCGCCCGCAGCGTGAGCAGCTGGCGCTCGAAGCTCGGCTCAGCGACCGACTTGAGGAACTTGACCACGCCGCGCGCCTCGCGATCCTCGACGAGCGTGCCCTGGCAGCGGCTGGCGTCGGTCTTGCTCGGGGTGACGACGAGCATGTCGCCCTGTCCGAGCAGAAGCTCCGCGCCCTTCTGGTCGAGCACGATGCGGCTGTCCGTTCCCGACGCCACCTTGAACGCCACGCGGCAGGGCATGTTCGACTTGATCAGGCCGGTCACGACCGTCGCCTGCGGGCGCTGCGTCGCGAGGATCAGGTGGATGCCGACCGCGCGCGCCTTCTGTGCGATGCGCACGATCGACTGCTCGACCTCCTTGTTGGTCATCATGAGATCGGCGAGCTCGTCGATCACGAAGACCATGTACGGCATCTTCTTCATCACCCGCGCCCACTCGCCATCGTCGGTGACGTTCATCTGCGCGCGGAGCTCGTCCTCGGTCATGGCATTGAAGCCCTTGATGTCCCGGACGCCCGCTTCCTTCAGGAGCTCGTAGCGCTCCTCCATCTTGGTGACGGCCCACTCGAGGATCGCGGCGGCCTTGCCCATCTCGGTCACGACCGGGCAGGCCAGGTGGGGGATATCCGCGAACATCGCCATCTCGACCATCTTCGGGTCGACCAGCACGAGCTTGAGCTCGTCGGGGCGCTTCGTGTAGAGGAAGCTCATGATGATCGTGTTCATGCAGACGCTCTTTCCAGAGCCCGTCGTGCCCGCGATCAGCATGTGCGGCATCTTGGCAAGGTCGAGGACGAGCGGCTCGCCTGACGAATCCTTGCCCATGAACATCGGGAGCATCATGTTCGAGGCCTGTCCACCCGACATGAGCTCCTTCAGGCGCACCTTCTCCTTCTGCTTGTTCGGCACCTCGATGCCGACCGCGGTGCTGCCGGCCATATTCGGGATGATGCGCACATTCGGTGCCGTCAGCGCGCGGGCGATGTCCTTTGCGATGGTCTCGAGCCGAGCGACACGCGTGCCCGCCTCGAGCTCGACGGAGTAGACCGTCACCACGGGGCCGCACTCGATGCCGCTGATCTCGCCGTTGATTCCGTAGGTGTTGAGCGTCTTGGTCAGGACAAGCGCCTGCTCCTGCGCGAGCTGCGCGGCCTTCTCGGAGTAATTGCCCTCTGGGTTGTCGAGAAGCTCGAGCGTGGGGAACTGGTAGCCCGAGTAGTCAGGCGTGCGCGGGATATCGCCGTCCTTCGCAGCCTTCGCGGGCGACTTCGTGTTCACCTTGACCGGGAGCTTTGCAATCTTCGCGCGGAGTTCATCGTCGGTGCGCGGAGCGGGAGTCGCGGCGACGGGCTCGGGAGCAGCCGCCTTCGCGCGGGCAGCAGCCTTCGGAGTCGCCTCCTCGACCTCCTCCTCGTCCGCGTCAACCTCGGCGTCCTCAGAGTCCTCGATCTCCGCGTCGTCGGCTTCCTCGTCATCCGCCTCAGCGGTCGCGACGCCACCCTCTTCTTCGTCCTCCTCAACGTCCGCCGCCTTCGCCGTCGCACGGCGCGAACGCCCCGCGGTCGCGACAGCAGGCTGCGGGAACATCGCGCCAGCGCGCTCGCGGATCGATCCGACCTTCTCCGACCAATCGGTCTTCAGGATCGGGCCAAGGAAGTCGAGCGCCTGCGCGACCGCATCGGGGATCTTCTTGACCAGGCTGTCCGCCATCACCACGGCGCCGATGCCGAGCATGACCAGGAAGATGAGCGTCGCGCCGAAGCCGAAGTGCTCGTGCACGACCACCGACAGCGCCTTCGGAATCAGGCCCGCCTCGTAACCCGCAACGGGGCCGACGGTCGGAATCCACTCGTTGTGCAGGCCGCCGAAGGCAAGCATCATCATCATCGCACCGACCAGGCGCACGAAGGGATGCGTCATCGCGCGGCCCATGGCGATGAAGCCGAGCCAGACCGACAGGTAGCCGACGGGAATCCACGCGCCGACGCCGAAGATCTCATACAGCCGGTACGCGACCGACGCGCCGAACCGGCCGCACAGGTTCACCGGCGGATCGTTGGGCTGCGCGACCGCGAGCGACGGGGGGTCGGCCGGGTTGAAGCTCGCAAGCGAGAGCATGACGATCGCGAGCGCCGTGGCGGCGAGCACCCAGCCAGCGCGCAGCCAGCCGATGTTGCGATCGAACGCGGACAGGACAGACGACGATCCTCCCGACGCGCGCTTGCGCGTGGAGGCATTCCGAGCGGACTTTGCCATAGTCCAGATATCGGCGTTTGCAGCGTGAAAACGCCACTTCTGGCCTCGCCCGCTCTGCTACCTTGCCGCCATGCACTTCAAGCTGGTCGACCAGTTCCTCGAGCTCACCGACACCCAGGCGGTCGCGGTGAAGAACGTCACCGCCGCCGAGGAGTACCTGCAGGATCACTTCCCCGGGTTCCCCGTGCTGCCCGGCGTGTTCATGGTCGAGGCGCTCACCCAGGCCGCTCGCGCCGTCCTTGAGAAGCGGGGGATGCCCCGCATGGTGCTCGGTGAGGTCAAGGCGCTCCGCTACGGCAGCTTCGTGCGCCCGGGCGAGACCCTCAAGGTCGAGGTGACCCTCGAGAAGACCAAGGACGATGGCACCTTCGTGTTCAAGGCACAAGGAACTGTCCTCAAGGGACTTACGCCAGATTCTGCGCGCGCGGAGACAGCCGTTTCGGGTCGCCTTATACTGCGCGCCCTTCGCAACTGACAAGCGGGCACGACGCCCGCCGTGTGGACCAACCGCGTGGACCAACCGCAAGGAGCAGTCCCTTGGAGACCATGATGGCCAAGAGCCGAGCCGATATCGAAGCCGACGTGCGTGACGTTCTCGTGGATGCCCTGGGCGTCGATGAGGATGACGTGGTGCCCACCGCCACCCTTAAGGGCGACCTCGGCGCCGAGAGCATCGACTACCTCGACATCGTCTTCCGCCTCGAGAAGAAGTTCTCCACGCCGGAGAAGCCCTTCAAGATCGCGCAGGGCGAGCTGTTCCCCGAGAACCTCATGACCGACCCCTCGCTCGTCGAGGCCGGCAAGGTCACCGCCAAGGGCATCGCGCTCCTCAAGGAGAAGGTGCCGCACGTCGACGTCAGCGAGTTCGAGAAGGACCCGCAGATCGCCAAGCTCCCGACCTACTTCACGGTCAAGAGCCTGTGCGACTTCGTCGAGCGCAAGCTGGGCAACTGATGCGCTGGATGTGGATCGACCGTGTGATCGCCTTCGAGCCGCGCACGCGGCTTGTCGCGGTCAAGAACGTCTCGCTCGCCGAAGAGCACCTGCACCA
>JBEGLX010000057.1:0-24173 GCA_041183345.1 Planctomycetota bacterium
CCGACCGACTGCACCTTGATCGCGGACACGCCCGCGTTCGATCCATCGAAGGCGACGTAGGCGTTGCCGAGCGCATCGCTCGCCATGCCGTAGTCGACGGTGGATGACAGGGTGCGGTCTTCGACGACCACGGGAGCAGCCCACGCCCAGGCGCCCGTCTTGTCGAGGCGCATGAGCATGACGTCGTAGCCGGGACCGCTGAAGTAGCTCACGTACTGGCCGCCCTCAGGCGCCTTTGCGATCTTCACCTGCACGTCGTCGGTGGCGGTCGACCAGAACATCCACGGACTCAGCGAGTCGGCCGAATACTGCGCCTCGGCGCGGTCAACGGCGAGCGCACCGACGGCGGCCGCGACGGAGGCGAGCACAGAAAGGACACGCTTACGGAAACCCTGATGCATGGGCACAGAATGACAGCGACGCCCCACCGCTCCAAGCGTCAACGGCGGGAATCGTCCGAGATTCCTGCGGGACACCCGAACAGCCCTCCCGTCGGCGGGTGGGTCTGTCCGGGCAGGGTCGGGAACCTCGACCGAGGGATCCGATCCGCCATCTCGCACGAAGTGTCATCGGGGGTGGGAATCCGCGTCCGACGGCTGGTTTCATTCCGTCCGCTCCGAAGTTCGGCAGTATGGTTGTTGAGGCTACGCAGGAAGATCCACCCGAAAGGACGTCTCGATGAGGCTGGACTCGATCCGACAGCGCAAGGTTCCCACGCTCAGTGGTTCCGCGGGCGCGGGTATTCGTGCGCTCGCCGTGTCGCTTGCGCTCGCCGTTGCCAGCGTCGCGCTCACAGCGCCGCCCGCCGCACGCGAGTCGACCAAGCCGTCACGAAGCGATGCGCCGCGCGTGGCTCCACCGAGCGGAGCGCCAAGCATGACGCCCAGCGCGCCGCGCGTGGCTCCGAGTGCGCCGCGCGTGGCTCCGAGTGCGCCGCGCGTCGATCCCAAGCCGCGCGAGGTCGCGCCGTCGAAGCCGATCGCCCCGCCGCGCACGGTCGATCGTCCAGCACCGCGTCCGTCCGTCGAGCCGCGTCCAACTCGTCCCGAGCCCACTCGTCCTGAACCGCTCACTTCGGTGGTGAAGTCGCCGCCGATCAAGTCGCCGGATGTCAAGCCCCGGGATGTCGAGCCCGTCAAGCCCCGGGATGTCGAGCCCGTGAAGCCCCGGGATGTCGAGCCCGTGAAGCCACGGGATGTCGATCCCGTCAAGCCACGGGATGTCGAGTCGACCAAGCCGATCGACCGTCCTGCCCCGCGCAAGCCGATCACCGAGCCGAAGCGTCCGGTGGACAACGTCGATCTCGACGACGACCGCGAAGTCGCGCCGCGCCCGCGCCCCGTGCGCGACGACGCACCCATCACGCGACCGACGAATCCGCCGGTGAAGCGCCCCGATCCGATCGTGGTGCGGACTCCTCGCGATTCAGACGACGTTGGAACCGAAACAGCGAAGCCGAAGCCCCCCGCCGTCGAGACGCGTGATCTCGGTAAGCCGAATCGCGGTCACTTCACCGCCGACTCCGTGCATGGCGTGCCCGTGTCGCTCCACCGCGACCGCGACGGCAGCGCGCGTCGCGACCGGCCCGTCGTCATCGACAACCGCACCTACAACCGCTACGTCAACAACGTCGCGCGATGCAACGGCTGGTCCTTCGGGGCGCGCTGGAGCGACTGCGGTCCGTGCTATGCGTGGCAGCCATACCACTGCCGCGATGGCGCGCGAGTCTCCTTCGGATTCGGATCGGGCTTCAGCTTCGGCTTCTACTACGGCACGAGCTGCGCGCCGCTGTGCGCAAGCTGGTGCAACCCGTGGTGGGAGGGCTACGCCTGCTCGTGGTCGTGCGCGCCGTACGGTTCGTGGGGTTGCGCGCCCTGGTATCGCCCCGTGGTGTGGAATCCCTGCCGTCCGTGGTGGCACAGCTGGTACGCCTGCGGACCGTGCCCGATCCCGACGTGGACGCCCTGCTACGCCTACTCGGTGTATACGCCTGTCGTCTACACGCAGACCGTCTACGTGCCGCCGGTGGTGCAGCCGTCGCTGCCGAATCCGGATGCGATGTGGGCGTTCCTCGCCGACGGCTACGACCGCGATGCAGAGGACGGCTTCATCCTGCTCGAGTCGGCGTATCCCGCCGACGCGCGCTGGACGATCGGCCAGGCCTTCGCGCGCGCGTTCCGCAGCGACACCATGCGCGCAGCTGACCTCGTGCGGAGCGCGTTCGCCAATGATCCGACCGCGATCCTGCGCTGCCCAGGCGATGCGAAGCTCATGTCCCGCCTTGAGGCGCTTGAGCGGTCGCTGATGCCCGCAGCAACAGCCGCGCGCCCGTCGACCGATGCGCTGATCGTGCTTGCCGCAGCGCAGGCTGCGCGAGGCGAACTGCGCGAGGCATATCTGAACGCGACCACTGCAGAGGCGGAAGGCGACCGCTCGCGCGGCACCGCCGCCTTCGTGAGCTGGCTGCGCGCCGAGCTCCGCCGGGTTCCCTGACGGGATTCAGGATGGCGGTCAACCGGTCCAGGCGCCAAGCAGGATGGCGAGGTCAGGCGAGTTCACGAATCCGTCACCGTTGAAATCGCCCGCGCCCGCGAGGCTCCACGAACCTAGAAGGATCGCCACGTCCTGCGCGTTCACGCGATTGTCGCCATTGAGGTCGTAGACCGTCGGCGGCAGGTAGTTCACGGTGAGCTGGGGGCGCGACGCGGCGACCGATGCCTCGCGCGAATCGAAGCGCTTGAGCGTATCCGCGACCGATTCCTCGCCCTGCACGCACCAGCCGAAGTTGAGCGCGGGGTTCGCGATCATCGACTGCACGTCGGCGACGAACTGCGGCGTCGAGTTCCAGAGGTAGAGGCCCGTGGTCGTGACGGCGCGCGACGCCGAGACGGTGGAGCTGAAGTCGCCGCCCGGCGTGCTCCATGCCGTCGCCGAGAAGAACCGATGCAGCCACGTCGCGTCGGGCACCTGGCTCGGTGCGCCGTTGTCGGTCGACGATTGGCTCGCGCCTTCGCCCCAACCGGACAGCATGCGCTTGACCGCGATCGTCTGCTGCGAGCCCGTGCCCGAGGCCGAGCAGTTCAGGCGAAGGCTGACGCCTGTGATCGTCGAGCCAGCGGGAATGGCGCTCAGGTCGAACCGCAGCACGCCGCGGCGGATCGTGCCGCCTGATGCGGCGGACACACGGCCGGCGAGGAAGAACAGCGATGCGCCCGCGCTGAGCGAGCCAGTCGGGTTCTCGATGATGGTGTTGTCCGCGACGCTGGTGAGCGTGACGGTGTCGGCGACCGCAGGAGCGACCGCAATCAGCGCGGCGAGAAGGCACGGAATCTTCATGGGCGACAGGGCTCCGAGCAGGGACAACACGCCTGCGCTGGTGTTCGTTCCGCGAAGGCGACGCCTTCTCTATCGGCATTGGATTGGGCAAAGGCGCAGCACCATCGGCGTTCCATCTCGACGCGCGCGCAACCCGAAATCGTAAACCCCTATGGCGAAGGCGGGTAGATCCGCGCTCAGCCGGTCCAACTGCCGAGCAGGACGGAGAGATCCGCGGGACCGACTGCACCGTCGCCGTTGAAATCCCCAGGTCCCGTCGAACCCCAGGCAGCGAGCATGATGGCGAGATCGGCTGCGTTCACGCTGCCATCGCCATTCAGATCGAACGGACTCGGGGGCGTGTACACGACGGTCAGCTGCGGACGGGTCGCCGCCGCCGATTCGCGCGAGTCGAATCGCTTCACCGACTGCAGCGTCACCTCGTTGCCCTGCACGCACCAACCGAAGTTTCCGGCGGGGTTGTTCACCATCGACTGGACATCGGCCACGAACTGCGCCGTCGAGGCCCACGTGTAGGCTCCCGTGGTCGTCACCGCGCGCGAGGCGGAGACCGCCGAGCTGAACTGACCTCCCGGCGTCGACCAAGGCGTGCCCGGATAGAAGCGATGCAGCCACGTGCAGTCGTTGTTCTGGCTCGCCGCGCCGCCGCCGCCGAATGCCTGGCTCGCGCCCTCGCCCCACGAGGCGAGGAAACGCTTGAGCATGATCGTCTGCGACGAAGTCGTGCCCGCAGCCGAGCAGTTCATGCGCAGCGTGACCGATGTGACCGTCGAGCCTGGCGGGATTGAGCTGAGGTTGAAGCGCAACGCGCCGCGACGAAGCGTGTTTCCGCCGTTCGCTCCGACGCGACCGGCGAAGAAGTAGGTCGACAGGCCTGAGCTGAAGGCCCCGGTCGGATCCTCGATGATCGTGTTGTCGGCGACGCTGGTGAAGACAGCGGTATCGGCGACGGCGAATTGCGCGGTGAGCGCGATGCTGGAGGCAATCAGGATGTTTCGCACGGTCGGGCTCCGCAGGAGCGTGGGATCATCCCCACGAGTTCAGCAGGATAGAGAGATCCGAACCCGAGACGATGCCGTCGTTGTCGATATCGGCGGGATTCGGCTTGGTGCTTCCCCACGCGTTGAGGAGCAGCGCCAGGTCGGCGCCATCGACCGTGCCATCGCCGTTGAGATCGGCGGGATTTCCGCCCGTGACCGTCACGCTGAGCGTGATGGTGACGGACGACGATGTCGCACCTGCAAGATTCTCATCGCTCGTCAGGACAGTCGCGGTCTGCGCGTAGGTGCCCGGCGCGCGTCCGTTCGAATCGAACGAGAAGACGAGGCTCGCCGGCGATGCACCGATGTTCGAGGCGGTTCCGGTGACCGTCGAGAACGGCGACGAGAGCCCGCTCACGCCATCGGCGTCGAGGCGCGCCTGCAGGCCGGTGAAGCCGAAGTTGTAGAGCGGCACGGAGATCTGCACGGCGCCTGCGTTCGCTGGCGTCGTGGCTACGGCGGTCGTGCTGGTGACGGGCGAAGCCGCGCTCCATGAGGGACGCGCGTGCCCGAGCACCGTGCCCGTGAGCGTGCGGGTGAGGGTCGGGTTCTGCGTGCCTTCGACGGCGGTCGAGATGGTCGCGGTCGCGCTGATGTTCGCGGCCGAAGCGGTGTTGACGGTGAGATTGACCGTCGTGGACGACGGCGCGAGCGCAGCGGTGACCGTCTGCGAGCCGAGGAGTCCAGCGCTTCCCGCGACGGTCGCGACCAAGGCGTCGGTCCCAAGCGGATGCACGACGTTCGCGCTGTTCGAGACGTTGACGGGAACGACCACGCTCGCGCCCGCGATTACGGTCGAGAAGGTCGACTGCATCGTGGCGGTCATGATCGGCGGCACCTGGTAGTCGGCGACCACGGGAAGGTGGTCGGTCGCAGCCCACAGCGCATCGGCGAGCGCGTTGGAGCGCGCGATGTTCGCGGGGTAGTAGGTGTTGTTGCCGTTGTTGATGTCCTGGTCGAAGTGGGCGCCGTCGTTGCCCAAGGTGCGATACGTGCCGGGGATCAGCGAAAGCCCCGCGCCATCGTTGAACTCCGCGTTCGCGAGCTGGAAGTCGAAGCGGTCATCGACACCGCCGCCGACGAGCGCGCCCGTCGCGAGCCGTGGCGACTGCGTGTGCTTGATGGCGTTCGCGGCACCCGTCCAGTTGCCTGGCCCGAGCGGATCGAAGCACTGCGAGTTCCCGGGGCCGGTCATGGTGATGTACGCAGCCTCGGCGGACGTGTACATGTTCCAGTCGCCCATGAACATGATGTGCTGGTTCGCGCCAAGCGCATCGGCGTTGTTGCGCAGCGCGATCGCGCCAGTGTTGCGCTCGGCGGCATCGGCAGCGGTGTTGCTCGCCTTGAGATGCGAGGAATAGACGTAGAAGCGCGAGGCAGCCGTGGTGTATCCCACCAGCTGCATCAGCCAGCGGTCGCTGTTGCGCGAGCCGCCGGTCGCGAGATCGATGTGTCCAGACACGATCTCCGACAGGAGGTCGGTGCGGTAGTACATGCACTGCCCGCCGCCGGCGCCATCCTCGGTCGTCGACGTCGTGAAGGTGCCGCGCGCGTAGGGCACGCCAGGAAACGCGGCGACGACGTGTCCGTCGAGCGCCGAGAGATCCGCGTTGCGGATCTCCTGGAAGCACATGATCGCGGGAGCCGTGGCGAAGCCGAACTTGTCGTCCGCGCCCGCACCCGCGAGCGCCTGGCGAATCGCCGTGGCATCGCCCGCGAGCTTCGCGAGGTTGTAGGTCATCACGCGGAGCTGGGCGCTTGCCGGCGAGGTCAGCGCCGCGGAGAGCGCGATGGCGGCCAGCAGGAGGAGCGATGAGGCACGATCAAGCGACGTAAAAGGGTGATTTCGGCGCATAACTGAGCGTTTCCGTTGACTTCAAAGCCCTCCCGCACTGTACGGCTGAATCAGGCGATCGGAAGCGGCGCTGTTTGGTTTGTACGGGAAAGGTCGGGAAACGGCAGGATGGGAGCCACCGCGGCGGGGTCGACCGTCCCGAAACGTCTCCGATGCTTGGCTACCATCCTCGGCTCGGCCGTCGGCATCGAAGCCGGCGCCCGCTTCGACAGTCACCAGGAGCCATCCATGCGTCAGTTCCTCTGCGCGATCGCAGCACTCGCGCTCGCCGCCCCGCTCGCCGCCCAGCAAGTCTCGCCCGAGGTCTTCACGCTCGACAACGGCATGAAGTTCCTCCTCCTCCCCCGCACCGATCAGCCCAACGTGATCGCGGCGGGCTGGGTCGCCAAGGTCGGCTCGGTGAACGAGCGACCCGGCATCACCGGCATCAGCCACTTCTTCGAGCACATGATGTTCAAGGGAACCGACACCATCGGCACCTCGGACTCGAGCGCCGACAAGCGCTACCGCGACGCACAGAAGGCGCTGCGCGCGCGCATGAACGAGATCACGTGGAACGAGCAGTACCGCCGGTTCTTCAACGGCGAGATCAACGACCCCTGGTCACCGGAGAACGACACCCCCGAGCTCGCGCGCCTGCGCGCGGAGCTGCGCGCGTCGATGGATGCGCAGCAGGGCCGGCTCGGCTCCGACCGCATCAGCGAGATCGGCAAGGAGCTCGCCACTGCGACCGGTGCGGCGAAGGAAGCGCTGACGCGCGAGCTCGAGAGCCTGAAGGGGCAGCAGGAGAAGGCGCGCAGCGTCGTCAAGGACGAGTTCGACAAGGTCTACACTGGCCAGGGCGGCTCGGGCATGAACGCCTTCACGTCGAACGACGTGACCTTCTACTTCATCAACGTGCCCAGCAACAAGTTCGAGCTCTGGGCGTGGATGGAGTCCGACCGCCTCTCGAACTCGGTGTTCCGCGAGTTCTTCTCCGAGCGCGACGTCGTCCACGAGGAGCGCCGCCTGCGCACCGAGAGCACGCCGACGGGCATCTTCCAGGAGCAGTTCGAGGCCATGTTCTACGCGTCGAGCGGCTACTCGTGGCCCGTGATCGGCTGGTCGAGCGACCTCAACAGCTACACCATGGAGGAGGCGCTCAAGTACTGGAACATCTACTACCGCCCGAACAACCTCTGCGGCGTCGTGGTCGGCGACTTCAACCCGAGCGAGGTCAAGGACACGATCCAGAAGTACTTCAACCGCCTCACCCGCGGCGAGCAGGCGCCGCCGCCCGTGGTCACGCTCGAGGTGCCGCAGCTCGCCGAGATGCGCATGAACGCCGAGTGCGACTGCCAGCCGTCGGTCGAGGTGCGCTACCACACCGTGCCGTTCCGCCACAAGGACTCGTACGCGCTCGACGTGCTGAGCGCCGTCCTCAACGGACGCACGGGCCGGCTCTACAAGTCGATGGTCGAGGGCAGCGAGATCGCCTCGAGCGCGGGCGCGCAGCAGGACAGCCGCAAGTACGCGGGCGCCTTCTCGTTCAGCGCCGAGGTGAAGGGCGACACCGATCCCCGCGAGCTCGAGCAGGCGTGGTACGCCGAGATCAAGAAGCTGCAGGACGCGCCCGTCCCCGCGAACGAGCTGCAGAAGGTGAAGAACCAGTTCGCGGCGTCGAACTTCCGCCGCCTGAAGAGCAACTTCTTCCTGCTCGTCCAGCTCGGCTACGCCGAGGGCCTCGGCGGCTGGGAGGAGATCAACGACGCGCCGAAGAAGATCGACGCGGTCACCGCAGAGGATGTGCAGCGCGTCGCGCGGCAGTACTTCGACGAGAAGAACCGCTCGGTGGCGACCTACCGCCGCAAGGCGGGCGCCGCTGCGGCGGAGGCCGACGCGGAGCTCGCGTCGCTGCCCGCGCCGATGCAGGCGCAGGCGCGCGCGGCTGCCGCGCAGATCGCCAAGGAGACCGACCTTGAGAAGCTCAAGGGCGGGCTCGTGCAGATGCAGGCGCAGGCGGCCCAGATCCCGCCGCAGATGAAGCCGATGGTCGACTACATCGTGTCGAAGGTCGAGAAGCGCATCGCCGAGCTCGAGGCCGGCAAGAAGAACTGAGCGGAAAGGACCACACAGCCATGAAGAACTTCGCATCCATCGCGGCGACCCTCTCGGTCGCCTTCCTCTCCGCAGACGCCCTCGCCCAGTCGAAGGGCACGCTCCCCAAGCGCCCCGAGGACCTTGCCTACAGGCCGCTCGTCTTCAATCCGCCGAAGGCATCCGACTACCGCCACGTCCTCCCGAGCGGAGTCGTGGTGTACCTCGCGCCGAGCAAGGAGCTCCCGCTCGTCGACCTCGTGATGACGTTCAAGGGCGGCCAGTACCTCGAACCCGCCGACAAGGTCGGGCTGTCGGGCATGACCGCCGAGCTCATGCGCACCGGCGGCACGGGAAGCCTCGGTCCGACCGAGCTCGACGAGAAGCTCGACTTCCTCGCCACCGAGATCTCCATCGGCGCGCGCGACACCATCTGCTCGGCGACGATCGACTGCCTCAAGTCGAACTTCGACGAGAGCCTGTCGCTCCTCATGGACATGCTGCAGCGCCCCCGCTTCGACGAGGGCAAGATGAAGATCTCCGTCGACGAGGCGATCGAGGGCATGAAGCAGCGCAACGACGACGCCGACCCGATCCTCGGGCGCGAGTGGGCGATGGCGATGTACGGCGCCGACCACTTCGAGGCGCGCCAGCCCACGGAGGCGTCGATCCGCGGCATCACCCGCGACGACATGGCCGCCTACGCGAAGCGCGTGTTCAACCCGAACAACGTGATCGTGGCGGTGAGCGGCGACTTCGAGGTGAAGGACATGCTCGCCAAGCTCGAGGCCGCGTTCGCCACGTGGCCGAAGGGCGAGCGCATGGCCGACCCGCCGAAGCCGATGCACGCGCTGAAGCCCGGCGTCTTCCACGTCGAGAAGGAGATCCCGCAGGGCAAGGTCTACATCGGCGCACGCTCGATGACGCGCGATGACCCCGACTACTTCGCCGCGCTCGTGATGAACGAGATCCTCGGCGGCGGCGGCTTCACCAGCCGCATCATGAAGACCGTGCGCTCCGACGAGGGCCTCGCCTACTCGGCGGGCAGCCGCCTCGACGCGGGCACGTGGTACGAGGGCGAGTTCCGCGCTGCGTTCCAGTCGAAGAACCCGACGGTCGCGCTGGCGATCAAGCTCATCCAGGGCGAGTTCGACAAGATGCGCAGCACCGAGGTCAGCGCCGAGGAGCTCGAGGTCGCCAAGAAGTCGTTCATCGAGACGTTCCCTCGCTCGTTCGAGTCGAAGCCGGCGATGCTCGGCATCTTCGTGAGCGACGAGTGGACGGGCCGCGATTCGAAGTACTGGCAGACGTACCGCGACAACATCAGCAAGGTCACGGCGGCCGACGTGAAGCGCGTCGCCAACCGCATGCTCGACATGGACAAGATGGCGGTCTACATCGTCGGCGACTGGGACACCATCGCCCCGGGCGATCCGACCGGCCGCGCCAGGATGGCCGACTTCTTCAAGGACCAGGCCGAGCACCTGCCGCTGCGCGATCCGATGACCATGCAGCCGATGAAGTGAGCGCTGCGCACCATCCCAAAAGAAACACCGCCGCGGTCCCCCATGGGCCGCGGCGGTGCTTTGACTGAGGAACGCGCGTCAAGCAGCGCGCGGACTGTCGTCTGATCCGTCGTCGCGCTCGAGCTCGGCGCGAAGGCGCGCAAGCGAGAGCGTGACCTGGTCGAGCGCCTGCTCGGCGCCGTACCCTCCGCCGCCCTTCCGTGGCAGCGAGCGAACGCAGGTGGGAAAGGGAAGCGGCTGAGGGCAGTCGTCGATATGGCACTCTTCCATGCCATCGATGGGGTTTGCCCTCACAAGCCTGAGTCGCGCGAATCCGTGCACGGCGCTTCCCTTTCCGATGCCGTTCCTTGGCACCTGCGTCCCTCGCGCCATCGGCAGCAACGCCGGGCGACTTCGCGCGCAGATGCGAAATCGCGATCAAAGAAGCGCCCCGCGCAGGTTCTGCGCGGGGCGCGTGGATAATCGGGCTGTTCCCGTCGATCAGAGCGCGGCGGTCGAGATCTCCGCGGGCTTCTGCGGACGGCGCGAGAGCAGCATGGCGATGCCGACGAAGCCGATGGCGACGAGGGTGGTCATGCCGAGGATCGCGCCGGCGCGGCCCCAACGGGTGGGGTCCGGCAGCGTGTCCGCCACCGAGAAGACCGTGCGTCCGACCTCCTGCTTGGCGTTGGCGATGCCGACGCGAAGGTAGTCGGCGCGGCGCGCCGGATCGCGGTTCGCCTCGCCGACGGCGGTCATGGCGATGGCGTCGAGCGTGGTGCGGGTGGCGAGCTCGCCCTCGCCGCGCAGCGAGAGGTGCACGCTGCCGCCTTCCGCAGCCACGGACACGCGGTTCGCGAGATCCTGCACCAGTGCGTCGCTCTCGGCGCGCGTGCGCCCGCGCTCGGCGAGGCGCGCGGAGACGAGACCTGCCCAGACGGGATCGCTGATGCGCTCCTTGATGAGGGTCGCGATCGGCGCAGCCAGCGCAGCGGCCTCTGCGGGCGCAGCGTCGCTGGCGGGCGCAACGGCGCCGTCGGTTGCGGCAGCCTGGGTCGCGTCGGACTTCGGCTCGGACTTGTTCTCGAAGCGGTTGTCCTGCATGCGGCTGGTGACCTCGAGGTCGACGGTCGCGAGGACGGGCGGCGTGACGACTGCACCCGAGACATGCCACGCGCAGAGGGTGGCGAGCCCGAGCATCGCCGAGCACAGCGTCGCCAGGGTGAGGAAGCGGTTTCCGGCGGCGCGGCGCGCGACAGACTCCTCGCTGGCGTGGAGCATCACGCGGAGGTCGAGGATCTCCTGCCGCTCGCGGGCGAGCTCGGCGCGCTCGGTCTCGATCGCTTCGTTCGAAGCGGGCGCTGCGGCGCTCGCATAGGACGCAGGGGCCTTCTGCATCGACTTCAGCGCCTTCGACTTCCGCTTGAGGCCGAGGCGCAGCGCGGTGAGGCGCTCGCGGCGGATGCGGAGGAACGACGCAGCCTGCGCGAGCTGCTCGAGCTTGGGCTGGAGGAGCTGGGTCACGCGCTGCTCGGCGAGCGTCTCGATCTCGGCGAGCGAGGGACCGTTGCCGGTGTTCCCGTGCGCGGCGGCGCGGATCTCGTCGAGCGACTTGCGCGCATCGGCGATCTGCTGCTCGAGCGCGAGGATCTGCTCGGCCTGGCTATCGGCGAGCGAGGTGATCTGACCGATTCGGGTCTCCGCGGCCTTCAGCCGCGCATAGGCGTCGTCGCGCTCCTTCTCGAGCGACTGCATGCGGGCTCGCTCGCCATCGAACGCGCCGCGCGCGGTCGCCTGCGCCTGCTCGAGCGCACGCGCGTGATCCTGCTGCATCGATTCACGGGCGGTCTTGGCCTCGCCGGCGATCCGCGTGCACTCCTGCTCGGCCATGCGGGCGAGCTCTTCGGCGTCGTTGCGCTCGGATTCGGCCTTCTTGAGCGCCGCCTCGAGGCTGGCCACGCCCGTGCGGGCGGCGTCTGCCTGCTTGCGGAGCTCATCGACGGTGCGGCGAGCGGTGGCGACCTCGCTCTCGAGCGTGGTGATCGCCTGGCGCGCTGCGCGAAGCTCGCCATCGTCGGACGCTGCGCTGCTGCGCGCGGCGGCGATCTCCGCGGATGCCTTGGCTGCAGCGGACTTCGCCTGCGCGAGCTCCTGCTCCAGCTTGGCCGAGGCCGACTTCGCCTGCCCGACCTCGCCCTCGAGGCGCGACGCGGCGGACTTCGACTCGTTGAGTTCCTTCTCGAGACGCTTCGCCGACAGCTTGAGCGCCGCGATCTCGCTGGCGAACTGCTTGGTGAAGCCGGCGGCCTCGTTCAGCTCGGCCTCGGCGCGCTCGCGCTCCGCATCCGACTTCGCGCGGGCGGCTTCTGCAGCGGCGCGCTCAGCGCCCGCCCTCTCACAGGCTGCGTTGGCCTGCGTCAGCTCGTCGCCGAGACGCTTTGCGTCGGTCTTGGCGGCGTCGAGCGCCTTCTGCGCCTTGGTCGCGCTGCTGCGCGCCTCGGCGAGCTCTGCGCGGAGCTTCTCCTGCGCGGCCTTCGCCTCGCCAAGCTGCTTCTCGAAGGTCGTGCACGCCGTGCGCGCGGATTCCAGCTCCGCGCCGAGCGACTCCGCGCTCGCCCGAAGCTCGAGGATCGTCTTCTCGAAGCCGGCCGTCTTCTTGTGCGCCGCGGCAAGCTCTGCCTCGAGCGTGGTCACGCGCGACTTCGATTCGCCGAGCTGCTTCTCCAGGCGGGTCGCGGCCGCGCGCGACTCGCCGAGCGCCGCATCAAGCGACTTGGCATGCTCCTTCGACTTCGCGAGCTCAGACTCGAGCGTCCTCGCATTGTCCTTGGCCTTCGTAGCCTCGCCCTCGAGGCGCTCGATCGACTTCTGCGCCTTGCCGAGCTCTGCATCGGTCGACTTCTGCGCCTTGCGCGCAGACTCGAGCTCGGTGTCCGCGGACTGCTTCGCCTTGCGTGCCTCGGCGAGCTGGGTCTCGAGCAATCCGATGCGCGACCTCAGTCCGCGTGCATCGGCTGCGAGCGCCTCGCCGGCCTTCTTCACCTCGGCGAGCTCGCCCTCGAGCTGCTTGCCCTGGCTGCGCGAGGCGTTCAGCTGCGATTCGAGGTCCTTCGCATTGCCACGGGCTGCGCCGAGCTGCGATTCGAGCGACGCTGCGCTCGCCGTCGCCGTGGCGACCTGCGACTCGAGCGTCACCTGGCGCTCGAGCAGCTTCGCGCGCTCGTCCTCGAGCGACTTCATGTCGCGGGCAAGGCGTGCGGCTTCCTCGGCGCGGACAGCCTCGCTGTCGGCGTTCTCGCGGATCTTGGCCAGCGAGCGCTCGACCTCCGCAAGGAGCGAAAGCGTCTCGTTCGTGCCAAGCTTGGACGGGTCAAATTGCGAGAGATTCACCATCTGTGCTCACAGCCTCCAGCTGCGGAAATCGGCGATTTCAGGACCGCGCTGAAGCGCGTACCGACGTTTCCACCGTTGCGGCCTGTGAGGGCAAGCCCGATATCAGCGCTGCTCGCCGCCGCGGCGGCCGATCGTCCAGCCGAGCTCGGGCATGCGGAGGAGGCGTGCGGAGAGCGCGAAGACGGCTGCGCCGACGGAGATCTTCACGGCGAGCGAGAGGAGCATCTCGCCCGGCACGAGGCCCGTGGGAAGAAGGCGCGACACCGCGACGACCGCGAGCGTCATCGCCGCTGTCGCGATCGCGGTGCGCAGCGCACCGCCGCGAAGCTCGCGGTCGAGGATCCCCGGCACCTCGCGGGAGAGCGAGCGGCAGAGGAGGATCGCCTGCAGCGCAGCGCAGATCGACGTCGACCACGCGAGGCCCGACTCGCGCAGCGGCGTGAAGATCAGCGTGAGGTTGAGCGCGAGGTTCAGCGCCACCATGGCGAGCGCGATGCGCAGCGGACGCATCGGCAGCTTCATCGCGTAGAACGCGCGCGAGAGGATGTGCACCGACTGATACGCCCAGATCCCCGGGGCGAACGCAGCGAGGACCCAGGCGACGCGCACGGTGTCGGCGGCATCGAAGGCGCCGCGCTGGAAGAGCACCCCCACCGCTTCCTGCGAGACGAGGACGAGCCCCGCGCTCGCTGGGAGCCCGATGAAGAGCGACATGCGGAGGCCGCGGCGAAGCGTGGCGGCGAAGGCGGCGGCGTCGTTGTTCTGCCGCGCGAGCGCCGGGAAGATCGCGGTGGCGATGGCGATCCCGAAGACGCCGAGCGGGAATTCATAGAGGCGTGCCGCGTTCGTGATGGCGGTCATCGCGCCTTCGGCAAGCGGATAGTCGAAGCCCAGGATCGTCGGACCGAAGATGCTCGGCCAGCTCGCGATCAGCCCGTCGATGACGATGTTGATCTGGATGACGCCGAGGCCGAGCATCACGGGACCGACGCCGATCAGCGTCGCGCGGACCGATTCCCACGCGCCGCCTTCTCGGCTGATGACGAGCCGCTGCGGGCGCAGCGCCAGGATCGTCCACGAAAGCTGCAGGATCCCGGCGACGAGCACCGCGAACGAAAGCACGCGCAGATGCGTCGCCGGATCGATCGACCCGCTCACCGCGAGCGGATAGAGCCCGAGCATCGCGGCGATCATGAGCAGGTTCAGGATGATCGGGCTGCCCGCCGATGGGCCGAATCGCCCGTGCGTCTGCAGCGCCGAGCTGCCCACTGCGAGCAGGCAGACCATGGGCATGTACGGCAGCATGATCGCGGCAAGCTCGTAGGCGAGCCGCGAGTAGCGCAGGCTCACGGTGGGGAGCATCACGCCGCCGACGGTCGTCGCGGGGCCGAGCGTGACCTCGACCTCGGGCGCGTTGCTCCACGCCCAGAGGATCACGAGCTCGCCCACGATCACGATCGCCCAGAGGACGAGGGCGAGCAGCGCGAGGAGGAGTCCCGCATAGCGGCGCGCTCGCTCGGGGTCGTCGCGCACGAGCTCGGTGTAGCGCGGCACGAATGCAGCCGAGATCGCGCCCTCGCCGAAGAGGCGGCGGAAGAGATTGGGGATCTGGAAGGCGAAGTTGAATGCGTCGGTGTAGGGCGAGATGCCGAAGACGCTGGCCAGGGCCGCATCGCGGACGAGCCCGGTGATGCGGCTGACGAAGGTCAGTCCGCTGAAGGTGCGCGCGTTCTTCTCGAAGTGCTCGGCCATGGTCGCGTGGAATCCGTTCCGCCGCAGCGCGCCGTCACGGCGACGCGGCGGCCTGCACCTCGAGCGATCCCGTGGACATCACGGGATCGAGCGCGCGGCGGCGCAGCGAGAGCGCGGCCGTGCGCGAATCCTTGGCGAAGCTTGCGCGGGCGACGTTGGCGTCGCCTTCCGTCGTGACGAGCTTCCATCCGTAGGCGGCGAAGCGGGTCGCAGCGAGATCGACGCAACTGCGGGCGTCCTCGACCTCTCCCGAGAGGAGGAATGTGCCGCCGCTGACCGTGCCCGCGCTGCGGCGGATGTCGGCGCTGCGGACGGTCTGCATGCCGCGCGGCAGCGGGATGTCGCTCTCGAGAAGCATGGTGTCGCGCGTGCAGGCCGCCGTCGGAAGGGCCAGCAGGAGGAGAAGTGCGCGGCGCGCGAGGATCATGGCGCGGAGGATAGCGTGGCGATGGCGCGCTCGGCGGCGAGGCGCCCCGAGCGCATGGCGCCGTTGATCGAGGCGTCCTCGAGGTGGTCGCCCGCGACGAAGACGCGCGGACCGAGCGCGGATGGCAGCCGCGCCGCGAGATCGACCGGCCATTGCCGCGGGATCGCGTGGGGAATGCGCTGGACGGCCACGAGCTCCCAGCCATCGGTGGCGGCGCGCCCGAGGATCTGCGCAAGCGTGCGTCGCATGTCCTCGGCAAGGTCCACGCAGGAATCGGCATCGCGCGGGAGGAACGCCGTGTTCGCGACGAAGAGCCCGCGGCCGGCGGGCGCGTACTCGTGCGCGATGGCGCTCATGGCCGCGCCATGGTTGAAGGCGCCGCTGCCAGAGCCGTTCAGCACGAGCCAGCGCGGGAGCAGCGAGGGTTCCGGCGTCGCGAACCATGCCGAGAGCGTTCCGCACCAGTGGATCTCGGGCAGCTCAGGCACGAGGCGGCGCAGGTGGTGCGCGCCCGTCGCGACGATGACTGCGTCGGCGTCGATGCGCTCCCCGCCCGCGAGGGTGATGCACGTGCCGTCCACGCGCTCGACCGCGGCGCGCAGCCGCACGCTGGAGCCGATCGGCGCGGCGAGCTGCGCTGCGATCTCGCCCATGCCGCGCGCGGGAACGCAGGCGAATCCCTCGGCGAACATGCGCAGGAGGAAGTCCAGGCGCGAGCTGTCGGTCTCGAGCGAGCGGTCGAAGAAGACGCCGCCGAAGAAGCTGCGGAAGAACCGATCGATGGTCGCGCGCGAGATTCCCGCACGCTCGAGCCGCGCGTGCGCGGAGATGCCGCTCGCCGCACCGGGTCCATCGGCTGGCCCGCGGAGCGCCGACTGCGCGAACGGAATCATGCGCAGCGCGTCTGCGGGCGGCACAGCGCCGCGCAGGATGCCCGTGATCGCAGCGAGCGGCTCGCGGAGCGGATGGGCGATGGTCGCGGAGCGGGCGCCGTTCCACACCATCGCCCCGGGCATGAACGCCTTGAGGTCGAGCGCACGCAGGTCGAGGAACCGCTGCGCCTCGGGATAGGCGGAGAGGAAGATCTGGAACCCGCGGTCGACGGTGAAGCCGCCCGCCAAGTCGCTCGCGACGCGGCCGCCGACGCGCGCGGATGCCTCGAGCACGTCGACCGAGCAGCCTCGGTCCATGAGCGTGCGGGCTGCGGAAAGCCCCGCGATTCCTGCGCCAACGACGACGATGTGCTTCCCTGCGGGCATGGGCGAGGATGCTATCGCCGCGCGGCGAGGCTTGGATTCGCGCGGAACGCCGCGCGCGCGCCCACAGCGTTGCTCGCGGCGATGCCGACGAGCGCGGTCGCGAACAGGAAGCCCTGTCGGAGCACGGAGAATCCCTCCTGATCGACCCTGAGTTCCTCGGGGACCTCGCGTCCGAAGAGCGCGATCAGGAAGAGCTCATATCCGACGAGCAGGAGCGCGATGGTGGCGATGCCGAAGCCCGCGCGCCAATACGGCATCTTCTCTCGGGGCAGGCCGACGAATCGTCCCTCGCGCGCGAGACGCGCATGTGCGCGGCCGAACAGATCGACGCCGAACGCGGCGAGCGCGAGGCCCATGAAGCCCGCGAAGCCGATCGCATAGACGAAGGTTCCGAACTGCACCGAGCCATCGGTGAACCACTGCTTCAGCACGAAGATCGCGCCGAGAAAGACCACGGCGCCGAGCGTCACCAGCGCGGCGCGGCGCCACGCTGCGCCGGATCCGTATCCAATGTCCTGCGCGAGCTCCCAATCCGCACGGGCATCGCTTCCCGCAGGCGTCGCACCGCGGCGGATCATGAAGAGAAGACCGGCCATGCCGACGCCAAGCCAGCCAGCGATCATGTCGTGCAGGCTGAATGTACGCCCCAGGATCTCGATCGCTTGCGTGCGTTCATCGAGATAGACCCACGCGGCGCCGATGAGGAACCCAAGCGACGCCCTGCCCCACGGCTTCGCATGCATGAAGAGCCAGGCAAGCGTGCCGAAGCCGACGAAGTGGATGAACTTGTCGATGGTGCCCCCGCCCGCGAAGCCGAGTCTCGGCCAGTGGGTGGCGACCGTCACGGGGATGAGGTAGGCGACGAGCGCGATGCGCCAGGAGCGCTGCGCACGCTGCGCGTAGTCCACGTGTGTCATCGCGCCTGGCTCGCCCATCGATCAAGAGCCTCGGACGCGCTGCGCGGCGCGGAAGGGATGCGACGGGTCGACCTCGGGCTCGCCTGTGGCGGGCTTCGCTGCGGGCGTCGCGGCTGCAGGAGCGGAGGCGGGCGCTGCGGCCGTGGCAGCCGGCTGCTTCTTCGCCGGCGCCCGCTTCGCTGGCTGCTCAGTGGGCTTCTGCACGGTCTCGACCATCGGTGCGGGAGCGGGCGTCGCTGCGACGGGCGCAGCCGGCTTCACTTCGACCGACTTCCTCGGCTTCGCGGGTGCTGCAGCGGGCGTTGGGGCCGACTTCGGCGCCGACGTCGGTGCGGGCGCTTGCGAAGGCAGCTTCGCGGCGACGATCGTCGGGGAAGGCGTGCGCGAAGCAGCCTTCGCGGCCTTCGCCGCGCGCGCCGCTGCAGCGGTCTGCGGCGTGAATCGCGACGAATTCAAGGCGGCCGCTGCGGCCGCGGCCTGCGCGGCTGCGGCTGCAGCTGCTGCGGCGGCTGCAGCGGGCGTGGGCTTGCCCGCGACCGCCTCGGCGACGCCATGCGCAAGCTCCCATTCGCGCACGAAACGCTCGGCAAGCGCACGGTAGTCGATCGCTCCCGGGCACCACGGCGCATAGTCGAAGATCGTCTGGCCGAAGCTCGGCGCCTCGGCGAGCTTGATGTTGCGGCGAACCGCAGGCATGAACACCTTCGCTCCATCCCAGGGAAGCCCGCTTCCCTCGTGCTCGCCGAAGAAGTTGCTGAGCTCGCTGACGACCTCGCGGCTGTGCGCGGTCTGCGTCTCGTGCATGCAGAGGACGACGCCCGCGACGCGCAGCTCGGGATTCAGCCCCTCCGCGAGCAACTGCACCGTCTCGAGCAGCTTGGTGAGCCCCTGCATGGCGAGGAACTGCGCCTGCATCGGCACCACGACTTCCTCGGCAAGGCAGAGTCCGTTCAGCGTGAGGACGCCGAGGCTCGGCGGGCAATCGATGAGCACGAAGTCGAAGTCCCGGTGGATCTGCTCGAACTTCGCGCGCAGGATGCGGTTCCGGTCGGGATGCGCGGCCAGCTCGGTCTCCGCGCCGGCCAGGTCCGTCGTCGAGGGCAGCAGCCAGAGATTGTCGCGCACCTGCACGATCGAGTCGCGGAGCTGCGCGTCCTCGTCGACGAGCGCCTCGTAGGCCGTGGTGCCGACGCTCGTTCCATCGACGCCAAGGTGAAGCGAGAGGTGCGACTGCGGGTCGAGGTCGATGAGCAGCGTGCGACGTCCGAGCGAGGCGATCGCGGCGCCGATGTTGACGGTCGACGTGGTCTTTCCAACGCCGCCCTTCTGGTTCAGGAAGGCGGTGATGCGCGGCGGAACAGCGTTGCTCGGGGCGGCACGGCTCATGGCCGCGAGTATAGGAGAAAGAAAGCGCGATCCGCGCGTGGGCGTCCGTCAGCGCCCCGACAGGTCTATCGCCACCGTGCGCGGGGATTTGCGCCACGGCACCGACGCAAACGGCGCGTCGGCGAAGCCCGCCTCGAACTCGCGGCGGAAGCCGATCTCGACGATCGTGCCCTCGTCCTCGCGGGCGATCCAATCGGGCGGCAGGAAGAAGCTTGCGCGCGCACGCCCGTCGGCGCTGCGGAACTCGACCGCGTCGGGCGCAAGCTCGCAGTGCTGCGACGACACGGCGCCGGACGTGGCGATGCGCACGGAGCTCCCATGTGCGCCGAAGATGCCGATCGAGTCGCCGCCTTCGCCTGCATCGGCGGCCTCGACGTAGATCTCCCATCCCGCGAGCCGTTCGCGCAACGCCACGCGCGCGCCGCGCACGGCAAGCGACTGCGTGCGCGCGCCGACGGAGACGCCGAGCAGGTTGAGCGGCGCCAGGCATTCGGAGAGATCGATGCCTCGCGGCGAGACGGGAAGCACGGCTGGCGGAGCGGTGACGTTCGTGGCGAAGTCGCCGCACTGGACGCGCAGCTGCGGCACCGCCGAAGGCGCATCGGTCGAGAGACCCGCCTGCGGCGCCTCGACCGGGCGCGCGATGCGCGTGCGGCGCACCTCCGCTGCGGGAACATCGAGGACGAGCGGCAGCACGTCGGTTTCGGTGCCAGCGACCCATTGATAGCGCACGACCTGTGCGCGCGTGCTGGGGTTCGCAAAGGCGAGCGTGATGCTCGTTCGATCCGAGTCCTCGATCCACCACAGGACGGGCGAACGCACGCGGAGGAACTCGTTGACGCTCGCCGCGAGCCGCGCGCCGGTGAACTCGCGGTCGAGCGCCAGCCGCAGCAGCGTGCGCATCTCCTCAGGGTGCGCGATCCAGGCAGCGATCGGCGCAGGCGCCGTGGAATCGGCGCAGGTCGCGACAAGAAGTTCGGCGAGCTCCACGGCGGGACCCGAGCTGGCTGCGAAGACGCGCGAGAGCGCGGCGCGCCAGAGCGCTGCATGCGCGCGCGCGGCGACGGCGCTTCCGCTTCCGTCGGGAAATGCGGGCGGCTCGGGCCATGCACGCATCGCGACGCCAAGTTCACCGCGGAAGCGCTCGAACGGCGCGTCGGGATCAGGAAGGGAAAGCGCGGGATCGCGCTCGCCCTGCGGGAAGATCATGCTCGCGCGCGCCGACAGCTGCGCGATGAGCTCGGCGGGCGCTGCGTCGCACAGCGTGAGCGCGATCGCGGCGGTGCCGATCGAGAGCTGCGCGCGCCCGTTTCCATCGTCGGCGAGGTCCCGAGGGATGTCGACGGCGAGATACGCGCTGTCGGCGCCCTGCGGCCGCTCGTCGGCGATGCGGAGCGGGTTCGACGGCGCGGCCCAGCGCATGAGCGACCCACGCGTGGGAGCGGGGACGAAGGGCCAGAGCAGGCGACCGGTCACAGGGATGCGCACGCCTTGCCCCGCGGCGATCACGAGCGGCGGGACGGTGGCATCGGCTCCCACGCGAACCTCGACGAGCATGGGCTCGCCCCGCACGGCCGCGGCGTCTCGCGACGCGGCGGTCACCTGCGCGACGGCAGGCGATGCAGCCGCGAGCAAGGCGGCGAGGCTGAGGGAGACCGCGCGGGAACGCATGGGGGAATCCTACGGCACCGCCCGCTCGCATATGCTGTGCATCCCGCAAGGATCAACGCATGAACACCTCGCGCATCGTCCCGATTTTCGTCTGCTCGCCGCTCGCCCTCACGGTCTTTCTCGCTGGCTGCGACAAGCCGCCTGCGCCGACCGCGCCGGCAGGCCCAGCGGCGGCGGACGCAGCCGCTGCTCCCGCTGCATCCGCTCCGAAGGACGAGGTCAAGATCTCGAAGGAGCTGTGGCCGAACGGAAAGCTCAAGTACAGCTACGAGATGCGCCGCGGCGCCGATGGCAAGTGGGGTCGCAATGGCATCGGCCGTGCGTACTACGACACCGGCACGCTCGAGCGCGAGGGGCCGTACCGCGACGGCGTGCGCGTCGGGCAGTGGAAGTACTACAAGCCGGATGGATCGCTCGATCGCATCGAGGACCGTGGCATGGATGGACAAGGCAGCCCGTAGGCGCCGTCACTCGCGGGCGAGGACCGGCGGACCAAGCCGCAGATCGGCGAGCGAGCGGATGCGCAGCGGTTCAGCAGGCGATGAAGAACCCGCGCGTGCAGCCCGAGGAGCCTCGGAGATGGCGGGCATCTCCTCGATGGATCGCGGAGCCAAGGCTCCATCGTCGACGATCGGAGTCGCGGCTTTCGGACGAACGCGCGCATCCACGCGCGTCGCGATGCGCGGATCCGGCGGCGGCGACTCGTGATGCAGGTACCCGCCGGGATACGCGAATCCTCCGGGCATGCCGATGGAGAAGTGCGTGTCGGCGGGCGCGAGCGGGATGGTCCCGATCGACGTGCGCTGGTAGATGCTGCGTGGGAACACCGCGAACAGCGCGCCATTGCCGCGCATGAGCATGCCGTCCTTGCCGGGCACGCGGTAGACCTGCTGGAAACCCGTGGGCACGCGCATGTCGAGCGGCAGGACGCGCAGGCTCTTCTCGAAGCCGCCGCGATCCTCGACGCCCTGATCGACGACCTCGAGCTCGGGGCGAATCGGACTTGTCTGGACGGTGGTGCGATGCCCGACGTCCGCGGCTGGTGGCGCCGCGAGCGCGATCAGGGAGAGCATGGCGGCGATGCCGGTCATCAAGCGGGATATCGGCCGCCCGATCGCTGCGCCTTGAGGACCCTGCCCCACTCCGCCACGCTCGTCGACTGAGCGGGCAGGAAGTGCTCGCGGCCATCGCTGCGGACGCGAAGTCCGCGCATCGGATCCACCGCGAGCACATCGCCCTCGATCGGCCCGCCCGGCGTCGAGAAGAGCGCGCGCGTGCCGCGCAGCGCATCGCGCGAGTGGAATCCCGCGACAAGTTCGTCATCCGATGCCGCGAGCGCGCGCTCGAGCGCGGTGATGAGCGCGCAGAGCACGTCCAGCCGATCGACGCGCGCGCCAAGCATGGCGAGGCTTGTCGCGCGGGAAGCGAGTTCCGCGCCGAAGGATCCGTGCGAGACGTTCAGCCCGATCCCGATGAGCACTCGGGTACCGCTGCGCTCGATCAGGACGCCCGCGAGTTTCCGTCCGTCGATCACGACGTCGTTCGGCCACTTGATTCCGACCGCGGAGCCAAGCGCCGATTCCGCCGCCTCTGCCGCTGCGATCGCGCCGACGAGGGCGAGCCGTTCCGCAGGCTGCGCATCGATGATGAATGTCGTGGCGATGCCGAGATCGCCCGTGTCGTCCCAGTGCCGGCCGAATCGACCGCGCCCCGAGGTCTGCCGCCACGCGGTCACCAAGGTGCCTGGGCTGGCATCGCGCGTTTCCGCGGCGTCTTGCGTCGAGGGCGTCTCCTCGAGGACAACCGCACGTCGGAACAGCGCGTTTCCCGCGCACAGCGCATCGAGCCTTGGCTGCCATCCATGAAGTCCGCGCGCCATCAACTCGCTCCATCATCGGTCAGGCGCTCGAAGTCCAGCCCTAGGTCGAGCGCAGGGGCGGAATGGGTGATCGCGCCGACCGAGATGCGGTCGACGCCGCTCTCGGCGATGGCGCGCACGGTCTCGAGCCGCACGCCACCAGAGGCTTCAAGCAGCACGCGTGGCGCGCGTGCGTCGCGGCGGCGCACAGCCTCGGCAAGCGTGGAGGGATCCATGTTGTCGAGCAGGATCATGTCGAGCACCCCGGCGGGAAGCGCGAGCAGCTCGTCGAGCTGCGCGAGGGAATCGACCTCGCACTCGATGAACGCGACCGATCCTGCCGCGCGCGCACGGGTCGAGGCGGCGGCCACGCGCTCCGCGAGCGTACCCGAGGGAAACGCGGAGAGATGGTTGTCCTTCAGCAGCACCGCATCGAAGAGACCGATGCGGTGAAGCCATGCGCCGCCGCAGCGGGTGGCGTACTTCTGCAGCGTTCGGAGCCCGGGGATCGTCTTGCGCGTGTCGCAGATGCGCGCGCGGCTGCCGTCCGCGGCCGCCGCAAACCGCGCCGCCATGGTGGCGGATCCCGAAAGCAGCGTCAGGAAGTTCAGCATCGTGCGCTCGTGCGCAAGGAGCACCGCGTAGTCGCCTTCGACGCTCGCGATGCGCGAACCGCCCGTGATTCGCGAGCCATCGGCTGCGTGCGGGGTGAAGCGAAGTCCCGCGCGGCGGGCGACGATCTCGGCGACCGGGAGCCCTGCGAGCACGCCATCGGCGCGGCTGGCGATCACGGCGCGACCGCGCGTTCCTGCGGGAATCGAACAGCCGCTGGTGATGTCGCCGGCCGTGCCAAGGTCCTCAGCGAGCGCACGGGCGACGGCCGCCTCCGCGTCGGCGCGCGCGAGTGCGTCGAAGAGCGCAGGCAGCGCGAGCGCGTTCCAGTCGGTGGGAGCGGCCATCATCATGTCAGAGCGCTGCCTGCATCTTCGCCACGAGTTCCTTCGCGCGCGCGCCATCGAGCTTGCCGGCGTTCCAGCCGACGCCAAGCCCCGCGCTGCCGAGCTTCGGGATGATGTGGAAGTGGACGTGCATCACCGCCTGGTGCGCGGCGGCGCCGTTGTTCTGCAGGATGTTGTACGAAGTCGCGCCCGTCGCCTTCATGACGGCCCGCGCGAGGCGCGGCAGCACGCGCCCGATGGCTGCAGCGCTCTCATCGCTCAGCTCGTCGATCTGCGCCTTCGCTTCCTTCGGGATCACGAGCAGATGCCCATCCGAGAGCGGGCCGATGTCGAGGAACGCGAGCACCCGCTCGTCCTCGTACACGCGGTGGCATGGGATCTCGCCGGCGATGATCTTCGAGAAAATCGTCATGCCGCGCATGGTATCGAGATTGGAGCGGTCGCCGCTGCGGCGGCTCCCTCTGGTGCTCGCGTGATGTGAGTGCCTGCAGATGCAGGCAACGCCGAAATCTGCGGAACCACGTGCGTGAGGAGTCGACTCCGACGCAACCCGTTCCGCAGACTTCGTCTGCGGGCACTCATTGCCTGTGGACTTCGGCCGAGGGAGTCGTCTCTTGACTCTGGACTTCGTTTAGTGGAGTTGCCCCCGGCATCGAGACTCCGATTGATGGTGTGGTCCCCCGTCCGGAGTCCGCTTGCAGTGAGTGCCCGCAGATGGAGGCAACGCCGGAATCTGCGG
>JBEGLX010000058.1:0-24146 GCA_041183345.1 Planctomycetota bacterium
CTGGAGCAGCGCGCTCGCGACGCGCGTCCAATCCGCTGCGGACGACCAGAAGGTCTTCCTGCGCGCGATGGAGATGCTCGCGAAGAACGGCCGGACCTCGGCCGCCGCACTCTCCAAGCTTCTCGGCGGCGACGTCCGCGCGAAGCGCACGGTGGCGGCGCTGAAGAAGAACGGCTGGATCGGCTGACGATGGCTGCGCTCGATCAACGCGGGCTCCCCGTGGGCTACCCGTATCGCGACGAGGACGAGATCACGCCGCGTGAAGTCGCCGCGCTTCCCGCGGGCAGCGCGCTCCTCCTCGACGTGCGGACCCAGCTCGAGGCGGATATCTGCAGGCTTCCCGCCTCGAAGCTGCTGCCGCTGCAGGTGCTCGAGACGAAGCTCGATGAGCTCAAGGCGGATGTGGATGACAAGCTCGATGCGCCGATCATCGTGTACTGCCACCACGGTCGCCGAAGCCTCACGGCGACCTTCATGCTCCGCGCCGCTGGATTCACCAACGTGCGCAGCATGGCGGGCGGCATCCATCTCTGGGCGCTGGCCGTCGATCCGAAGACGCCGACCTACTGAGCCGGCCTGAGGTCACCGATCATGCTCTGGCAGCGACTCATCACCGGCCCCCTGCTCATCCTCGCGATCCTCGGGATCGTGTGGGTCGATGCGCGCATCGAGGCGGCGTCGATCGAACGCGGGCTCCCGGCGGGACTCGTCCTCTTCGCGCTGCTTGCGCTGCTCTCGGTGCTCATCGCCCGCGAGGTGACCGTGTTCCTGCGCGCGGCGGGCGTGAAGGCGTGTGGCAAGGTCGCGGCGCTCGCCGCCCTGCTCGGCGTCGCGGGAACTGCCGGCAGCACGCTGGCTTCGACGCAGGTCGGCGTCGCAGGCGTCCTGGCCACCGCACTCGCCGTCATGCTCGTGGCGGCGCTCCTGAGGATGGCGCGCGACCGCGATCCGAAGGGCGCGCTGATGCTTGCGGGAGGCGTGCTCCTCGCGGGGATCTACGGCGGAGTGCTTCCTGGATTCTGGATGCTGATCCGCCTCGAGCATTCGCCCTGGCTCCTGCTTGGCGCGCTGCTCACCACCAAGGCGTGCGACATAGGCGCCTACTTCACGGGGATGAGCATCGGCCGCCACAAGATGATCCCGTGGCTCTCTCCGAAGAAGACCTGGGAGGGGCTCGCGGGCGGCATCGTCTTCGCATCCGCGATCGGTGCCGTGCTCGCCCATTTCTCCGCAAACCTCGCCTCCGAGGCGGATCACTACCCGTGGTGGATCGGCGCCGTGCTAGGCGCTCTGGTCGCCATCGTCGGGCAGGCGGGCGACCTTGCCGAGAGCGCGTTCAAGCGCGACGCAGGCGTCAAGGACTCAGGCAGCATCCTTCCTGGCATGGGCGGCGTGCTCGATGTGCTCGACAGCCCGCTGCTCGCGGGGCCGGCCGTCTACTGGCTGCTGCGCCTCGCGCCGCACGCCTGACCCCGCAAGACCACGCGAAACATCGACGATACGCTCGGTTTTGGCCGCCGCGTTCCTGCTACCATCCTCGACCCCTATGCCACTTCTCGAGAACCTCCTGACCCTCTTCCGTGTCGATAGCCAGGTGCGCGCGCTGAGCAGCCGCGTGGACAACGCCAAGTCCTACCTCTCCGCGCAGGAAGCGCAACTGGCGGTGCTCGTGAAGCAGAGGGCGGAGCTCGAGACGCAGGTTCGCCAGCTCCAGGCGTCCGTCCACGGGCTCGAGGTCGAGCAGAAGGCCGCGACCGATCGCGTCGAGAAGCTGCGCGGCGAGCTCAACAACTCGACGAACGACAAGCAGTACAAGGCCATCCTCAACGAGATGAAGGTCCTTGAGAACCAGAAGGACGACATCGTCAAGCGCGCCGTCGAGGAGATGGGCCGCGTCGAGGAGACGAAGGGCCGCCTCGAGAAGCACATCGCGACCATCGGCGAGCGCGTGAAGATCCGCGACATCGCCAAGTCGAAGCTCGATGAGTGCATGGGCGACGTCGGCGAGCGGCTGGCGGAGCTGCAGGCCGAGCGCAACAAGGCCGCCGACCTGGTTCCCGAGAAGGACCGCAAGGTCTTCGACCGCGTGGCGGACCTCACCGAAGGCCAGACCATGTCGGAAGTCACCATCGTCGACCTGCGCCACCGTGAGTTCGCCTGCGGCGAGTGCAACATCGAGGTGCCCTTCGAGACCTACGCCAAGCTCTCGTCGAACGGCGAGACGCTGATCCAGTGCAAGGCATGCGCGCGCATCCTGTTCCTCGCCGAAGCCAATCGCCACAGCGAGAAGGCGGAGAAGGCCGCGAAGTCGAACAAGGTGCCCCGCTCCCCTGAGGAGCAGGATCGCATGGACAAGGCGAAGTTCGAGAAGACGCGCAAGCTCTGAACAGGGCGGCGTCCAGGGGGAGCGATCGGGCGCGAAGGCGCCGCTTTACCGCACGTCGATGGTGGAGAGCACCGCGTTCGCCGCGACGTTCTTCCATTCACGCGTGCGGCCATCGGGGAACTTCACGCGCACGAGCATCGCGTTCCCGGCGGGACCGAGGCCGAAGCGCGCGACGGGCTCGCATTGCGCGAGATAGCTGCGCGTCGGGCGGACCTCCCGGCGCAGCACGCGCTGCGCGCCGCCTGTTTCCAGCGTGAGCTCGACCTCGCTCCCGATGGGCGCGCGCACGGCGAGCCAGCGGTTTCCCGTGGATTGCGCGTTGAGGAGGATGCGCGCGGGACCGCCGAGCTCGACGAGCACGAGGTCTTCGTCGCCGTCGCCATCGAGATCGCCGGACGCGAGCGCGCGCCCGACGGCCGGCTTCGCGAGGTCGCCGATGGTTCCTGCCGCCGCCTCGACGAAGAGCGGGCTTGCCGAGCCTTCGCGGCGGATGAAGCACTGCGCAGGCTGTGCGTACGACTGCGCAGGCTGGATGCGGGCGATGTCGGGCTCGAGGTGCCCGTTCGCCTGGATGAAGTCCTCGTCGCCGTCGAGGTCGACGTCGGCGAACAGCGCGCCGAAGGTCAGCGCGCGGCGCGTGGGGGCGCCGATGCCTTCGCCAAGGGCGTCGTCGGAGAAGAGCGGCGCGCCGTCCGCGCGCACGTTGATGTAGAGCGAGGTCGGCTCGTTGGCGAAGTTGCCGACGGCGATCGCGAGTGGCTTCGCTCCGGTGCCGCTGCCCTCGAGCCACGCTGCGTCGATGCCCATGGCACCCGTCGAGTTGCCGTCGCGGTCATAGGCGAAGCCGCTGCCGACGCCGATGTCGCGGAATCGCGGCGCTCCGCCCTCGGGCGTCTCGTTGCGCAGCGCGAACTTCGGCGTCTTGTCGTTGGCGACCAGGATGTCGGTGCGTCCGTCGCGGTCGATGTCGGTGAAGACAAGCCCGAGCGCCTTCGCGAACGGCACGCCGCTCACGGGATTCTTGATGGCGAGGCCAGCAGCCTCTGTCGAATCACGGAACGCGCCGCCGTCGTTCACAAGCAGCGTGAGCGTTGCTCCCTCGAAGCCGATCGGCGGACCATAGGCGCGGCCGATGCCATCGAGCGAATAGTTGACGGCGCGGTCGATCTCGGGCGACCAGAGCACGTAGTTCGCGACCACGATGTCGAAGTCCCCGTCGCGGTCGACGTCGAGCATGCCCGCCGACGTACCCCACTTCGACTCGGTCGGAAGCGGCGCTTCGACGAAGGTCAGCGCGGCGCCCGCGCGGTTCAGGAGCAATCGATCCTGCCCGAGGCAGGCGAGGTAGAGGTCATCCCTTCCATCGCTGTCGACATCGCCAGCGGCGATGCCGAAGGGGTAGCTGCCGGCTGCAAGCGCCTCGTCGCCCGCGAGGCGCGCGAAGCGCAGCGCGCCGCCGGCATCGGACTGGTTCATGTAGATGCGGATCCCACCGCGCCTTGCCGCGATGTCGCCTGCCTTCGGCTCAAGCGGCTGCCCTTGCGAGAAGACGAGGTCCAGCCGCCCGTCGCCATCGAGGTCCACGATGGCGACACCGCCTCCGAGGCACTCGGGCAGCAGCTTGTCGCCGCGCGCGCCGGACTCATGGATGAAGTCGATGCCTGCCTCGCGGGCCACATCGCGGAAGGCGACGCCAGGCTCGGGCGCGATCGTGCTCGGCGCGGGAGCAGCCACGGGCGCGCCCGAACCCGCAGGCTGCGTGGGCTTCGTCCGCAGCATGCGGAAGGCGACGATCGCTGCGGCGATGAAGGCAATGACCGCGACCGAGCGCCAGAACCCGCGCGCGACGAGCTTGTCGGCTTCCGGGTCGATGGGGCTGGGATCAGGCTGATCGATGCGGGGCACGCTCGGAGTCTATCGGCACGGGCTCACAGGATGGTGCGGCGCATGCGCACGTAATCCCAGACCACGAAGCGGTCGAGCTCCTCGCCGCCTGCGAAGAGCACGCGTCCGCCCGTCGATTCCGCCATCCGATGGGCGAATTGCACGTCTTCCTCGGTCTGCGACCAGCTTGGGAGCAGGAAGATGTTGATGACGATCCCCTCGGCCTTGCAGCGGTGCGCCTCGCGCATGGTCGCCTCCTCTGTGCGGGGATCGGGCGGGTAGAGCATGAAGAGGTCGCTGCCCTCGAAGTGCGCGGTCGGCAAGCCGTCGGTGAGCAGGAAGACCTGGCGGTTCGGCGTGTCCTGCGCAGAGAGCACCTGGCGCGCGAGCTGGAGCGAGCGCTGGATGTTGGTGAAGTGCAGCGGCAGGTCGAGCTCGGTGATCGCGGGGTCGGACATGTCGGCGCGCAGCCGCACGACGGGGTCGTTGATCGACACCATCTTCGGCAGCATCTCGACGATCTCGCCCGAGCGGCGCAGCTTGGCGAGCGTGTACATCTCGATCGCCTGCAGGAAGTCCCCTGGATACTCGCTGCGGATGAGCCCATCGAGCGCGAGCGCCATCTTCTTGCACGCGATGTACTGCCCGCCGTAGCGCATCGATCCCGACATGTCGAGGATGAGCGCGGTCGCGCACTTCGGCGTGCGGCGGGTGCGGTGGACGACGAGGTCCTCACCCGCGGGGCGCCCCTGCCCCGTCCGCGCGACGGCGTTCAGGATCGACTGCGGCATGTCCAGGTTCGCGGGCGAATCGCCGAACTCGTAGGAACGCGTCGAGGGAAGCTCGACGGAGCCATCCTTGGTGACCACGCCGTCGTGGCGCCCGCGGCGTGCGTCGGCAAGGTCGGCGAAGATCATCGAGAGCAGCCGCTTCTGGTAGGTGCGCAGCGCGCGCGGCGAGGCGCGGTATCCGCCGGGCGAGCGCTCGAGCCCCGCCTCCTCCGCCATCTTCCGCAGCAGCTCGTTCACCTGCCGCTGCAGCGCGGCAAGGTCGTTCATCTGCTCCTCGCCCACGAAATCGCGCAGCGAGTCCATGTCGATGAGCGCGGGCTTCGCGTTCTTGAGCGCCTCCTCGATCTGCTTGAGCAGCCGGTCGATCTCCTCGAGCTCGGCCTTCACGGCGAGCGCCGTGTCGACATCCATCGGCTCGCGCCCGGTGAACGGGTACTTCGACACGAGCTGCTCGATCGCATAGCGGTCGCGCAGGCGCGCGATGGCGCGCATGATGTCGCGCGCGAGCGGCGTGGCGTCGGGCACACGGCGCTGGATCCGCTCGAGGTCGGCCAGCTGGCCGAGCTCGAGCGCGGGCTTCAGGCGCGGTGCCAGGGCATCGGGGATCTCGACGCGGTCCTTCGCCGCGGCGTAGGCCTCGTGCGCAAGCGTGTCGGCGCGCGATGTCTCGTAGCGCTCGAGGATGCGGCGCTTGCGCTCCTCGAGCATCGCCTTGATCGCCTCGAGGCTCGGGCCGAGCCCCTTGATCTGCGACGGATCGAGGCGGATCGCCTCGGCGAGCTCGCGCTCGGTGAACTTGCGCCGCGATCCGTAGGCGAGCATGTGGTCGAGCATCGCCTCGGCCGCGTCGCCGCTGCGCGGGCGCGTGGGCGGCGGGAACTCGAGCGGGTCGTACCCGAGGTACGAGTGGACGACGCCGCCGAGCTGCCGCGGGCGCAGCGCCTCGACCTCGCGAGGATGATCCTCGGGAGCCGACACCTCACTTCACCTCGAACGCCACGCGGCCATGCTTCTCGCTGCGCGAGATGCGGTCGGTCGCCCAGAGCCCTGCGAGCACGAACTCGACGCAGCTCGCGCGGACGGCGGGATTCTCCGAGGCGTTCACCTCGAACGCCTTCTCCCATGCCGAGGGAACGGCCTTGAGGACGCGCTCGTAGTGCGCGCTCGGCAGCATGTCGCCGACCTCGACGCGCGTGCCCTTCGCGAAGATCTCGGCGATGTCGCCAAGCCCGTGCGCATCGACGTACTCGTTGAAGACGTTTGCGATCGCCTCTGCGACAATCGCATCGATCGCCTGCGACTCGGTCATCTGGTGCGAGCCCATGAGGTCGAGCTCGAGCTTGCCGACGGCGCTCGCCTTGATGTGCGCGAGATCGCTGACGCGCGGCACGGACGGACGCTCGCCGAGCGCGATGCCTCGGCGGCGCGCGTTGGCGACGACGGTGCGGTAGTTCGCGATCGCGAAGCGCGCGCTCACGCCGCTCGCGTGATCGACGTAGCGCGAGGCCCGGGCGACGCGGGAGATCTCCTCGATGACCTCTTCCATGAACGGCGGCACCAGCACGGGATGCTCGCCTCCGAGATCGATGCCCGATTCCCGCCGCGTGATGTCGATGCCGGTCTCGCGCGCGCGGGGATAATGGGTCTGGATCGTCGAGCCGATGCGGTCCTTGAGCTGCGGGATCACCTTGCCCGAGCGGTTGTAGGTGCTCGGATTCGCGCTGAAGAGGACGAGGATGTCGAGGTCGAAGCGCACGGGATAGCCGCGGATCTGGACGTCGCGCTCCTCGAGGATGTTGAAGAGGCCGACCTGCACGAGTTCGTCGAGGTCGGGCAGCTCGTTCATCGCGAAGATGCCGCGGTGCTGCCGCGGGATCAGGCCGAAGTGCAGCGCCTCCTCGGCCGACATGCTGGTTCCGGCGATGAGCTTCGCAGGATCGATCTCGCCGATCACGTCGGCGAACTTGGTTCCCGGCGCGAGGCGCTCGCCGTAGCGCTCGCTGCGATGCCACCAGGCGATGCGGATGTCGGCGGGCGGGCGCGAGGCGAGGACGTCGCGGCCGGCACGCGTGATCGGGCGCTCGGGATCCTCATGCACGGCGCAGCCGGGGATGTCGAGGTACGGCACCCACTCGTCGAGGAAGTTCGGGAGGAGCCGCATGAGGCGGCTCTTGCCCTGTCCCTTCTCTCCGAGGAAGAGCATGTCGTGCCCGGCGAGGATCGCGTTGGCGATCTCGGGCAGCACTGTGTCGTCGTAGCCGACGATGCCGGGGAAGAGCTCCCGCCGCTCTGCGAGCGCGCGGGTGAAGTTCGCCCGGAGCTCGTCCTTGACGGTGCGGGAGCGCCAGCCGGAGGCGCGGAGGTCGGCAAGGGTCGTGATCGCGGGCGCGGGCATGGCCCGATCTTCGCAGGAACGCGGCGGCGGGAGTCACTCCGCGTTCGACTTCGGTCGCATTCCAGGCACTTCCACCCGGGTTCCTGGGCGCAGGTCGCCGGTGAACGCGGTGTCGGGCGTGAAGCGATAGAGCACGGTCGCCTCTGCGGCGGCGTTCGCCCACGGGTACTTCTCGCGGGCGAGACGCGCAGCGCGGTCGCGGGCGTTCTCGTCGGGCTTGAGCTCCGCGTGGCGCTTGCGTGCAGCCTCGGCGCCCGTCGGGTCTCCCAGCGCCTCGAGCGCGCGGTTCATCAGCCACCACGCCTGCGCCTGGTCGGGGTCGATCGCGAGCGTCCGCTCGAGCGCCGCCTTCGCCTCTGCAGGCTGCCGTGCCTCGAGGAGCGTCTCGGCGAGCTCGTTCCAGATGCGCTGGTCCTGCGAGAAATCGAAGCCGCGCTCGCGCGCTCCTGCGAAATCGCTGGCGAGCACGCGGCGGAAGCCGTCGATCGCCTTCCCGAAGTTGCCGTTCTGCTTGTCGACGAGCGCCGTGAAGTAGGCAAGCGTCCAGGGCGCCTTGGGCGCGGCGCCCGAAGCCTTGGCGAGGAGCCGCGCGGCATCATCAAGGCGCCCTTCCTTCACGGCGAGGCGCGCGCGGGCAAGCGCTCCCATCGACGGATCGAGTTCCTCGAGCTTGGCGAAGGCCTCGTCGGCCTGCCGCAGCGACCCGCGGCCGGCGCCGCGATCGCTCTCACGGAAGAGACCGATGCCGTAGTCGTACCAGCGCTGCCACGCGGGAATCGCCTCCTCCGCAACCGCCGCTGCATGCAGCGCGCCGTCGGTCGAGCGCACCGCGAGCCGCACGCTGTCGCGCGCGAGGACGAGCACGGGCAGGTCGTTCACGGCCGCGTCGCCACGCACGTAGCGCACGTACTGCGCATCGAACTTGCGGTAGCGGACCTCGACCTCGAGGTCGATCGGCGCGCGCGCATCGGCGGGAACGTCGAGCACCAGGTGAGTGACGTCGCCGGCGCCGGGCGGAATCTGGTTGTTGTAGAGCGGCAGGAATATGTCCTGCGGATTGCGGCGGTCGATGCGGTTGCCGTCGCGGTCGATCACGAAGGCGTTGAACGTGCGCGACCATGGGTCGAGCGCGCCGGTCGCCGGATCGAGCCCGCCGGTGAGGCCAACGAGTCGGTCGCCCGCCGCGGCACGCGCCCAGAGCCAGACCTCGTTTGAATCGGCGGTGCCCTGCGTGAATTCGTGGGCGATGTCGAGCGTGCGAACGACGACTTCGACGAGATAGCGCTGGCCGGCCACGAGGACGGGCGTGTCTGCGCCGATCACGCGCAGCGCGCCATCGACGGCACCGCCCTCGCGCACGGCGAAGAGATCGACGCGCACCGTCTTCGAATTGAACGCAGCGTGCTGCTCGGCGATCGCGCGCGTGTTCTCGAGCGCCGTGTTCGCGGCGGGAAACGCGTGCGAGAGGATCGTGCGCAGCCCCGTGCCATCGCGGTCGCGCGCCGCGAAATCGGCGCTCGGCGCGGGCTTCATGTGGCAGTCGTTGCACTGCGTCGCCGCCTTCTCGGGGTAGTACCAGCCGAGCACGCCGTGCCCGCTGCGGCCCGAGGCAAGGAACGAACCGTAGTGGTCCTGCCCGCGCAGCCACTTGTAGTCGTTGACCGATTCAGGAAGGAAGACCTTGTGGCATGACGCGCAGAACTCGTTCGAGCGATGCACTTCGTCCTTGAGGAACGTGCGCTTGTGGAACGCAGGCTTCGCCTTCACAAGCTGGTTCGACACCCACGAAAGGAGCGGCGAATCGCTGAAGGCGAAGGGATAGTGCGGGCTCTCCTCGATGGTGTAGTCGGCGTTGCCGCGCGGGCTGTCGACCGACGTGATCGCATGGCACGACGTGCAGGTGATGCTGGCGCCGCCGAGCACGTCGCGCGCTGCGTCGTAGGACGGATCGTCCCACTTCGGGTCCTCGAAGGCGCCGGAGAAGAACGGCACGGGATCATGGCAGCCCGCGCAGAAGCGCGCGTCCTGCACGCTGCCCTCGCGCGCGAAGGCGCGCTGGCGCGTCTCGCGCACGCTGGCCGCGTAGAACGGATTGTTGAAGCTGCTGCTCGCGTGGGCCGAATGCGCCCAGGAATCGACGACGTCGGCGTGGCACTCGATGCAGTACTCGTTCGAGAGAAGCGACTTCGACGAGAGGAACGAGCCCGACGCCGTGCGCGCGAGCGAGGGCTCGAAGTAGGCGTCGCCCGACTTCGGGACGCGCGCGACCTCGCCGGGCGCGAGCATGTGCGCGCCCACCGCGACCGCGGCCGCCGCGGCAGCGACGGCGCCCCAGCGCACGCCGATCGCCCACTTGATGCGGCGCCCCGAGAGACGGTGGACGACGAACAGCCACACCGCCGCGAACGGCGCGATGACGTGGAGCCAGTAGATGGTGTCGCGCAGCGCAGGCTCGCGCACCCCGACGGTCGTGCCCGCGACCTCGACGCGCGTGAGCGCGATGCCGGTGGCGAGCAGGATGATCGCCGCGACGAAGGTCGCGATGCCCGCGGCGATCGCGCGGGGGTTCGGGCGATTGGAGACGTTCCGCCAGTGGATGACGCCGAAGACGACCGTGGGCACCACGATCAGGAATCCGAGCACAAGGTGGATGAGGAAGTTCCACAAGTAGAAGCCGCCCTGCAGCGAGCGCCCGTCCTTGAGCCCGAGCTTCCACTCGAGGAACGTCACAGCGCCGAGGTAGACGCTGTTCACCGCGAGCAGCGCGAACAGCCCGAACACCGCGGCAAGGAGCCACTTCAGTCGCGGACCGACGGCTGGGCGGAACGACGGCATCTCTCGCAGTCTATCGACGCATCAGCGTCCGCCCGCAGGGCGAATGCGCGTCTTTCGCAAGAGTTCCGCGGCTGCGGCATCGGCTGGCCGTCCCGGCAGCGGCTCGATCGTCTCGCCGTCGCGGGTGAAGAGGTCCATGTCCTTGCACCAGCCGTCGACTTCAAGCACATATCGGCGCGTGAAGCCCTCGGGCGGCGGCGGCGGCGAAGCGAAGTCGATCGCCACTTCCTCGCCTGGTCCGAAGACGACGGGCGCGCCATCGGTGCGCGCGATCAGCTCGGTCGCATCGCCGAACTCCGTGTAGAGCCCGCGCTGGAAGCGGCAATCCCACAGCGGGAGCGCTGCATCGCGGTCGTAGAACGGCTGCCGCTGCGGCCCTGTCGTGCGGCGCGCGAAGCCAGGCGACGCAAGCCGCGCGGACTTGAGCGTGCAGGCGGCGGGCTGCATGGGCAGCGCCTCGCGCGAGACAAGCCGCACGCTGTCGAAGTAGATCTCCATGTTCGTGCGCATGCGGAGCGCCGTGCAGCCGACCGGCAGCTGCTCGCGCGGGACCGGCATGGCCATGCGCCGAGGCATGCCCGCGGGATAGCCCCACTCGGCGATGAGCTCGATCCAGGAGCCATCCGACGCACGCGCCTCAAGAGACGGCGCGCGGAACTTCGCGCCTGCCTGCCATGCTGCGAACATCGTCTGGCAGTACGGGTACTCGATCCAGCCGTCGACGACGATCCACGGATCGGGCATCTTGTCGATCTCGATGTTGAAGCCGAGCTCGATCAGCTGCTCGCCCGCGAGCCTGCCGATGAAGCGATGGTCGAGCGTGCCCGGATCGAGGGCCATGAGGTCCGCCTTCTCGAGCGTCGCGTTTCCGAGCGCGGGCCACTCGCCGCTCCAGGCAATGACCTCGCCTGTCGGCGGCGTACCGCCGATCGCGAGCCGCTCATCTGGCGCGATGTCCCAGCCGCGGGGAAGATCGACGGCGACGAGGCGCGCGCCATCGAGCATGCACGATTCCTCCATCGGCTCCGCGAACGTGATCGAAAGCGTGCCGTCGGGCTTGGCGACAAGCGCGTCAGGCGGCAGAACGAACGTCTCGCGCGGGCGCGGCTCGCTGTAGACGCCAGGCTCGAGGAGATAGCCGACGCCGCCGACGCCGAGCAGATCGCTCACGAAGCCGAGCGTGCGCCCATTCCATGCGAAGAGCACGGGGCACGACGAGATCTGCCGCTGCGTCTCGGCGAGCGCGTGCAGCGAGCCAGAGGCAAGCTCGATCTCGCTCTGCAGGACGCCATCCGACCACTCGACCTCGACGAGGTCGATGCCGTGCGCATCGCCTACGCCGATCGAGACGGGCGCGAGCGACTGGCTGCGTCCGCTCGCGCGGCGGAACGCCTCGCCGCCCGTCCAGCGCGTGCCGGTGCGGGCCGCATACGTGGTGCCGATTCCACTGGCGTTCGAGCGCATGGACTGCGACGGATCATCGCGGCCGCTGAAGCTCATGGCGACGAACGCGCCGCGGGCGGTTCCTGGCTCCCAGAGCAGTGGTTGCGCGCCCACGCGGCATGAGATCAGGTGCGCGCCGCGAGCGGGCTCGAGCATGATGCACTGCGTGCGCACGCTGGATTCGGGCGTCGCGAGATCGCGGACGTGCCGCCCTGCCTCGTCGAACATCGAGATCCGCTCGGCGCCGAAGACGAAGATGTCGTCGCGCCCGTCGCCATCGGCGTCGGTCACACCGAGCTCGACGCCACGGTTCACGGGCATTTCCTGCACGCGCGCAGGCATGCGGAGGTAGTTGCTCGCCGCGAACACGCCGCGCCGCAACGGCAGATCGGCGATCTCCACGACGCACGCGGCGACGGCGAGATCGTTCAGCTGATCGGTCGAGATCCCCGGCGCCGCGCCCTCGCGCCATTTCCAAAGCCTGTCATTCAGCAGCAGCTGGTGCGGCAGCGACTCGTTGATCACAAGGATGTCGGCATCGCGGTCGTAGTCGAAGTCGCCCACGATCACCGAGCGCGGGCTGCGTTCCTCGGTGACGATGCCAGCCTCCTGCGCGATCGACTTGAAGCTGCCGTCGCCCAGATTCGCGAGCAGGTCGTTCGAGCCCTCGCGATAGAGCAGGAAGAGGTCGAGGTCGCCATCATGATCGAGGTCGGCAAGCGCACCGTCGTTGCAGATTCCGCCTCGACCGGCGGCTTTCCACGCCTCGGTCGCGTCGCGGAACGAGCCATCGGCGTCCTGCAGAAGCAGCACGTTGCGGTCTGTCTTGCAGAGGTACGCGTCCGTGCGCCCATTCGCGTCGATGTCGCCGAAGAGGATCGAGTTGACGCCGCCGCCTCCGACGGTGGCGAGCGCGTGCTCGGTCATCGGCTGAAAGCCGCCCTGCGGCGTGCGGCGAAGGCAAAGCGTGCGCGCCTCGAGCGCACCCTCCGCGTTGAGCGCCATCATGCCGCGCACGAGCACGATGTCGAGCAGTCCGTCATGGTCGAGATCCACGCTCGCCGCGTGCTGCGCGGCATCGGTCGACCAGACGACATCGTCGGGAGAACCCGCGATCGAGAGGGGCTTCGGCGCCTGGAAGACCTCGCCCGCGCGTATCGCGGGCTTCGCCGGCTGACCGATCACGACGGCCATGCCGAGGTCGCCCATGCGCGTGTACTTGAACTCCGCGTTCCGCGCGCGCGGATTCGCGGAGAGCTGCTCGAACTCGGCGAGGGCGCGATCGGCCCGCGGCTCATCGCCCGACTTGCGCGCGCAGCGCTGCACGCCGAGCAGCGCGCTCTTCAGCATCGGGTCCGCCTTCACCGCGGCGTCGTAGCGAGCGAGCGCCTTCGCGTACTCGCCCTGCTGCTCCAGCGCCTGCGCGGCGAAGTACTGCGCGTATGGATCGTTCGCGCGCGCATCGGCAGCCTCCGCGAAGAGCGGTTCGGCGAGCGCAGCGCGGCCGAGATAGAGCTCGCAGAGCCCCATGCAGTACTTCGCGCGGAGGGCAAGGTCTGCAGGCGGATCCGCGGCGAGGAACGCCTTCAGCTCGGCGAGCGCTGCATCCTGCGCGCCGTCGCGGGACTGGTTGAGCGTCGCGATGGCGCGATTCAGGCGCGCCTCGGGCGGGGCTGCCGGATCCGCGGCGATCGCATCGAACGCCTTCGCCGCATCCTCGAAGTCGAACTTGCCCATGATGCCCGCTGCGCGGTTCATGGCCGCGACGGTCTCGGGCGCATGCTGCGACGCGGACGTCGGTGTCGCGCTCGGCGTGGACGCGGAATCCCCGCCTCCACCGCAGCCTGCGAGGAAAATCGAAAGGACGGCGAGTGCGGGCGCGACGCGCGATGCGGTCATGGCGCAGAGGATACGCGCTGCTTCGCGGCTGCGATGCGCGCCTCGTTCGACTCGATCGAGATCGCGCCCGATCCCGCGCGCGGGAACATGCCGCGCGACGCATATGGATGCATCTCCGCGCGGAAATGCGCGCGCATGTCGTGGCCGCGGCGCCGCTCGCGGGCGTCGCGCAGCGCGGCGAGGTCGATCGGCGCGACGACGACCTTCTCGCCGGGGCCGGGATCGGCCTGCGCGAGGATCCGCCCGTCGAAATCAACGCCCATCGAGCCGCCCGGCCACGAGAACGGCGGATAGCCCTCGAACGTCGCACCCTGGTTGCAGGCGAGCACGTATGCGGTGTTCTCGATCGCGCGCGCGCGATTGATCGTGGTCCACCAATCCATCGGCGCGGTCGCGCCCCATGGATCCATGTACGCGCTCACGCGCACGAGGACTTCCGCGCCATTGAAGGCAAGCTGGCGGATCGACTCGGGAAAGAGCCAGTCGTAGCAGATCGCGCAGCCGATCTTCCCGATCTCGGTGTCGGCGACGGGGAACGGCTCCTCCGCGTAGTTGGGGAGATCATGCGGGCTCGCGTGGACTTCCCACGGGATCCACGGGTTCACCTTGCGGTACTTGGCGAGGATGCCGTCGGGGCCGATCAGGCAGGTCGTGTTGAAGACGGCGCCGGGATAGCGCGCATCGCGCTCGATGAAGGTGCCCGTCTGCACGAAGCAGCCTGTCTTCCTCGCGAAGCGCGTGTATGCGTCGGTGTGGTCGTTCGGGATCTCGACCGCAAGGTGCTCGAGAAGCTCCGCGACGGTGAAGTAGACGGGGGCTGCGTGCGCGAACTCTGGGAAGGCGATGAGCCGCACATCGAAGAACGGCGCGTAGCCAGCGACCGTCTGCTCGGCCATGGCGATCATGCGCGCGACGCGCGCGGGAATCTCCGCGCGGGTCTTCGGGTTCTCGAACGCGGTCTGGATCGCAGCCGCGTGATAGCGCTCGACGGTGGATTTCGCCATCCGCACAGACTACGGAGGTCCGACAAGTTTCGCCACGGAGCGGTCGCGGGTGACCGCGCGCTGCGGATTTGCGTGGAATCGCGCAATCCGAGCGCGACGGCGCCCGTTTCGTCGGGCATCATGGACGAGATGCCCGCACGAGTCCTTGGGTTACTCCGCTCCATCAGCCTTCGCGCGTCCGCAGGAGCGCTCTGCCTGCTGACCGCGGGTGGCGCGGCGAGTGCGCAATGGACGACCGCGCCCGTCACGGCGCCGGGTGTCCAGTACCGCACCTTCTCGAGCGCAGCCGCAGGCACGACGGTGAGCTTCCACATCTACCTTCCCCCCAACTACGCCAACGAGCCGAACCGCAGGTTCCCCGTGCTCTATTGGCTGCATGGCTCGGGAGACCCGCTCGCCGGCATCACGCCGGTGACGAGCTACCTCGCATCGGGCATGGCGCAGGGATTGATCCCGCCGATGATCGTGGTGATTCCGAACGGCATGAACTACAGCATGTGGTGCAACTCGAAGAGCGGCTTGGTTCCCATGGAGGATGTCGTCCTCGATGATCTTGTCCCCCATATCGATGCCACATTCCGCACCATCGCGCAGCGCAGCGGCCGCATCCTCGACGGCTTCAGCATGGGCGGCGCGGGCAGTGGCAGGTTCGGGTTCCGCAGGCCTGATCTCTTCGCGGGCGTCTCGATGCTCGGCGCAGGTCCGTTGCAGCTCGACTTCCTCGAAGAGCCGATCGGTGGATCCACATCAGAGCAGCTCCGCCTCGCGATCTACGAGGCGGTGTGGGGCAGCGACCCGCTCTACTACCTCTCGCAGAATCCCCGCACGATCGTGACGGAGCGCGCCGAAGCGGTGATCGCCGCGCAGACGCGCGTGCGCCAGGGAATCGGCTCGCTCGACACCCTTGTCCCCATGAACCACGAGTTCTCTGCGCTGCTGAAGTCGCTCGGCATTCCACACGGCTACACGGTGCTTCCTGGAATCGGCCACAACGCGGGCGCCGTGCTCAACACGCTCGGCCAGGCGAACTGGGACTTCTACAACGCAGCGCTGGCGACGCCCTGCCGGCGCGCAGCCGACGTCAACTGCGACGGTGTCGTCAATGGCGTCGATCTCGCTGCGTTGCTCGCAAACTGGGGCCCCGGGTACGGACCCGAGGATCTAGACGGCGACGGCAGCGTCGGCGGAAGCGACATCGCCCAAGTGCTGTCGAACTGGGGACCCGTTCCCTGACCGCCGCGGAGGTTCGTGCAGCGCACTAGTCGCGCTCGTCGATCCAAGCCTGCTGAATCGCCTCGAGGATTCGCTCGTTGCATGGATGTCCAGGCTGCTCGGCGAATCCCGGCAGTGCGATCACAAGCGCCTTGAGGCGCGGAAAGGAGATGGCCGTCGGGTCGATATCCGAGTGGGTATCGGCGAGCGTCTCTGCGATGATCTGGACATCGAGCCAGTGCATGAGGGTCAGCGCATGAGGGTCAGTGCATAGACGTCAGGGCATACCGGTCAGTGCGGGATTTCCTTGACCGCGTTGCGGTTCCACGCGGGAACGCGCACGACGATCGGAACGCGCTTGCCTTCGCCGAGGTCCTTCAGCTCGCACTGGCAGGAGAGACGCGAGGTGCGCTTGATGCCCGGCGCTTCCTCGACGCGGTCCTCCTCATCCTCGGTCGCTTCATTCATCTGCGCCGCGCCCTGCTCGACGTAGACATGGCATGTCGAGCACGCGCAGACGCCGCCGCACGCGTGCTCGATGTTGATGCCGTTGTCGATGGCGACCTCGAGGAGCGACTCGTGCTCGCCTCCGAGGACGTGCCACTCCTTCTGCGAGGTGCCCGTGAGGCCCTCGGGGTCCTCGAGGATGAAGGTGACCGGAATGACCGGCGGTCCGTGCTGATGGCTGTCGTCGCGCTTGAGGTGCATGTTTCGCTCGATTCCGCGGGATTCACGGCGGGCGGGCATGATACGCTCAACGCAATGGCAGATGCTCCCGCAATCCCCCTGCGCCCGCTCGGGCTGACGAGCCGTCAGTTCGTGGAGGCTTCGCGATCGCGGAATCGGCCAGGATCGGCGCGCGACGAGTACAAGGCGCTGTTTCGGAGCGGCGTGGTGCCCGCGGGCTGCGAGGTCCCCGAGTACCCAGTGACGGCGACGCTGGTCGAGGGCGAGACCGCGAAGTTCGTGCTCCGGCACGAGGACGGGCTCGAGACGGAAAGCGTGCTCATCCCGATGCCGCGCTCGACGGGAACGACGACGACGCTGTGCGTCTCGAGCCAGGTCGGCTGCGCCATGGGCTGCCGCTTCTGCGAGACCGCGCAGATGGGCCTCATCAAGAACCTTCGTGCGGATCAGATCGTGCACCAGTGGTTCGCCGCGACGCACCGCGTGCAGCGGTCTGCGGACGAGCCGGTGCAGAATCCCCCGGCGGAGGGCGCCGTGAAGAACCCGCAGACGCAAGGCGCCGTGAAGAATCCCCAGGCGCAAGGCGCCGTGAAAAACATCGTCTTCATGGGCATGGGCGAGCCCACCGACAACATCGATGAGGTGATCCAGGCGATCCGCGTGCTCACCGACCACGACGGCGCCAAGGTGCCTGCGTCGAACATCTCGATCTCGACGGTGGGAAACCCCGACGGAATCGAGAAGATCGGCGCGCTCGTGCGCGAGAACGGCTTCCATCGGCTCAACCTTGCGCTGTCGCTGAATGCACCGAACGACGAGATCCGCTCACAGATCATGCCCGTCAACAAGGCGTGGCCGATGGCGCGGCTGAAGGAGGCGCTGCTCGCATTCCCCCGCTACTCGCAGGCTGCGTTCTGCGTGGAGTACGTGCTCATTCCCGGCGTGAATGACCGTGACGAGCACTGCGACGAGGTGTGCGCGTTCCTCCGCGATGTCCGCTGCTCGCTGAACATCATCCCCTACAACCCGCGGCGGAACTCGCCGTGGCCTGCGCCCGAGGAGGCGGATGTGGACCGATTCATCGCGCGCGCGGTGGCGAATGGCCAATTCACGAAGCGACGCGGCACGAAGGGGCGGAACGTGATGGCTGCATGCGGTCAGCTCGGGAACGAGCGGATCCGCAATCGCCGAGTCGTGTCCGACGACGGCGCGAGCGCTCCTGTCGCGCTGCGGATTCCTGCGCGGGAAGCGAAGCGCGAGGCATGAGCGACGGCGCGCGCGGGAAGATCCAGCACGAGACCGCGCCGCGAGCCGGCTCCAGCCGCGCGCGCTTCGAGCGCTATCGCGAGGAGCTCTCGCGCCGAGGGCGCGCGGGCAAGGAGGATGGCCGAGGCAAGCCGAAGGGGCAGATGCACCGCAGCTTCGGCGAGTTGCTGCGCGCATACCTCGGGCTGCTGCGCCCGTATCGCGCCGCACTCGTCCTTGCGTTCGCCGCGCTCGCGGTCGCGACTGCGCTCGCACTGATCCCGCCCGCCGGCATCAAGATCGCCATCGACAGCGTCTTCGGCAGCGAGCCACTTCCCGAGTGGCTCGTGCGCGTCGCGCCTGCGTCGATCGACCGCGCCGACCGGGGGCAGATCCTCGCGCTGATCGCAGGACTCACGCTGGCGACGATCGCGGTGAAGGTCTCGGTCGGGCTTGTCGGCCGAAGCCGGGCGACCGTCGTCGCGAAGCGCCTGCAGGTCGCGCTGCGGCGCAGGGCATTCTCAAAGGCGATCCATCTGCCGCTCGCGCGCGTGCACGAACTCAAGGCAGGCGGCGTCGCGAGCCTGATCCGCGAGGACGCGGGAGCCGCGGGCGAGTTGCTCTTCGGGCTCCTCTACAACCCGTTCCGCGCGGTGATCCAGCTCACCGGAAGCCTCGTGATCCTTGCGTTCACGGATTGGCGGCTGCTGGTCGGCGCGATCGTGCTCCTTCCGATGGTCTGGTTCAGCCACCGCACATGGATCGGGCGGATCCGGCCGATCTATCGGGATCTCAAGAAGGTGCGCGACGAGATCGACGGACACGCTGCGGAGACGTTCAGCGGGATCCGCGTGGTACGCGGGTTTGCGCGCGAGAACGCGGAGGCTGCGCGTTTTGCCCGCGGCACCAACCTGCAGGCCCGCACCGAGATCCTGGTCTGGTGGTGGTCGCGCGGAGTCGAGATCGCGTGGGAGCTCTTCATTCCCGCAGCGACGGCCGCCCTGCTCTGGTACGGCGGCATGCAGGTCGTCGCGGGACGCCTGACGGCGGGCGATCTCGTGATGTTCCTGACCTACGTGACGCTCCTCCTCGGACCGCTCGAGGTGCTTGCCAACACGGCGACGAGCCTGCAGACGAGTCTTGCCAGCCTCGACCGCACGCTCGATCTCCTGGAGGAGAAGGACGAATTCGCGGAGACGGCCTCCCGCGGCACGATGCAGTTCGAGGCTGCCCGCGTGCGCGGCGACATCGCCTTCGAGGGAGTGTCGTTCCGCTATCCGAACTCGGACCGTGAGGTGCTCGGCGACGTGTCGTTCGCGGCGGCGGCCGGCACGATGATCGCCCTCGTCGGGCATTCCGGAGCGGGAAAGACGACGCTTTCGAATCTCGTCGCGCGCTTCCACGATCCGACGGACGGACGCGTGACGCTGGACGGCGTGGACCTCCGCGATATCGCGCTGCCGTCGTATCGGCGGCTCCTCGGCATCGTGGAGCAGGACGTGTTCCTGTTCGACGGGACGATTCGCGAGAACATCGCATACGCGCGGCCCGATGCGAGCGATGCGGAGATCGCCCGTGCGGCAAGGGTCGCGCGCGCCGACGTCTTCATCGAGAAGCTCGATGGAAAGTACGGCACGCGCATCGGCGAGCGCGGCGTGAAGCTGTCGGGTGGCGAGCGGCAGCGGCTAGCGCTTGCGCGCGCGGTGCTCGCGGATCCGCGGATCCTGGTCCTTGACGAGGCGACGAGCAATCTCGACACGGAGAGCGAGAGGTACATCCAGGCGGCGCTCGGCGAGATCCTGCGCGGGCGGACGAGCTTCGTGATCGCGCACCGCCTGAGCACGATCCAGGAGGCCGATCTCATCCTGGTGATGGAGGACGGCAAGGTGGTCGAGCGCGGGACACACGAAGAACTGATGCGATCGAGTGGGCGCTACGCGACGATGGTGGTGCTGCAGACGGAGACGCGTCGGCAGCGCTAGTTGCACGCAGCGCGCCCACCCTCGGCGGACCCGCAGACGACCGCGTCGTACCCGCCTGTACCCGCTTGCTGGCGGGTACGGCGGAAAGCAGTCTGGAAGCACCTTCTGCACCGCAGCTTGCGCCACAGCGACACCTGGAGCCGGTACGTACCGCGTTGTACCCGCCGGTACGCGGTAGCCAGCAGGTACGCCACCGAGTCGCGCGGGATCTCAGGACCGCACGAGCGCCGCGCCGCACTCCGAGCACACCGTCGATCCGCTTCGTTGCGGATATCCGCACGATCCGCACGCACCTCGCGACCAGTTTCGACGCGCCTCGCGCGTCCACAGCATCACCGCCCACGGCCCGCACAGCCAGAACAGCGCCGCCACGCCCATCACGAGGTTGATGAACGTCGCCAGCGCGCAATAGCAGCTGTAGCGCTTGCGCACGAACAGGAAGATCGGAAGACCAAGCGCAAGCTCCACGCTCGTCCCGATGAACACCAAGCGCACGAGCCGATCCAGCACGATCGGGTCCCGCGTGCGGCCAACGCGCCGCAAGAGATACATCCAGACAAGCCCGCTGCACAGCCACATCGCCAGCGCTCCGCCCCAGATCCAGGGCGCCGCGATCGCCTGCGCATCCTCAAATCCGCTTCGATCGAGCGTCACAAGCGCGACAAGCCCCTCGGCAACCGCTGCGAAGAGCAGCGAGGCGATGAATGCCCCGATGCACGCCGCTGCGACGACGCTTGGCCAGAGCGATCGACCGCCCGTCGTCGTCTCGATCCGCCCGACGACCGGCGCGACGAAGAGCGCCGCAAGACCCGCCCAAGTCACCATCATTCCGATCACGATCCACGTCTCAGAGTCATCCCACTGCTCGAGCCAGCCAAACGACACGATCCAGCTGAGATAGCTCAGGTAATCGCCGACGATCTTGCCCGAGACTGGCTCCTCGATCACGGCGGGCAGGAGCACCGCTGGCCCGAAGAGGGCGATCAACAGCAGCTGCACCGCGAAGACCAGCGCGACTGCCTGCCAGCGCGGCCACCGCGCCAGCATCACGCGGCGCCTCCGATCGGACCAACCACGGTTCCCTCGGCGATCGCGAAGAGCTCGCAACTCGCACGTGGCTCAAGGCGCACGCCGCGCGTGAACTTCGAGAATGCGGGGAGAATCACGCACTTCCGCGCCCGATCGACCACGAACGCGGGCGCCTCGACGCTGCGCGCGCCGCGCGCCACCGAGAGCATCGGATGCAGATGACCCGAGATCGTCCAATTCGCCGCAGCCACCTCGGGCGGCTCATGCTCGAATCGCATCCCACCGAGCGCGAAGCGCGCGCCCACGCGATCGACCATCCACTCGGGCGGCAGCGACCGCGAGCCACGATCGTGGTTGCCCTCGACCAGGCGGATCGGCAGCATGATCCGCTCGCGAAAGCGCGCGAACCGCTCCATCTCCGCCTCGCCGATGCCGTCGGCGTGATGGGTCAGGTCCCCGACCACGACGATCACCTTCGCGCCGGCGCGCATCGCGGCGCGCCCGAGCCGCTCGAGGGTCTCCTCGTCGATGCCATCGGCGCTCGGCACCCCGAATCGGCGATAGCTCTCGCTCTTCCCGATGTGGAGATCCGCCACGACCAGCGCGCGCACGCCGCGCAGGAACAGCGCCCGCTCGGGCATCAGTTCCGCCTCGCTGTCATCGAGCTTGACCATCGCGCTGGGCATCGAAGCATCTTACTGCGCGGAACATGCACCGATGATCGCCTCAAGCCGCGCGAGCACGCCTTCGGTCGAAAGCGTCGTCCCCAGCCGATCCGCGACGAGCGGAAGTCCAAGCGGCGTCGGACGCGCGGGACGCGCGATGCAGAGCTTGCCGCACTCGAGCTGCTCGAGCGTCGCGGCGAGGCGGCCGCCCTCGAACTGACGCTCGTAGACCTCGCGCTCCGACTGCCTGAGGAGCAGGTTCGCCGGGTCGAACTCCCGCAGCACGTCGAAGATGAGCCCGGCGCCGGCCTGCACCTGCCGCCCCGACCGCTCGGCGCCCGGGTACTTCTGGAAGACAAGTCCCGCGACGCGGGCGATGTCGCGGAACTGCCGCTTCGACAGCTCGCCGAGGTTCACCGCCTCGAGGAGGTCCGCGACCAGCGTTTCCCTCGTAAAAAGCCCGCGCGAGAACAGCTCCTCGAACGGGAAGCCATGCTCCGCAAAGAGCTCGATGCCGTAGTCGTTCATCGAGATCGCGAAGGTCGCTGGCTTGAGGCGCGCGATCCGCAGCGCAAGGAGCACCGAGAGCCCCTCGTGCACGAGCCTGCCCGCGAACGGATATACGAAGAGATGCGCACCTTCGCGCGACTCGCAGAACTCGACGAGCGTCTCGTCAGGCGCAGGCAGCGCGGAAAGCGCGATCTGCTCGCGCAGGACGGCCTCCGCGAGCCGCGTCTCAGGCTGTCGGAACTCGCCGCGGCGCGCCTCGTCGAGCGTACGCCGAACCGCTGCCGCGAGCGCCGTCGACAGCGGAAAACGCGCGCCATTCCAGCGCGGCACCAGATCCGCCCGCCGCGCCTTGCGCACCCATGCGGTCATGTCGTGCACACGCACGAACTCGACCACCTGCCCAGCGAAGTGGAATGCGTCGCCCTCCTCAAGCCGCGCGATGAAGCCCTCCTCGATCGAACCGAGCCTCTTTCCGCCGACGAAGGCCACCGAGATCGACGCATCGGCGCTGATCGTCCCGATGTTCAGGCGATGAAGCTGCGCAGCTCGCCGCGTGGAGATCCCGTAGCGCCCGTCCTCGCCGCGCGCGATGCGGTGGTACTGCGGATACGACGAGAGCGTGCGCCCACCGCACAGCGCGAGCTCGAGGCACCAGTCGAAGTCGGCGCGCTCGAGCGTCGCGAAGCTCGCCGTCGTCCGGACCTCGGAGAACAGCGCGTCAGCCTCGAATCCACCGCCGAGCGCGCGCGTCACCATGTGCTGCACGAGGCAATCGAGCGGCGCGCGCCAGCCGTGCCGCTCCTCGATCTCGCGCCGCGCCACCGCGTCGCGCGCCGCTGCGATCTCCACGAGCTCCAGCGCATGCGTCGGCACGCAGAGCACCTCGCAGCGGGCTCCCGGCCGGTGCCCGGAGCGCCCCGCGCGTTGGATCAGCCGCGCGATCCCCTTCGGACTCCCGACCTGCACGACCCGCTCGACGGGCGAGAAATCGACGCCGAGATCAAGGCTCGAAGTCGCGACGACGATGCGGATCGAGCCATCCTTGAGCCCCGCCTCGACGCGCTCGCGTTCCTCTCGCTCGAGCGATCCATGGTGGATCGCGAGCACGTCGCGCCACTCCGGCCGCTCCCACTGGATCGCCGCATGCCAGCGCTCGGCCTGCGAGCGCGTGTTGGTGAACACCAGCGTCGAGACGGCGGGATCGAGCCACCCGATCAGCGGCTTCAGCATGGTCAGCCCGAGATGCCCCGCCCACGGGAACCGCTCGACGGAATCGGGAAGCAGGCTCTTCACGTCGATCTCACGCGGCATCTCCGCGTGCACGACCGACGCCTCGCGGCCCACGCCGACCAGCGCGCGTGCGGCATCGCCGATGTTGGCGATCGTCGCGGAGAGCCCCCACGTGCGCAGCGCGGGCGCGATCTCGCGCATCCGCGCGAGGGCGAGCTCGACCTGCACGCCGCGCTTCGAGCTCATCAGCTCGTGCCACTCGTCGACGATCACCGCGCGCACGCCGCCGAGAATCTCCTCGACGCGATCGCTCGCAAGGACGAGCGTCAGCGACTCAGGGGTCGTCACGAGCACGTTCGGAAGCGCCTCGCGCTGCCGCGCCCGCTCGCGGGAGCTCGTGTCTCCCGTGCGCGTCCCGACCGTCACGCGCAGCCCGAGCTCCTCGACGGGAGCCCGCAGCGCAAGCTCTATGTCGCGCGCGACCGCACGCAGGGGACTCACGTAGATCACCGCTGCACCGCGCGGATTCGCGGCGGCGACCTCCTCGAGCGCCGCAAGATACGCCGCATAGGTCTTCCCGCTACCGGTCGGGACATGGATCAGCCCGCTCTCGCCGTCGTGGAAGCGCCGCCACGCCTCGCGCTGGAACGCATGCGGGATCCACGCCCTCGATGCGAACCACTGCTCTGCGGAAAAACATGCGGCACCGGAAGGACGCGCGCTCATCTCATCCATCCCGCGCGAGCGAAAGGACCGTGAGGTCGTCGTGGCGGACGCCATGCGCGAATGCGTTGACGGCCTTCACGAGGCGGGCCACGTCCCCCTCCGCATCGCGCGACTCACGCAGCGAGCCGATGATCCGCTCCATGCCGAACTCGACGCCGTGCTCATCCTTGCTCTCGCCGACGCCATCGGTCGCCAACACCAGCCGCTCGCCCGCAGCAAGCCG
>JBEGLX010000059.1:0-23902 GCA_041183345.1 Planctomycetota bacterium
CCGACGACGACGGCGCCCGAGCCGTAGGAACCAGAGGCTCCGATGACGGTGCCCGCAGCGAGGTTGCCCGCAGAGCCGGTCGTGACGCCGGGGTAGCGCATCATGCCCGTGCCGGTCGCGTTGAACCAGGTGAGCGAGGTGGCCGAGTAGGGATTGAGATCCCAACCAGCGACAACCGAGCCAGCCGAGCCACTCGCACGAGTCTCAACGTTGATGTAGAGACCGTCGATGGTGGCGGGAATGACGAGGTTGGCGTTGGACCAGTGAACGACTGCCGCGTTTGCGGCGCCGGCAACAACGGTCGCGGCAGCAGCCGCGGCGAAGTGCTTCGCAAGACGATTCGAAAGCATGAATCCCTCTTTTTCCTTCTTGGATCCGAGTTGGATCGACTTTGAAATCGCCCTGCTGGCTGCCCCATGCAACCGAAGCCTCTCGCGGCTCAAGCGAGGACGATCTATCCTTGACCTGTTGAAGTTGCCACGCGTAAGGGATGCCGCAACCGCGGGGGTTCGCAATTCTGCAAAAACGCCCCACATTTCTAAAGACACAAGTCTAGTAATAGAAAGCACTTATGGATGCACTCCGCGTCGATCACTCGTCATCTGCGTCCTCTGATCAGCGATTTTCTCGGCGGGCCGCGCTCGTTGGGCTTGCCCTGGCCGCTGCAGAGGGCTGCTCCGCGCCGAACGGCGCTCTGCCTCTCGGACCAAGCCCATGGAAGGACGACGGCGCACAGGAGCTCAGCCGCCCGCGCCCGATCGCCCTTTCGACGTGGTCGCACGGGCTTCCTGCGAACCGCGCCGCACTCGCAGCGCTCGGCGCAAGCGGCGCATCGGCGCTCGACGCGGTCGAGGCGGGGTGCCGTGTTGTGGAACTCGACTGCCCGGACATGACGGTCGGTCTTGGTTCCCGCCCGGATCGTGATGGGTTCGTCACCCTCGACGCCTGCATCATGTCCGACGCCGGACGCGCGGGCTGCGTCGCGTTCGTTCGCGGGGTCGCCCATCCGATCTCGCTCGCGCGCATGGTGCTCGAACGCACCCCCCACGTCCTGCTCGTCGGCGCCGGTGCGGAGCAGTTCGCCCGCGAAAGCGGCATCGAGGTCGCCGCCCCCACCCGATCCCCGAAGGCGGACGCCGAGTGGCGCGAGTGGCTCAAGGAGCGCACGTACCAGCCGAAGATCAACATCGAGAATCACGACACCATCTCGATGCTGGTGCTCGATGCCGCGGGACGCATGGCCGCAGGCTCGACGACCAGCGGCCTCGCGTACAAGATGCACGGGCGCGTCGGCGATTCGCCGATCGTCGGCGCGGGCGTCTTCGTGGATGCGCCGATCGGTGGCGCGATCTGCACCGGGCTCGGAGAAACCGTCCTGCGGACGCTCGGAGCGCATCTTGCCGTCGAGGCGATGCGCGCGGGCGCGACGCCGCAGCAGGCGTGCGAGGCCGCCATCGCGCGGATCATCGAGAAGAATCCCCATCCCGAGAACTACCAGGTGGGAATGCTCGCCCTCGACTACGGCGGACGAGTGGGCGCGTACGCGGTGCAAAAGGGCTTCAATTTCGCGCTTCAGGACGAACTGCGCGACGCGCCTTCGAAATTCGGGTGAAATGCGGCCGCGGGGCGAATCCTTCCCCTGCTCGCAGCGCTCAGACCGTGCCTCGGATGCACCCTCCGAGAAGGGATGACCCATGTTCTTCCGCCAGATCTACGACGAGAAGCTCGCTGAAGCCGCCTACCTGATCGGATGCCAGAAGACGGGCGAGGCGATCGTCATCGACGCCGAGCGCGACATCGACCGCTACGAAAAGATCGCGGCGGAGAACGGCCTGCGCATCGTCGCGGCAGCCGACACCCACATCCACGCCGACTATCTGACCGGGCTGCGCGAGTTCGCGGAGAAGGGCGCGCGCATCTACGTGTCCGACGAGGGCGACGCCGACTGGAAGTACATGTGGCTCGACAAGAAGCCCGGCGGCGGCAGCTACGACGCCGTGCGGCTGAAGCACGACGACGCCTTCAAGATCGGCAACATCCGCTTTCGGGCGATCCACACGCCGGGGCATACGCCGGAGCACCTCTGCTACGAAGTCACCGATGTCGGCGGCGGGGCCACCGAGCCGATGGGCGTCGCAACCGGTGACTTCATGTTTGTCGGCGACCTCGGCCGCCCCGACCTCCTCGAGAGCGCGGCGGGGCTGAAGGGCATCGCCGATCCGTCGGCGAAGCGCCTCTACCACACCGTGCGCGACTTCTACAATTGGCCCGACTACCTGCAGATCTGGCCGGGACACGGCGCGGGCAGCGCCTGCGGCAAGTCGCTCGGCGCTGTGCCGCAGACGACCGTCGGCTACGAGAAGCGCTTCAATTCGGCTGTTCGCGCCGCGACCACCGAGCAGGCTTTCGTCGACTTCATCCTCGACGGGCAGCCCGAGCCACCCATGTACTTCGCGCGCATGAAGCGCGACAACAAGATGGGCCCGCGCGTCCTTGGTGCGCTGCCGAAGCCGAAGGCGCTCACGGTCCGCGACCTCGCCGCGCTCGATACCCGCACCGTCGCCGTGATCGACACCCGCGAATGGTCTGCGTTCCGCGACGCCCATCTCGCTGGTTCGCTCTTCTGCCCGCTGACGAAGTCGTTCAACTCCGACGCGGGGTCGTTTGTGACCGAGGACGAGGACATCGTGCTGATCGTCGACCCAGCTCGCGTCGACGAGGCGGTGCGCGACCTCGTCCGCATCGGGCTCGACCGCGTGGTGGGATTCCTCGACGCTGCGAAGTTCGGCGAGCTCGCCACGGCCGGCGCCAAGATCACGAAGACGCGCGAGGTCGCCGCCGCCGATGCGGACAGCGAGATCAACACCCGCGCGCCGTTCGTGCTCGACGTGCGCCGCGCCACCGAGCATGCCGCCGGCAACATCGCCGGCGCCCTGAACATCGCGCACACGCGGCTCCTCGGCAAGCTCGCCGAGGTCCCGAAGGACCGCGAGGTCCTCGTGCATTGCCAGGCCGGCCTGCGCAGCGCGCGCGCCTGCGCCCTGCTCGAGCGACACGGCTATTCCGTGACCAACATGGGCGGCGGATTCGGCGCCTATTCGAAGACGAAGTCCACAACCCAAGCCACCTGCGCCACGCGCTGATCGGAAGGCACCATGACCACACTGACCACGCCCCCTACCGTGCCGCCGACCGCTTCCGTCGCCAACGAGATCGATCCCCGCGAGGCGCAGGCGCTCCTCGCCCGCGGCGAGGCGGTGCTCATCGACGTGCGCGAGCCCGACGAGCATGCGCGCGAGCGCATCGCGGGCGCGACGCTGATGCCGCTGTTCACGCTGACGCCTGAAAAGGTGAAGGCGCTTGGCGCGAAGCGCGTGCTCATCCACTGCAAGTCCGGCCGGCGCGGCGGAGATGCCACGGCGAAGTGCAGCGCGCTCTGGGAATCGGGCATTGGCGTGAGCAACGTGCGCGGCGGCATCGAGGCATGGCGGGCGGCTGGGCTTCCGACCGTGGTCGACGCAGCGCGCCCGAAGCTGAGCGTCATGCAGCAGACCCAGCTCGTGATCGGGCTCGGCGTGCTCACGGGGACCGCGCTCGGCGCGTTCGTGAATCCTTGGTTCCTGACCATCTCCGCCTTCTTCGGCGCGGGGCTGGCCTTCGCCGGGGCCACGGGGTTCTGCGGGCTGGCGACGGTCCTCGCAAAGGCGCCGTGGAACGTGGTCAAGGGTGCGTGCAGCACGACGAAAGGGTCGTGCTGCACCTGAAACGCGCGCTCACTTCTTTCGCTTGGTCTTGGCAGGCGCCGCTCGTTTCGACGACGGCGCCTGTTTCTTTGGCTCGGCCTTGCGCCGCGCGACCTCACGCTTGCGCGCATCGGTCTTCGAGATCATGCCGCCATGACGGGACGCTGTCTTGAACGCGCGACCGACCAAGGCGAGGACATCATCCATCGACTCGCCCTTCCGCGGCTTCACCGCGATGCAGGACTTACCCGACATGTAGGGCTTGAGCTCCGCGCCCATCTCGGCGAGCGTCGCTGGCGAGCAGCAATATGCGACGGGTCCGCTCGCGCGCATGGCGAACCCTGCGATCCACTCCATGTCGCGGACGACGATGGGGAAGCCGGAGTAGATCTGGATGTCCTTCGAGTCGAACGACTGCTCGAGCATCGCGCATAGCTTCTCGGCAAGCGCGCGGTCTGCGCTGCCGACCGTCGCGAGGAAGGTTGCTCGCCGATACGGAGCGAACTTATTGGCAGGCTTCATGGCGAAATCCTACCCATGCGGCGAATTCGCACGATCGCTGCGTGATTCACGGCGGACTGTGCTACGATGTCTGCTTCTTTGCCGGTGACCTCAGGGTGGGCCATGCGCCCGCCGCAGATGACTGGGACCTTGCCGGCCGCACGCTTCATGACCGCACGGACACGTTGTCCGCGCGCTCCGCGTGCGCCAAATGGCTTGATCCCGTCGACCGGTCATCACCGCTCGAACGCGATTCCGCCTCGATGAAGCCCGCGGCTTCCGTGTGCTCCACGTGATCCTTCACGTGGCGGTTCATTCGGAGATTCGCTGGGCGAAAGGTATTTGTGACGACAGCCGCCCCCTCCCCCACGACCGAACGCACGACCGATCAGGCGACCGCCCAGGTTTCGTTTGCCAGTCTCTCGCTCGCTCCCGCCATCCTCGACGCACTCGTCGCCGACGGCTACCAGCACCCCACGCCCATCCAGGCGCGGGCGATTCCGCCCGCGATCGCGAAGCGCGACGTGCTGGGCATCGCCCAGACCGGCACCGGCAAGACCGCAGCGTTCGCGCTGCCGATCCTGAATCGCCTCCTCACCGAGATTCCGCGCGGCGTCCGGCTGCCCACCGGACGCAGGCCGAAGGCGCTGGTCCTTGCGCCGACGCGCGAACTCGCAGCCCAGATCTCCGAGAGCTTCGCCGCATACGGACGACACACGCCCCTGCGCTTCGCGGTGATCTTCGGCGGAGTCGGCCAAGGCCCGCAGGTCCGCGCCATTCAGCAGGGAATCGACATCCTCGTCGCGACGCCCGGCCGACTGATCGACCTCCTCGACCAGCGCATCGTGAACCTGTCCGAGATCGAGTTCTTCGTCCTCGATGAGGCCGACCGCATGCTCGACATGGGCTTCATCGAGCCGATCCGCCGCATCGCCAAGCTTCTCCCGACGGCGCGCCAGACCATGCTCTTCTCGGCGACCATGCCGAAGGAGATCCGCCACCTCGCGGACTCGCTGTTGCGCGATCCGGTGACCGTGACGGTCACTCCCGTCTCGAGCGCGGTCGACCGCATCGACCAGAAGCTGTACTTCGTGCTCAAGGCACAGAAGACGCAGCTCCTGATCCATCTCTTCGACACCCTCGAGATGGAGCGCACCGTGGTCTTCACCAAGACCAAGCACGGCGCGGACCGACTCGCTCGCAAGCTCAAGTCGGCAGGAATCCATGCCGAGGCGATCCACGGCGACAAGGCGCAGAACCAGCGCATCCGCGCGCTCGATGCCTTCCGCTCGGGACGCTCGCCCGTGCTCGTCGCGACCGACGTCGCCGCGCGCGGGCTGGACATCGACGACATCACCCACGTCGTGAACTACGACCAGCCCATGGAGCCCGAGGCGTACGTGCACCGCATCGGCCGCACTGCGCGCGCCGGCAAGTCGGGGCACGCGATCTCCTTCTGCGATGTCGAGGAGAAGGGCCTGCTCAAGCAGGTCGAGCGCCTCATCAAGTTCGAGATCCCGCGCGAGCGCGTGCCCGTGCAGGTGCCGAAGTCTGATGAGGCGGCTGCGAAGTCGGGTCTCGCGCCCCGCGAGCGCGACGATTCGCGCGATGCGCGCCACGACGCGACGCCCTCGCGCACCCAGCAGCCGGTGATCGAGACGCGTCCTGCTCCGATTTCCCGTCCGCGCATGAACGCTTCGGGACGGCCGATCCCGCAGCAGGCGGCCTCGTACTCCGATCGCCCGCGGGGTCCGCGCATCGATCGTCGCATGGATGACGACGCGCGCTTCGAGCCACGCACTGAACCACGCGCAGAACCGCGCGCAGAACCACGCGGGGAGCCACGCGGTGAACCACGCGGGGAGCCACGCCATGCGCCCCGCCCACAGCACCCCTCGCAAGGCGGACGCCCGTTCGGCAAGCCGGCGCGCCCTTCAGGGTCGCACGCGGGTCCGAAGCAAGGCGCAACCAATTCAGGAGCGCCGAAGTCTGGCGCCCCGAAGCAAGGCGGCGCATCCCGCGGACCTGCGAAGGGCGGGCCTGCTCGGTTCGGACAGAATCCCTTCGGCGGCGGAAAGCCGTCGCGCGGGACGAACTTCCGCGGCGGGACTGGATTCAAGGGTCCAAAGCCGAAGCGCTGACGCACGCAGCCGCTACGGGCACATGCCCCACGCGGAGAGCAGCACAGCGATGTCGGAACTGGCGACGGTTCCGTCACCATCAAGGTCGGCGCTGCCGCCAAAGGTGCCCCATTGGCTGAGCAGGCTCGCGAGGTCGGGAGCGCCGACGTCGCCGTTGCCGTCGAGATCGGCTGGGCACGCCGGCTTCGTCGGACGCAGATCAAGAACGAACGGAGACCACGCGAGGTCTGCGACGCGAATCGCGTAGCCCGTGATGGTGAGCCCGTCTTCCGTCATGCCGAAGGGCTGGAAGTTCCAGTCGGTGGTCAGCGCGAAGCCGTTCTCCGCGGACCAGTCGCGCAACGGAACGTAGCCGCGCCCCGCGATCCAGACGCCGCTGCCCATGAGCAGCCGGCTTCCGTCGAAGTTCGACGCGTACACGGTGCCGACGCCGCCGACGATCGGCTGGTAGCCCGTCTCGTAGCTCCACCGATACGGAACGCCGCCGTCGATGCCCTCGCGTCCCTGGCCATACGCCCACTGTCCGTTGCCGCTGACGCAGCTCACTTCCCTGAGCTTGACGGTGGGGACACCCGTGTTCAGCAGCGTGCCCACGTAGTTTCCCTGGGCGTTCTTGCGCCACACGCAGCCCTGGCGGTATCCGACGTAGTCGTCGTTCCAGCCGCCGACGAAGGAGCCATCGAAGCTGATCCCATTCGCGCGCGTGGGCTTGTAGAAATAGCTGGAGGGCAGCACCCGGATCGTGTCGGTCGCTGCGTCCCAGACGAATCCCGTCGCGGAGCACGACTCGCCCCAGATGAGCCCGCAGACATGGCCGCCGCTCGGCGTGTATCCCCATGGACCACATCGCTCGATGTCGCAGTTGAAGCCGAAGCTGCCTACCGCTGGGTCGTAGGTACCCAGTTCGCGATCGAAGATCGTCGCCTCCGACTTCGGTGGCGTGCCCTGCAGGGTGCTGCAGGTGATGAAGCGTCCATCGGCGGTGATGTTCGGATGTCCGCCGACGCCGTTCCCGGGAGGGAGCGACTCCTCGAGCCGCACGACCCATGTCTCGCGGGTCCAGTACCACGCCGATGCGCCGTCGTAGCCGACGACCACGCGCCCGTCGGCGCTCGGCTGCATCGCGTACGAGTACGGGACGAGTCCGAGCAGGAAGAGCTCACCGCCGTGCGCGCCGAAGGCGCAGGCGAACGCAGCCGCGGCTGCTGAGACGGCAAGAACCGGATTCATGGAGCTCCTCTATCGTGGGTCTTCAACCAGTTGCTTACGGGCAAGCGCCCCACGCACCGAGCAGGATCGCAAGGTCGGCGGGACCGACATCCCCGTTGCCGTCGAGATCGGCGCCGCCGCCGAGCGCGCCCCATTGACCGAGCAGATTGGCGATGTCGGTCGCGCCGACGTCGCCGTTGCCATCGAGGTCGGCAGGACACGGCTGCTTGGTCGGGCGAAGATCGAGCACGAAGGGCGACGTCCCCTGAGGTCCGGACGCAGTGCCGACGATCGTGAGCCCGTCATCCGACATTCCAAGCGGCAGGTTGAGCTGCCAGCCGTCGGGGATCTGCACGCCCGCATTGGCCGCGAGGGTCGCAAGCGAGGTGTAGCCGTTCTCCGCGGTCCAGAGGTACGAGCCGCTGCTACCCATGATGCCGTAGAAGCACAGCACCTTCGAACCGTCGAAGTTGGTCGCCACCGCGTAGCCAACGCCGCTCGAGGGATTCGTGCCCACGGGCTGCACGCCCGTCGCCGCGCTCCAGCGCCACATCGCCCCGCCCGAGTAGCCCGTGCGGCCGATGCCGTACACCCACTGCCCGTCGCCGCTGACGCAGCCTGCCTCGGACATCTTGATGGGTCCCGCAGCCATGTTGGTCTGCGTGTAGGTGCCGTCGGCATTGCGGCGCCAGACGGCGCCCTGGCGCCAGCCCACGTAGTCGTCGTTCCAGCCGCAGATCGTCGAGCCGTCGTCGCTCACGTCATTCGCGCGCGATGGCTTGTAGAAGTACAGCGTGCCGAGGTTGACCAGCTGGCCCGTCTGCGTGTTGCGGTAGTAGGCGATGGCGTTGCAGAACGCCTGCTCCATGAGCCCGACGACATGGACGGCGTCGTTGCTCATGCCCCAGACGCTGTTGCGCTCGGAATCGCAGTGGAAGCCGAGGTTCCCGAGCGGGTGGTACTTCGTCAGCTGGATGTCGTACTGGGTGCCCTCCGCCTTCGAGAGCCCTTCGAAATCCTGCAGCGTGCTGCAGCTCATGGTGCGCCCGTCCGCCGACATGCAGCCCTGCCCACCCACGCTGTTCCCAGGCGGCACGGTTTGTCCGAGGAGCTGCACCACGCCCGTCTCACGGGTCCAGTACCAGTACGACTGCGTGTCGTAGCCGACGACCACTCGCCCATCCTCGCTGCAGTCGTCGGCGTAGGCCTGCGGCACAAGGCCGAGCAGGAAGAGCTCTCCTGCGTGCGCGAGAGGCGCGAGCGACGAAGCGGCGAGCGAGACGAACGCGGCACGGGCAAGTGCGGGGCGGTTCAGAGTCAGGCGATTCATGGTCATGTTCATCGGGAGTCGGATCCGTCTGAAGTGAAAGTGCCGGCCCGCGATCCGTGCGGGCCGGCAGGAGGTTCACGTCGCGTCGCGGGGCTTACTGGCAAGCGCCCCACGCGGTGAGCAGCGCGGCAAGGTCGGCGGCATTCACGGTGCCGTCCGCGTTGAGATCGGGGCTCGAGGTGCCCCAGCCGGCGAGGAGTCCCGCGAGGTCCGCCGCGTCGACCGTACCGCTGCCGTTGATGTCCGCCGGGCAAGGATTGCCGGTCGGGCCAACCTTGATGCGGGCGATGGCGTAGAGGCCATTCGCAGTATCGCCGGCGCGGATTGCAAGCCAGCCGTTCGAGCTGAAGCCGGTGCCGCCGCCGTCGCCGTTGTTGCCGGTCGAGCCGATGAGCGTGATCTGGTTGCACGGAGTGCCGGTGAAGGTCGTGTCACCCGTCGGCGTGACGCCCGACGAAGCCTTCGCAAGCACGCGAAGCCCGCCCGCGAGGTCCCACGCCATGAGCGCGCTGCCCGACTCGGCGAGCGCGGCGTTGGCGATGGGGGCGTTGAACACGACGCTGCCGTTGTCGCTCGCGCAGATGCTGGTGGAGCCGTTCAGGCTGCTGAAGACCCAGCCATCGAGGCCGGGAACCGGATCGGTCTGCTTGCAGATCGTGCGCAAGGTCCCATCCGCCGTGCGCGCGCCGACGAAGGTCGCGGGCGCGGGCGAGGTGATCGCGGTGCCGTCGGCATTCATGATGATGCCTTCGAACGCGTACAGGCCGTTGCGGGTCTTGCAGTTTCCAGTCGAGTTCGGCGACGAGAAGACCTTGCCGGTGAAGTCGGGGTTGGCTGAGTCGGTGATGCCCGGGATCGCATCACCCTTGCGGATGAGGATCGAGAAGACGCCGTTGTTCTCCGTCATCACCGCGGTGTTGTTCAGCGTCGTGGCGGTGCCGCCGAGCGTGGCGATGAAGGTGATGGTGCCGTCGGCTGCGATCGGGCGCTGGCCGAAGGAGAGCGACGAGGTGTTCGCGATGGTCAGGCCCTTGAAGCCGGGGATCGGGTCGCCTTCGCGGGCATAGATGCGCAGACCGCCGGTCAGGCCGATGTTGGTGAGGTAGACGCTGTCGTTCGCGGTGGTGATGCCCGTGCCGACGAGCTTGCCGGAGAACACGATCTTGGTGCCGTTCAGGAAGGCGCCGAAGGAGTCAGGCGTCACGGTCAGGCCGGGGAGGCCGGGAGCCGCATCGCCCTTGCGCATGACGAGTTGATCATCGCCGGGGCTGAGCAGCACGAGCGCTGCGTTGTTCGCGGTGACGGTGTCGCCACCCGTGAGCGTCATGTAGAACGGCGCCTGGCCGACGCTGTTCATGCGCAGGCCAGAGCTCACGGTCATGTTCGCGGGATACTGCGCGCCAGCCGTGCCGGGGCAGAAGTCGCGGCCCTGCGCGAGCAGGACGGGCGCGCCAGAGGCGGGCTGGAACCATGTGGCGGTGTCGTTCGTGCCCGTCGTGATGCCGGGACCAGTCATGTAGCCCGAGATCACAACTCCACCGTCGTCGGTGATGTTGTTCGCAGTCACGATCGAGTTGTTCGGGCTCGCGGTGCGCGAGAAGATGCCGCCGCTGGGAGTGTCGCCGGGAACACCGGAGTTGTTGCGCGCGAGCACGGTCCATGCCCCAGGCAGACCCTTCACGAGCACCACGTGGTTGGCGGTCGCACCAGTATTGGTGATGCCGGGGCCAGCGAGCTGGCCGCGGAAGGTGACAAGACCATCAAGCCCGATCGTCGGGTTGTTCCACTGGTTCGGAACCCAAACTGCGCCGTCGATGCCGGGAAGACCTGCGGGCGTCACACCGTCGGCGACGCTTAGGACCTGCCAGGTCCCGTCCGCAAGCACGGCGGCACAGAGGCTTGCGGAAAGGAACGCGCCAACGGTCAGGGCTGAGGTACGCATGAATCTCTCTCTTGAGGTAGTCAGGGACATGCAGATCGGTCCAGGCTTCACCTCGGGACATGGTGCGGACTCGTCCGCCGACACCGGCCGTGACCGAGATGAAGACGCCTCGAACGCAACGAGGCACCTGAGACAATAAGGTGAAAATGCATCCCTGCAACTTTCCCTAGGGAAATTCGGTCATAGTCTTTCGCGTGGATGGGCAGGGACCGACCGATGAAACCCCCGCACCGAGTCGAGTTCGTTGCCCGCTCGTGACCGTCCTGCGATTCCCATTCGTGCCACGACCGTCTTCTAAGGACTGAGCGGAGTTCGACTTCCAAAGCCCCTCATGCGACCGAAGAAGCCCCGCCTTGCCTCCATCGCTCCTGTCTCGCTGGCGCCGAGGACGACCGTCAGCCCACGCGGTCGTCACGACTCGGGAGTCCGGATGCAGGACGCGCTCGGGGCTTTCCGATCCGAATGCGACGCCGCAATCACGGTGATGCGCCAGTCGCTGCGCGATCTCGCAGCGGCGACCAACAGCGATCCTCTTCGGCCACAGGACGTGTCGCGCCGCTTCGGCATCAACAAGAACCTGACCTGGAAGCTCGCGCGCGTGCTGCTCGCGGACGACTCGTTCGAAGCGATCGGGATGATCCCCGGGCCCGAAGGCGTCGAGATCTACCTTCGTGCGTTCGAGTCCGTCGGCGCGCCGCTCGCGCGCACCGAGGCCGTCCGTGAGGCGATGCGGAGATTCGACGCGATCGTCACTCGCCACTTCGGCGATCGCTCGCAGCTCGAGGTCGTGCTCGACGGACTCCGCTCGGACGGCAACCTCGAGTCGCCGCGGCGCATGGCATTCAAGGGAATGGCCGGAGTGTTCGGCCTGCAGGCGCGCGTGCGACTGACCGCGCAGATCCTGACACCCACCACCACTGGGCCCACCACCACTGGGCCGGACACGGCCGACATCGCGCTGATCGTGGGGCTCGCGGGCATCCAGCGCCTGCGACCCATCGGCTCGCTTCCGATGTTCCGCGCGGGACCGCAGCATCCGGACGGGCTTCCCTCGCCGCAGCCGTTCATCGCCAGCGAAGGAAGCGCGCAGCCCGACTTCCTGCTCCGCGATTTCTCGACGTTCCCGAACGCAACGGTGAACGCGAAGGAAGGTGCGGGCGGGCGCTTCACGCTCGAGCTCTCCGAAGGACCGCTCGGACGCATGGGCGAGTCGGATCTCTTCTTCGCGACCGTCACGCGCGGCGTGATGAACCTGCGGGCGACGCCTGGCGACACGACGTCCAACCTGGTGACGTCGATCAGCCTTCCATCGGAGGCGTTCGCCAGCGATGTCTTCATCCACCGCAGCATTCCCGCCCTCGAGACGCTCCGCACCAGCATCCACGCGACGCTTTCACAGCCGCTGAGCGAGGATGAGCAGCAGCGGCGGGCCAGCCGACTGCCGATCGACACCACGCCGATCTTCATCGAGGATCTCAGCAAGGGATTCGGCGTCGCCGGAGTGCCCCGCTACGAGGAGATGATCCTCCGCGCGTTCGAGTCGCTGCCCGCGGATCCGTCCGAGTTCCGCCTCGTCCGCGTGGCGATGCAGTACCCGCCCGCGCCCGCGGCGCTCCTGGTCGGCTGGGATCTACCGAAGTAACGGATCTACTGGCGCAGCGGCTTGCTTACGGGCAGGCGCCCCAGGACGAGAGCAGCACGGCCACATCGGAGCTGGCGACGACCCCGTCGCCGTCGAGATCGGCGCTGCCCGAGCCTCCCCAAGCCGAGAGCAGGAACGCCACGTCCTGGCTCGAGACCGTCCCATCGCCGTTGAGGTCGGCGACGCACGGCGCGGGGCGCGGGAGATCAAGGATGAAGCCCTGCACGCCCGCGGGCGATCGGCAGGAGCCGACGACCGTGTAGCCATCGCCCGAGATCGCAAGCGGCAGCGACATGCGGACGCCCGCTGGAACCACGATTCCGTTCTCCGCGGCGAGCACTTCGAGCGACTTGAGCACGCCGTCGACGATCATGTAGCCCTCGCCAGCGGTCGCAGGCGGGAACTGCGTGCGATAGAAGAGCAGGATGCGCGAGTGGTCATCGCTGATGCCCGTCGGAAAGGCGCGGAGGCCTGCGATGGGCGATGCGGGGAGCGCGACGTAGCCGGTCGTCTCGCTCCAGCGCCAGCCGAGGAAGCCGTTCGTCGAGGCACCAAGGCCGAGGATCCACTCGCCGTCGCTGCTGACGACCCCGGCCTCTCCGAGCGTCTGCCCGTTCGGTCCGAAGATGAACTTCTGCTGCCCGTTCTTCCAGTAGGTCGCCTGACGCGCGCCCTGCTGCGAATCCTGCCAGCCTGCGATGACGCCCGCGTCGCTGCTGCACGCGTTCGCGCGGGAGGGCGAGCCCGGAACAAGCGTGCCGAGATCGACGAGTCCGCCCGCTGCGGATGACTTGAATCCACGCGCGGCGCAGAGGTTGTGCCAGCCGAGCCCGACGATCGTGTTGCCATCGCCCGACATGCCCCAGCAGCTCGTCGCCGAGACGTCGCAGCTGAAGCCGAAGTTGCCCGCGAGCGTGCTGGTGCTGGTCGCGATGTCGTAGAAGGCCGCCTCGGTCTTCCCGTTCGCCGGGTTGAGGACGGTGTAGCCGATGCGCGTGCCGTTGCTGCTCACGTCCGCGCTGCCCGCGCCACCCGAGCTCGGGCTGATGCCGCCGATGCCGATGATCCCCTGGTCGCTCGTCCAGTACCAGAACTGCGACGGGTTGTAGCCGACGACCACCGATCCGTTCGCAGAGACGCCGCTTGGGGTGAGCCCTTCGGCGCCCAGCAGGTAGAGCGCTCCGGTCGTGCCTCCCGCAAGCGCGACGCTCGCGATCGATGCGGAGATGGCTGCGGCGGCTACGGCGAATCCTGTCTGCATGGTCGGTTCCTCGGTGGTCAGAGGGACTCTACAGCAGGCTTGCGCCCCCGCCAAAGCGGACCTCTCAATAGGCGAGGAATCCGAGGTGCAGCTGGGCGTGGGCGAGATGCAGGCGCATCCACTCGTCGTGGGTCATCGGACCAAAGGCTGGACTCGCGACGGTCATCTGCGCGCCACGGTCGAGGCGATCAAGGACGCGCCGCAGGCGGACGAGACCATCCGCGAACGCGCAGTCTGCGCGCGGCAGCATGTACTCGCCGCCCTTCGGGATCTTGAAGCCGGCGGGCAGCGTCTTGCCGCTCGTCATGCGCCCCTTCATGAGGCGTGCGATGACGCGCATGAAGAGCGGCACCCTCGCCTCGGGCGGGAATCCGTCGAGCGCGAACTCCCACACCTTCGCGACGTGATCGAGGTTCTCGCCAGCGGTCCAGTTGCCGGTGTGGCGAAGTGTTCCCGCGCGGTGCGCGGATTCGATGCGCGCGAGCTCCTCCTTCAGGCAGCCGGTGCAGTGGAAGGAGAGCTCTCGGCGAGGAGCCTTGCCGGTATGGACGGTCTGTGCGCTCATCGGACGGGTCTCGCGGAGTAAGGCTTCGCCGGCGCTTCTGCTGTCGGCTTGGCGTTCATGGTGTACCACGCCTCGGTCGACCAGATCGGCGAGCCCGTGGGGTCCGTCGGATTCGAGCGGATGTAGACCACGCGGCCCGCCTTGATGCCCGGCGCAGCGAGCACGACCGAGCGGCCGTCGATGGTGCGCTCGGCACGCTCGACCGCGACATCCTCCTCGTCCAGCTTCGGTCCGCCGTACTGCGCGGTCGCCTCGTACCGCCACTGGCGCAAGGTGAAGTTCGCGGGATTCGACGCCCATGCTGCGTCGATGGGGCGCGTGTAGGTGATGACGAGCCCATCGGGGGTGGCGCGAACCGTGTGGTACTCGAAGGCGATGTGGCCGGTCGGCCGCAGTCGCTGCAGCCCGAAGCGCGTATCGCGCCAGTTCCAGTTGCCGCCCGAACCGATCGAGCCCGCGTACAGGCAGCCATCTGGACCATCGATGAGCCGCTGCACGCCACCCTCGAGCCCATTGCCGACGCGGAAGGCGCAGCCCTGCAGCTCGCCCGCGACTTCCTCGAGGTAGACGCGATTGATGCCGCCGAGCGTGAGCTCCGCGAGCCAGAGCTGGCCCTTGAACACGCCGCCGCGGATCACCAGCGGATTGGTCGGCGAGTTCGCGATCTCGTTCTGCGGCAGCCACACCGCGGGCGGCGACGGCGGATTCTCGGAGTAGAGGCTGGCGGGCGCGCCGTCGGGGAATGCCCGGCACTTGTTGCGCCCGTTGTAGTGCCCGTAGAAGCGCCCCTGCCTCGGCGCGTTCAGCTTGCTCGCAGGCATCCACGCGCCCTGGTTGTCGGTGACGAATGCCTGTCCATCGAGCGCGACCTCGACGCCGTTCGGCGTGCGGAAACCACCCGAGATCCACTCGATCTCGCGGGTGCGCGCGTTGATGCGGTAGAGCGTGCCGCGGTTCGGCGGATTCGGCCCGTTGAGGCCCACGGTGTCGCCCTCGACGCCGTCCGCCGCGATGGTGTTGCCGAAGTAGATCGACGTCGACAGCGTGCCGTAGATCCAGCCGTCGCGCTCGCAGAGCCCGAAGCTGAAGTGATGGTAGTTGTCGCCGATCCACGGACGCGCCCACTCCTCGTGCGTCTCGTAGGTGCCGTCATGGTCGAGGTCGCGCAGGCGATCGATGCCCGGGCGATGGGAGACGTAGATGTCGCCGTCGACCTCGATGATGCCGCACGGATCGTGGTAGCCGCCGGGAAGCTTCTCGTACTTCACCGTCTCGGGCGTGCCGTCGATCACATTCGAGAGGATGTAGAGCGTGCCGTTGGTCTCGGTGCGCAGGACGCCGTTGTTCACCGGCTCGAAGTCGCTGACGACAAGGCGCCCGTCGGAGAGGAACGCCATGCCTCCGATCTTCGGCTGGAACCCTTCGGGCCGCAGCGGCTCGATCTTGAACATCGGGTGGACGGTCTCGATCGGGAGCCCGTCGCCCGGACGCATGTTCTCTCGGCCGTCCTTGTAGACCTTCTTGCCCGGCGCCACGACGCGCGTGACGCCCGCCTCGGTGAACAGCGCGGTCTCGGGCACGAGCTCGAAGCGCCCCGCGCCGGGCCTGCGCCAGTTGAGGATGAGCGCCGCGCCGCCCTCGTTCTGGAAGAGATCGATGCGGAAGGCGTGGAGCCCCGCGTCGAGCTCGATCGCGCCTTCCTTCGGCGACGGCGGATGGAGCCCGTCATGCTTGATCACCTGCTGCCCATCGATGAAGAGCACGCCGCCGTCGTCGCAGCGGAGCTCGAACTCGTACTTGCCCGCGACCTCGGCCTTGATGTAGCCGACCGCCTCGATCGCGATCTGGTTGCGGGGTGCGCCCGCGGCGCAGAGCTCGTCGATGTCCTTGAAGTTGATCTGCCTCGCCAGGCGGTCGACGTTCGGCGTGGCGTCCTCGGCGACGCGCGCCACGCGGTCGAGGGCGCGGCCGATCTCGTAGGTGCGCAGCGTGTAGCCCTGCTCGAGCGTGGCGGGATCGACGGAAACGGGCGGAACGCAAGCGAGCGACGCGAGGATCAGTGCCGTGAGCATGGGATCATGCTACTGCACCGTGCCGGACGCCGCCTTCCTCGGGAAGACGAGCGAGGCGACCATGCTTGCGCCGACGACTCCGCAGATGATCGTCAGCGACCAGCTCACGGGGAACTTGCCGCCCATGAGCGCGTTCAGCCATGCCATCTTGAGCCCGACGAAGACGAGCACGATGCCGAGCCCGATCTTCAGCAGGTGGAACTTGTCGTACGCGCCCGCGAGCAGGAAGTAGAGCGAGCGCAGCCCGAGGATGGCGAAGATGTTCGAGGTGAAGACGATCAGCGGCTCGTTGGTGAGCGCGAAGATCGCGGGCACGCTGTCGACGGCGAAGATGATGTCGGTGCACTCGAGCAGGACGAGCGCGACGAACAGCGGCGTCGCCGCGCGGCGGCCGTTCTCGATCGTGAAGAAATGGTCGCCGTCCATGCGGTTGGCGACGGGCATGAACTTCCGCAGCAGCCTGATGGCGGGGTTCCGCTCGGGCGCGACGGGCTTCTCGCCCGAGAACAGCATCTTGATGCCGGTCAGGATGAGGAAGACGCCGAAGCCGATGACGACCCACTCGTACTGCATGAGCACGCTGCCGAGCGCCACGAAGATCGCGCGAAAGACGAGCGCGCCGAGGATGCCGTAGAAGAGCACGCGATGCTGGTACTGCGGCGGGATCGCGAAGTACCCGAACACCACGACGAACACGAAGATGTTGTCGACGGAGAGGCTCTTCTCGACGATGTATCCGGTGAGGAACTGGAGCGAAAGCTCGTTCGCAGCGGCGGCCGCGCCGTCGAAGCCGGCTGCTGCGATCAGGGCAGGATCCAGCTGCGGCAGCCTCCAGCCCGCGTAGAACCAGAAGCCGAGGTTGAAGAGCATCGCGAGGGCGACCCAGACGACGCTCCACGCGGCGGCCTCCTTGAAGGACACCACATGCGCCTTCTTGTGGAAGACGCCGAGGTCGAGGGCGAGCATCGCGATCACGAACCCGACGAACGCGGCGTAGATCCACCACGCGTCGGCGATCGGAAACAGCACGGTCGCTGCAGCGGCAAGTGTCATGGAATCGTCCAGCTTCGCGGTCGCAGAAGGACGGACTCACGCACCGCCGACAGCCGGCGAGGTCAACCGAGCTTGCCGTCCTTCTTCGCCATCATCGCCAGCATGTCGACGCAACGGGTCGCGTAACCGTACTCGTTGTCGTACCAGCTCACGATCTTGAAGAATCGGTCCGAAAGCTGAATGCCTGCCTTCGCGTCGAAGATCGAGCTGCGGCTGTCGCCGATGAAGTCGCTGGAAACGACCTCTTCCTCGGTGTAGCCGAGCACGCCCTTGAGCGCACCCTCGCTCGCAGCCTTCATCGAGGCGTTGATGTCGGCGAGGCTGGTCGCCTTCGCGGGACGGAAGGTGAGGTCGACGCAGGAGACGTTCGCGGTCGGCACGCGGAAGCTCATGCCGGTGAGCTTGCCCTTGGTCTCGGGAAGCACGAGCGCGCACGCCTTCGCTGCGCCCGTCGAGCTCGGGATGATGTTCATGTACGCGTTGCGCCCGCCGCGCCAGTCCTTCTTCGAGGGGCCGTCCTGCGTGGGCTGCGTGGCGGTCACGGCATGCACCGTGGTCATGAGGCCTTCCTCGATGCCGCAGGTGTCGAGCAGGACCTTCACGACGGGCGCGAGGCAGTTGGTGGTGCAGCTCGCGTTGCTCACGATCGCGTGCGCGGCGGGGTCGTACTTCGAGCAGTTCACGCCGTAGACGAAGGTCGGGACTTCCTTCTCGCTCTTGGTCGGCGCGGAGATGAGGACGCGCTTCGCGCCTGCATCGAGGTGCTTGCGGGCGTCCTCGGCGGCGGTGAAGAGGCCGGTCGACTCGACGACGTAGTCGACGCCATCGGCCTTCCAGGGGAGCTGCGTCGGGTCCTTGATGGCGGTGCAGGCGGTCTTCTTGCCGTTGACCATGATCGCCTCGCCGTCGGCCTTGACGTCGGCGTCGAAGCGGCCGTGGGTCGAGTCGTACTTCAGGAGGTAGGCGAGGTTGTCCGCGGGCACGAGGTCGTTCACGCCGACGATCTCGAAGCCTCCGCGCGCGGTGGCGATGCGGTAGACGAGACGGCCGATGCGGCCGAAGCCGTTGATTGCGATGCGGACTGCCATGTTCGGTCTCCTTGCTGTGCTCGCGCCCTGCCGCCCTGCGGAGGGGGGCGCAGAGGATACGGATCCGCGACCGCGGGGGCAACCTCGGCGGGGATCTGGGCGAGGCGAGCCATGCGGACCGCACCCACTACACTCTGCGTTCCGCAGTCGCAGTCGAGACAGCTGGAACGACGCCATGACCACGCCGTACCCCCCGAGAGGCATCTCCGCGATCCTGGGCGCAGAACGCGCCCTTGTGGCGATGGTGCACTTGCCCGCCTTGCCTGGCTCGCCCCGCGCGTGCCTGTCGCCGCGCGAGATCGCACGCCACGCCGTCGACGAGGCGCGCGCGCTCGCTGCCTCCGGGTTCGACGCGATCCTCATCGAGAACATGCATGACGCGCCCTACCTCCTGCGCGAGGTCGGCGATGAGACCGTCGCGGCATTCACGCGCGCCGCGTGCGAGGTGCGCGGGGCGGTCGATGCGCCCGTCGGCGTCCAGGTGCTCGCGGGCGCAAACCGCGCGGCGCTGTCGGTGGCGCTCGCAGCGGAGTGCTCGTTCATCCGCGCAGAGGGCTTCGTGTTCGCGTCGGTTGCCGACGAAGGGCTGATCGCCGAAGCCGACGCGGGTCCCCTGCTCCGCTACCGCAGGTCGCTCGGCGCCATCGCCGAGCGCATCGCAGTCTTCTGCGACATCAAGAAGAAGCACTCGTCGCACGCGATCACCGGCGACACGTCGATCGGCGAGCACGCGCACGCGGCCGAGTTCTTCGGCGCCGACGGCGTCATCGTCACCGGCACGGCGACCGGCGTGGCGGCGCCGACCGCGGACCTCGCGGCGGCCCGCGCCGCGTGCAGCCTGCCCGTCCTCGCCGGCAGCGGCGCCACCGCCGGCAACGTGCGCGCGATGCTCGCCGCGTGCGACGCCGTGATCGTCGGCAGCGCGCTCAAGGCCGACGGGAAATGGTGGAATCCGCTGGATTCCAAGCGGATCGAGGCATTCCTGCGCGCGGCGCGGGGCTAGACGGCATCCCTGCTAGACTCGGCTCCCGTGAAGGTCTTCCTCAACGGCTCCATTCTCGATGAACGCGACGCGCACATCAGCGTGCTCGACCGAGGCTTTCTCTTCGGCGATGGCGTCTACGAGCTGCTCCGCTACTTCGATGGATACGGGGTCGGCGTCGACGCGCACGCGCGGCGGCTCGCCCGCAGCCTGTCGCTCGCTCGGATCGAGGGCTTCGACGCCGCGGAGCTCGGCGCGATCGCGCGCACGCTGCTCGACGCGAACGGCCTGCGCGACGGCGTCGTCTACCTGCAGGTGACGCGCGGCGCCGGCCGCGTGCGCGCGCATGTGCCGACCGAGCGGCTCACGCCGACCGTGTTCGCGATGGCGACGGCCGCGGAGCCGATCGCCGCGCTCGCCGCGCCTTCCGAGGTCAAGGTCGTGACCGCGGAAGACATGCGCTGGAAGCTCTGCGAGATCAAGACGCTCTCGCTGATGGGCAACATCCTGCATCTCCTCGACGCCGACGCGCACGGCGCGAGCGAGGCGATCCTCCACCGCGATGGATTCGTCGGCGAGGGCGCCTACTCGAACGTGGCGCTGGTGACGGACGGCCGCCTGGTCACTCCGCCCATCGCAGAGGATCCGCCGATCCTGCACGGAACCGCGCGCGCCGACCTCCTCGCCGCAGCCCGGGCAGCGGGAATCCCCGCGGAAATCCGCAAGATCCGCCTCGCCGAGCTGCGCAGCGCCGACGAACTCATGATCACCTCGAGCCGCCGGCTTGTGAGCGCGGCGACCGCGCTCGACGGAGCGCCCGTCGGCGACGGCCGCCCTGGACCGGTCACGCGCGCGCTGTTCGCGCAGATGCGCGCCGACATCGAGGCCGGCATGCGCGCAAGCGCATCCCACGCCTGAAGCCGCCTGCCGCAAAGGAAACACCCATGCACGCACCGCAGCAGCCTCCCGTCCTCGCGATCCAAGTGGGGAACACCCGCATCAAGCTCGCAGCCTTCCGCGGCGAAGACCCCGACGAGGTCGTCTTCATCGCAAAGGACGATCTTGCCGGCGCGATCGAGGCGGCGCTGCGGCTCTACGAGGCGATCGGCGCCGAGGTCGATTCGTCGGTCGTCGTCGCGAGCGTGAACAAGCCGGTGTCGGATGCGCTTGTCGGCGCGCTGCGCGACCAGCTTGCCTGCGACATCTACAGCGTGCCCGACGACATGCCGGCGCCCATCGGCACCTGCCTCGACGCCGGTGCGAAGCCGGGCGTCGACCGCCTGCTGAACGCCGCCGCCGCGTACGCGAAGCTCAAGCAGGCCTGCATCGTGATCGACGCCGGTACCTGCGTGACCGTCGACTTCATCGATGGAGAGGGTGTCTTTCACGGCGGCGCGATCGCGCCGGGCGCGCGCATGCAGCTGAAGGCGCTGCACGAGCAGACGGCGGCGCTGCCGTCCGTCGACTTCACGGCGCCCGAGGGTCTCGCCTGGGGCTCGAACACCCGCGAGGCGATGCTGCGTGGCGTCTATCACGGGATCCGCGGCCTCGTCTGGCGGCTCATCGAGAAGTATGCCGAGCAGTACGGTGGTTTCCCGATCGTGATCGCAACCGGTGGCGACGCGGCCGCGCTCTTCAGCGATGACGAGCTCATCAACCAGATCGTGCCCGATCTCGTGCTGCGCGGCGTGGCGCTCGCCGCCAAGTCCGCGCTCGAGCCCGAGGATGGCGACGGCCCCGTGCACGAGTTGCCCGCGTCCGAGCGCGCTGGAACGGCGGGATTCTCGCTCCTGCCGCAGCAGGTGGAACCGAAGTCCGCGCGCCGGGGAACCAACTCGCTCGGCGATGACGGACACGGCCACGGGGATAGTCACGAGCACGACCATAAGCACGGGCACGGCTGCCACGACGACGACTGCGGATGCAGCCACGACTGAACGATCGGCATGAAGCGCATGGGCGGACGGCGCTGAGCCGTGTTCCGTCCAAGTCACGCCCCGATCTCGCCGATGGAGCTCCCGTATGAGCGCAGTGACCCACACGCCGCTCGAAATCGCCTGCTACCGCGCGACACCCCACGGAGTTGGCGCTGTGGCCATGGTCGAGCTCGTCGGCGATGTGACGCCTGCGCTCACCCAGCTGTGCGGACACGACGTCGAGGTCGGCGGGCTGCGCCTGCGTGAATTCGGCGGCATCGACAAGGGCCTGGTGGCACGCCTTGCGCCGGAGCGCGCGCAACTGATGCCGCACGGCGGCACCCGCATCGTGGAGCGTCTGGCCGAATGGCTTTCGTCGCGTGGCGCGAACTGGATCGACGATCCGACCGCGATGCGCGCAGAGCTCGATCCAACCGAACTCTTCCCCGAGGCCTCGAGCATGACCGAGGCGCTCGCGATGGCGACGCTCACGCGCGCCGCGAGCCCGCTGGCCGTGCAGCTCCTGCTCGCGCAGGCCGACCGGTGGACCGAGCACGGCGATGCGCCGCTGGTCGACGACGACCGTGCGCGTAGCGCGCGACTCATGCGGCTCATCGATCCCGCACGCGTGGTGCTGGTCGGTGCGCCAAACGCGGGCAAGAGCTCGCTCTCGAACGCACTGCTCGGCCGCGATGCATCGATCGTGTCACCCGAGGCGGGCACGACGCGCGATGCGGTCAGCGCGCGCATCGACCTCGCCGGGCTGGTCGTCGAATGGTTCGATCTGCCCGGCGTGCGGACGACCGCGGACCATGTCGAGCGCGACGCGATCGCGCTGGCGCAGGGGCTGCTCCGCGATGCAGATCTGGTGATTTCGCTGGCGGCGCCTGGGATCCCATGGATCGACCTGCCGCGCACGCCCGATGTGCGCGTGTTCACGAAGCTCGATGCGGATGCAGGCGATGCCGCGCGTCACGCGGCGGATGTCGCGGTGAGCGCGCACACAGGCGAAGGACTCAAGGCGCTGCGGGAGCTCGTGCGCGAGAAGCTGGTTCCGAAGGCCGACCGCGAGTCCGCGCGCCCGTGGATCTTCGACCCGCGGCTGGCGCGGTGAGCTGCACGATTGCAATCGACTCCCACTCACGTGGTTCCGCAGACTTCGTCTGCGGGCACTCATTGATTTCGGACTCCGTTCGATCTTGAACTTCGTTCGACCAGGATTGACCGCGCCTTTCGAAACGAAACGAATCCACCGAGTCGGAGTCGCACCCCCGTCGGACTCTCCTTCGTCCGAGTCCGACTGCAATGAGTGCCCGCAGATGCAGGCGAAGCCGGAATCTGCGGAACCGTTTGCGTCACGGGTCCGCTGGTCCATCCGGCAATCGACTCCCACTCACGTGGTTCCGCAGACTTCGTCTGCGGGCAGTGATAGCTTGAGCGGTCGCCGCTGCGGCGGCTTCATCTGGTGCTCATCTCGCCAAAGCGAGCCGTTGTTTGAGCGGTCGCCGCTGCGGCGGCTCCCTCTGGTACTCGTATCACCAGTTGCTCGCGCTCAATCAAAGCCCCATGCAGCTATAGCCGCTGTCGACGTAGAGAACCTGCCCCGTCGTGCCACGCGAGAGATCGCTGAGCAGGAACGCCGCGGCGTCGCCGACCTCCGCAGCCGTGATGTTGCGCGGCAGCGGCGCGACCTGCGGAATGCGGTCGAGGATCGCGTCGAAGCCGCCGACGGCGCCCGCGGAGAGCGTCTTGATCGGACCGGCCGACACGAGGTTGCAGCGGATGTTCTTGCCGCGGCCGAGCTCCATCGCGAGGTAGCGGTTCGCAGCCTCGAGCGCAGCCTTCGCGACGCCCATGACGTTGTAGCCAGGCACGGCCTTCTCGGCGCCGTAGTACGACAGGCCGATCATCGAGCCGCCGTTCTTCATCACCGGCATCGCGGCGTTGCCCATCGCCATGTAGCTGAACGCCGAGATGTCGAGCGCGTTCGTGAACACAGCGCGCGGCGTGGCCGCGAACCTGCCGAGCTTGAGCCAATCCTTGTCGGCGAACGCGATGCAGTGCACCACGAAGTCGATCTCGCCGAAGTCCTTGCCGACGCGCTCGAAGCAGGCGGCGATCTCCGCATCGCTCGCCACATCCATCGGCTGCATCCAGGGGTTCGCGACGCCCATGCCCTCGACGAGCTTGCGCGTGCGGCGCTCCATCTTCTCGCCGGGCATGTGGGTGAAGATGCACTCCGCGCCCTCGCGCAGCAGGCTCTGCGAGATCGCCGTCGCAATGCTCGTCTCGTGCAGCACGCCGGTGACCAGACCACGCTTTCCAGACATGAAACCCATGATTCGGACTCCTTCGGGGAGGGGAAAGGTAGCACTTCTTGCCCCGAGGGGCGGGGCGCGGTAACCTCTGCGCTCCCGCGCGCGTAGCTCAATTGGATAGAGCATCGGTCTTCGGAAC
>JBEGLX010000060.1:0-23165 GCA_041183345.1 Planctomycetota bacterium
TCGTCGAAGACCGCACCCTGTCATCCACCGTCGACTACGGCATGGCGAGCGATGCGCTCGGCAACGCCTACGTCGCCTTCGATGGATCGAACGCGGGCGTGTCCGCGATCAAGGTGCAGTCGGTCGGGCCGACCGGAACCGTCCGCTGGACCAAGACCGTCACCCAGAGCAGCACCGCCTACCTCGCCAATGCCCACGTGTGCGTCGCAAGCGACGGCGCCGTCTGGGTCTGCCATGTGCAGGACAAGTCGACCGCCGTGCAGCGCTTCGATGCAGCGACCGGCACGCCGACCTTCGCAACGCCGATCCTGATCACCGAGGGCACCTTCAACCAGCTCGGCGCCGACATCCAACCGTCGACGGCGGGTGGCGTGATCGTCTCCTGCGTGCGCTACACGACCTTCACGGGCGCGAAGACGCTCCGCGCGCACAAGTTCAACGTCGATGGCACGCGGCCATGGCCAGCGGTCGGCGTGTTCGTGTTCAGCACGGGCTCGCTTCAGTTCGGCAACTTCCCGACCTTCCAGCCCGATGGCTCGGGCGGCGGCTACTTCTGCTGGTACACGACGGGTCCGCTCCAGTGCTGGCTGCAGCGCGTGAGCGACGCGGGCACCGTGATGTACGGCGTCAACGGCATCGCGGTCACGGCGACGAGCACGAATGAGCGCGTCTCGCCGTCGATGACGGTCGGTCCCGATGGGCGCGTCTACGTGTTCTGGTCGGAGCACGTGCCGAACAGCTCGATCTACGGCACCTTCGGCCAGTGCTTCCTGAAGGGCGCCCGTCAGTGGGGCGACCTTGGCACCGCCATCGAGCCGCTTTCCACGATCTACTCGCGTACATGGGCCACGGCAGGCGTCGCCGGCAACACCGTGCTCTGCTTCTACAACGATTCGACGAGCGGCACCCAGGACAACAACCGCTGCGCGGCGCTGACCGCCGCGGGCGGCGTGCTCTGGAAGAAGGACATCGCCACGAGCGCTGGATCGAAGTACCGCTTCGTGACCAACTCGGCGCCCGACAACGGCTGCGTGATCGCGTGGCAAGGCGGCGTGACCATCGGCGCAAGCGATCTCTTCGCAGCGCGCATCGACGCGAAGGGCACGATGGGTCCGCCGCCCGCAGGCATCACGGGTGACCTGAACGGCGATGGCGCCGTGAACTCGGTCGACATCGCGATCCTGCTTTCCCAGTGGGGCGGATCGGGCAGCGCCGACCTCTCGGGCAACGGCGTCGTCGGATCCGAGGACATCGCCATCCTCCTCGGCAACTGGACCTGATTCCGCGCGGGTTTCGTGCGCGACGCTCAGCCGCCGATGCCGCGGCCCTCGCGGGCGCGGCGGAAGCTCGTGGGCAGCAGGTAGCTGCGCCCCTCGTACGCGTAGACGGTGCCCGAGATGAGGATCGCGGGCGCAGCGTCGCCTTCGCGCGCTGTGTCCTCCAGCTTCTCGAGGAGCAGGCAGGGCAGGAGCTCGATCGATGGATCGCCGCTGCCTGTGACCTGCGTCGGTACGAACCGCCAGGATCCAGCCTGCGGATCACGCGAGAGGCGGCCGAGCCGCTGGGTGATGCGCGTGCCGCTCGGAACCGGCGCGAGCGGCTTGCTCGAGCCGGCACCATCGCCCTGCGCCGAAGCCGGCGTCGGTCGCGGCGCGGGTGAGCGACCCACGCGCTCCTCGAGGCGCTTCTCCAGCGCATCGACCGCGGCGTCATCGGCAGCGTCGCGCTTCGTTCGGCGATCGCGCGGATCGGGCGTCGCCGTCTCGGGCGCGACGAACTTGTCCTCGCCGTTCGGCGTCGGCTGGGCGCGATCGGTTTCCTTCGGGGTCTCGCCGGCGGCTGCGTCGAAGCGCATGACCGTGGGCGCGAAGTCCGGCAGCAGGAAGTTACGACCGCGATAGATGAACACGCGGCCGGTGACTTCGAACTGCACCGGCGCCGCCGCGACACGCACCGTCTGCAGCATGTCCTCGAGGACGGGCGACGGCATGAGCACGAACTCACGGCGCAGCCCGCCCGCCTCCGGCTCGAGCGGGCGGAAGAGCCACAGCTTCTCGTCGGGATCCTGGGCGAGGTCGCCCATCACGCGCGCGATCGCGCTGCCCTCGCGGAGCAGCGTGAGTCGGTAGCCGCCGAGGTCTGTCGCCGGCTGCTTCGCGGGCGCTGCGACATCGGTGCCGTTCTGCGCGAAGGCGGGTGCCCCGGCGAGCGAGAGGGCGGCGAGGATGGCGAGGCGCGGCACGGTCATGGGGAGGACATCGACAGTTTCACGGGGTGGGCGTCATCGGGCAAGCGCCCGAATGGACAGAGTCGCAGGAATAGCCTGTGCGGGCACGTCCGATGCTGTTCTCTTGCGGCAGGGAAGGGCTTGCATTGACGGACAGGCGGATTGGTGCGATAGTCCTTGTCCGCGGTCGCGTACCCAAGTGGCCTAAGGGAACGGATTGCAAATCCGTGATTCGTGGGTTCAAATCCCACCGCGACCTCTCTTCAACGCCCCGCCTCTGGCGGGGCGTTGTCGTTCGGGTCTTGGTGGGATTGGGCTCGCTTCGCTCGCGGGGTTCAATTCCCACCGCGACCTCTTGCCAAAGCCCCGCTCGCGCGGGGCTGCTTGCGTGAGGTCGGGAGAGTGGAAACCGGAGAGTGGAGAGTAGGTCCACTTCAATGCTTAGCGGAACAGCGGCGGCTTCGGTGGAGCCACTGGGTTCGCGGGAGCCGCAGGCGCAGCGGGCGCGCTCGGCGGAGTCGCGGGCTGCGTGTCGCGCGGCGGCGAGGTCGGGCGCGAAGGCGAAAGACCGGGTGCGCGCGGAGCCTTGATGGGCGCGGTGGGCTTGGTCTTGCCCGGCGTCTGCTTCATGTCGGGCGGACGCGGCGCTTCGATCGGCTTGCCTGGTTCGTTGCGTCCCGGGGTGCTACCGAAGCCCGGCGGCTTCGGCGCCTTGATCGGGTCGCCGGGCATGCGGCGCCCTGGCTGCGAGCCGGGCGCGAGGTCGGGTCGCGGCGCGACCTTCGGCACATCTTCGTTGTTGCGGCCCGGGACAGCTCCTGGATCGGGGCGGTCTGGATCGATCGGGTCACCCGGATCCTGGCGACCCGGGATCGAGCCCGGCTGAAGATCGGGGCGCGCGGGAACCTTCGGCACGTCCTCGTTGTTGCGACCCGGAGTCGAGCCGGGAACGGGCTTCTCCGGATTCGCGGGTGTCGCGGGATCCGAGCCGGTCGGCTTCGCCGGCGCAGGCGTCGTACTCGGGCGCGGCTTGCCGCGGCTGGGCAGCGGGATCGATCCAGGCACGCCCTTCGGAGGCGAAGGCGGCGTGGCCTGGGCGAGGACATCCGCAGAAAGGATGCCGAGCGCGGCGCAGAGGGCGATGACTTGGGTGGGACGCATGTGGGCTCCTGACACCTTCAGGTACGTAAGAATCGACCATCCCTGGCGGATTTGGAAGGGGGGAATGGTCAAATCGCCCAGAAATCAGGGTTTCAGGCTGTCCGTTCCGACCCCTGTGCAGCCGCCTGCCGCCCGCGCAGCCATTTCCAGCTGACCACCGCCATGCCGGCGCAGAGCGCCCCGACCACCAGGAACACCCGATTCGAGGGCAGGTGCAGCGGTCCGCGTAGCCCGAAGAACACCACGCCGCCGAGGAGCCCCATCACGAAACTGAGTCCGTTCGCGGTGCCGAGCACGCGGCCGCGTGACTCGTCGGGCGCCAGCGCTTGGAGCATCGACTGCAGCGGGATGATGTAGAAGCCGGCGACGAGCCCCGTGAGCGCGAGCAGCGCCATGGTGATCCAGTAGTCGGCGGGCGCGAGCCCGAGCAGCACGAACGAGAGCGCGAGCCCCCCCGCACCAAGCGGCACGAAGCGCCCGCGCCGCGTCGGCGTGTCGAGGTACGCCGCGAGCACGCAGCCGATGCCGATCGCGACGCCGAGCCCTGCCTTGAGGTACGCGGTCTCGTCGTCGGCGACGCCGAGGAAGCTCGAGTAGTCGGGCAGGATCAGCAGCACCACCGACGCCACGAAGTAGAAGAACGTCCACGCGCCGCACACGGCAAGCAGCGGCGATTTCGCCATCTCGCGCATCGTCGAGAGGTAGGTCGAGAACGGATTGAGGTTGACGGGCAGCGTCGGGTTCTGCGGGTGCAGCCTCGGCAGCGTCAGGCAGGTGAGGAAGCCGAGGACGACCGCGACCGCCATCGCGATTCCCGGCATCCACGCCGCGATGCCCGTCGGGCTGCCGTCGACGTAGCTCCGCTTCCAGTGGGTGACGACGACGCCCGCGACGATGCCGCCGGCGATGACGGCGACGTTCGTCGCCATGTTGATGATGCCGTTCGCGCGCGCGAGTTCCTTGGAATCGACGAGCTCCGCGATCATGCCGTACTTCACGGGGCCGAAGAACGCGCTGACGATCGCGAAGAGCACCAGCGCAGCGACCGCGCCCGATGCCGAGCCGCGCGCGAACTCGAGCGCGCACAGCGCGCAGACGCCGAGCGAGAGCGCCTTGAGCACGATGGTGATGCGCGACTTCGAGTGTCGGTCGGCGATGCGCCCGCCGAAGGCCGAGAGCAGGATGAACGGCGCCGAGAAGATGACGGCGATCAGCCCGCCGCCGCCTTCGCCGAACGTCGCCTCCCACGGGCCGCCCACGGCGGCCGCGAAGATGATGGTGTCCTTGATGACGTTGTCGCTTGCGGCCTCGAAGAACTGGGTGAGGATCAGCGAGATGAAGCCGCGATTCCACAAGCCACGCGGCTTCGGATCGGGCGGCGCACCCGCTGCCGCGCTCATCGGTCGCTCTCTTCCGGGACGGGCACCGCCGCTGGGCGCGTGACCCGTGCGTCGGGTCGCCCGCGCTCGGGAATCCACGCCGGCGCAGGCTGGACGAACGCCCGCAGAACCGTCTCGGGCGACTTCGGTCGCCCGGTCGCGAGATCCGAGACCTCGCCCGCCGCGAGCTTCACGATCGCATCGGCGCCCTCGACCGCGTAGCCGAAAGCGCAGTATTGCCCGTCCAGCCGAGCGGTCGCCTCGCGCGACAGGCACACGAACCACTGGCTGCCCGCGCTGTCCGGCCAGTCGTTGCGCGCCATCGAGACGACGCCGAAGTCGTGCGGCAGCCGCGATGGCTCGAGCGGTAGGTCGTAGCCCGGCCCGCCGTCGCCCGTTCCCGTCGGGTCGCCGCCCTGGATGACGAACGGCTGCCCATTGCGATCGGCGGGCACGATGCGATGGACGATCGTGCCGTCATAGAAGCCCTTGCGCGCGAGCTCCACGAAGTTGCGTGCGGTGTTCGGCGCTTCGTCGGGGCGCATGGCGAAGCGGATGCGTCCCGCGGTCGTCTCGAACACGACGTCCTCGTCGGGCATGAGCCGGAATCCGGAGAGCGGCTGCGGATCCGCCTTCGGCCACGCGACGCGCAGCTTCTCGTGCTCGGCGTTCGTCGGATCGAGCAGCAGGTCGCCCCAGCCGATCACGCGCGTGTAGGCGGTCTTTCCGTCGGGGCGAAGGTCGCTGGTGGTGCGGATCGTGTCGCGGTTCCGCAGCGGAATCACGACGAGGGGCGCACCGGTCGGCGTGCCTGCCACGATCGCCTGCACCCGAAGGGTCGCGTCGCCCTTCCGCAGGATCGGGAAGACGGCAGCGAGGTCGAAGTCCCCGTCGGGGGCGTTCGCGCGTCCCAGCTCCTTGCCACTCACATCCATGAGGACGAGCCTGCACAGCCCTTCGGCGCCGTTCACGCGCACGACCAGCGGTGCGTCGGGCTTGGCCAGCTCGACGCGGGGGATGATCGTGGTCGCGGACATGGACATGGACATGGGCAGGGACAGGGACAGGATTGCCGAGGCGGTCGCGGACGCGAGCAGGAATGCTGCGGGCATCGCTGCATTATGCCGTGCCTTCAACCGCTCCGTACCTTCAATCCCGACGCTCCGTGGCGTACCATCCGACCCCATGGCGACCACCGTCGACCCGAAGACCGCAGGCATCAAGCGCGCGACCCTCAAGGTCGGGCTCGAGATCCATATCGAGCTCGCGACCCGCACCAAGATGTTCACCCGCGTGCCGAACGCGGCGCATCCGTCGCATTACGACGAGCCGCCGAACACGCTGATCGACCCCGTCGTCTGCGCGCTCCCCGGCGCGCTGCCCGTCATGAACAAGGCTGCGGTCGAGATGTCGATGATGGTCGGGCTCGCCCTCGGCTGCGGCATCGCCCGCCACTCGAAGTGGGATCGCAAGAACTACTACTACCCCGATCTGCCGAAGGGCTACCAGATCTCGCAGTACGACCTGCCGCTCTGCCATGACGGCAAGGTCGACATCCCCGCGGCCGCCGGCGGCACGCGCGCGATCGGCATCATCCGCGCCCACCTCGAGGAAGACACCGGCAAGCTCGGCCACGAGCTTCCCGGCGGGCACCACTACGCTGGCTCGCTCGTCGACCTGAACCGCGCGGGCACGCCGCTCCTCGAGGTCGTCACGGCGCCCGACTTCGACTGCGCCGACGACGTCGTCACCTTCGCCGAGGAGCTGCGCAACATCTGCCGCTTCCTCGGCGTGACCGAGGGCATCATGCAGAAGGGGCACATGCGCTTCGAGCCGAACATCAACATGGTGCTCGAGCTCGACAACGGCGACGTGGTCAAGACGCCCGTCGTCGAGGTCAAGAACCTCAACAGCTTCCGCGCCGTGAAGGGCGCGATCGAGCACGAGATGGTCCGCCAGGTCGAGGAGTGGCGCGCGACCGGCCGCACGATGGGACGCGGCATGAAGTCGACGCGCGGCTGGGACGATGTCGCGCTGAAGACGCTGCTCCAGCGCGAGAAGGAAGACGCGCACGACTACCGCTACTTCCCCGAGCCCGATCTCGTGCCCGTCGAGGTGAGCGATGCGTGGCTCGCCGAGGTGCAGTCGCGCCTGCCCGAGCTGCCGCTTGCGCGGCGCGCGCGCTACATCGCGTCGTACGGGCTGAGCGAGATCGACGCGCTCAACCTCGTGTCCGAGCGCGACACCTGCTTCTTCTTCGAGGAATGCGTGAAGGGCGCGCTCGCGAGCGGCGCCTTCAAGAGCGAGAAGGACGCGGGCTACGCCGCGGGCAAGCTCGTCCTGAACATCGGCGCCAAGCACGCGAACGAGCGCGGCGCGGGCATCCACGCGATCGGGATCACGCCTGCGAATGTCGCGGGAATCCTCGCGCTGCGCGAGCAGGGGGCGATCGGCGGGCAGTCGGTCGATCCGCTGTTCGGCGCGCTGTGCGGCGGCGCGACCGAGAGCGCCAAGTCGGTCGCCGAGAGGATGGGCTTCATCGTCGTGCGCGACGAGGGTCAGCTGAACGCGTGGGTCGACGCTGCGATCGCCGCGAACGAGGCGGCCGCCAACGATGTCCGCTCCGGCAAGATGGCCGCGATCGGCCGCATTGTCGGCGCGGTCATGAAGCTCTCGGGCGGCAAGGTCGACGCGAAGAGCGTGAACGACGCGATCAAGTCGCGGCTGGGGGCCCCGTGATGGCGCCCGAGGCGCTCCGCATCCACGACGACCGCCTGCATGAGGACATCGAGAAGGTCCTCGTGCCGAGCGCGGCCATCGCAGAGCGCGTGCGCGCGCTCGCGGTCGCGATCGGCGAGGACTACAGCCACGCCGATGGGCGCCTGACCGTGGTGCCGGTGATGACGGGCAGCCTGCTGTTCGCCGCAGACCTCGTGCGCGCGCTCCCGCAGCGGCGCATGCGCATCCAGCTCACGACGGTCTCGAGCTACGGCGGGAAGGCGACGCAGACGCGCGGAAGCGCGATCGTGGGCACGCTGCCGAAGCACCTCGAGGGGCACCACATCCTGATCGTCGACGACATCCTCGACTCGGGCGGCACGCTGCGGCTCCTGCGCAGCGAGTTCATGTCGCGCGGCGCTGCCGACGTGCGCGCGTGCGTGCTGCTGCGCAAGCGCATCCCCAGTGCGCTCGGCACGCCTTGCGAGTACGTCGGCTTCGACATCGACGATGAGTTCGTCGTCGGCTACGGGCTCGACTACGACGACCTCTACCGGAACCTGCCGTACGTCGGCACGCTGCGGAAGGACGCGCTGTCGCGATGAGCACCGCGGTCGCCGTGCCCCGCACCGTGCCGCACGCGCTCCAGGCCGTGCTCCATCCCGACGAGCTCATCATCCTGCTCATCCGCCCGAGCCCGCTCTACATCGTGCTCTCGTCGTTCGGCACGCTGGTCGCCGCCGCGATCGGCGCGCTCGTGCTCGCGTACGCCGGGCAGTTTCCGTGGAGCCCGTGGAGCGATGTGCACGCGGCGGCGTTCGGCATCGGCCTCGCGGGCATGCGCCTCGCCTGGGCGTGGCTCGATTGGATCAACCACTTCTACGTGCTCACCGACCGCCGCGTGATCGCGCGGCGCGGCGTGCTGCGCACGATGCTCGCCGAGGCGCCGCTCGCGCGCATCCAGAACACGATCGTCGTCCAGTCGATGCGCGAGCGGCTGTGCTTCCTGGGCACGCTCGGCTTCGCGACCGCGGGACGCGGCACGTTCGACGCGTTCTGGGAGTCGATCGCGACGCCGTTCGACGTGCATCGCAAGGTGCTCGAGGCGATCGAGCGCTACCGCCGCTGAATCGCTGTGCGAACTCAGCCCCGAAGGTGGGCGATCCGCGCGCGCGGATTCTCGATCGTTCCGCCGATCTCCTTGAGGAGCGACTTGGTCAGGTCGTTCGGCTCCTTCGGCGGAACGATCTGCACCACGACGTAGAGGTCGCCCGCTGGCTTGCCATTCGCGGCGGGCATGCCCTTGCCGGCGATGCGCATCTTCTTGCCGCTCGCCGTGCCTGCCGGGATCTTGAGCGTCACGCTGCCGCCGGTCGGAAGCGGTGCGTCGATCGTCGCGCCAAGCGTGGCCTCGACGATCGACAGCGGCAGGTCGTAGGACAGGTCGCGCTCATCGCGCGTGAGCCACGCGTGCTTGTCGGCGCGCACGCGCACGAGGACGTCGAGCCGCCCGGGTATCGAGAGCAGTTCCTCGTCCTCGGTGCCGGTCGGGATCTCGAGCTCGTGGCGCTCGTTGTTGATGCTGATGCCGTACTTCCCGCCGCGGATGAGCGTCTCGAGCGGGACGGCGACCTCGTACTGGACCTGCTCGCGCGCGCGCGCGCGATGTCCCGCGCCTGCGCCCGCATTGCCGCGTCCGCGCCGCCCGCCGCCGGCACCCGCGCCGCCGAAGATGTCGCCGAAGATCGACTCGAAGGTCGCGCTGTCCGAGCTCGTCCACTCGGCGCCGGGGCGCCCTTGGCGGAAGCCCGCGAACGGATCCGCGCCCGCAACTCCACCGCCGGCACCACCCGCCGACGCGCCCGCAGCGAAGGCATCGGTCGTCCCGCCGAGGCGGATGAACTCGTCGTACTTGCGGCGCTTCTCGTCGTCGGACAGCACCTCGTACGCCTGCTGGATCTCCGCGAACCGAGCGGGCGCGGACTTGTCCTTGTTGCGGTCGGGGTGGTACTGCAGCGCGAGCTTGCGATGGGCGCGGCGGATCTCGTCCGCGTTCGCGGAGCGATTCACGCCCAGGACCTCGTAGTAGTCGCGCGCTGCCATCAGGGCGCAAGTATAGGATGGCGACGATGAGCACGACGAAGCAGAACTGCCACTCGAACGGCGGCACCGATGGAAACTCGGGAGCCGCCGGTTCCGTCGCGCTCTCGCTGCCCGTGGTGCCGTCGGGGCAGTTCGGTGATGGCGGCGATCATCAGCCGAAGGGCTCCCGCGCGCCGCATTCGCGCATGGGCTGGCGCCGCGCGACCGTGCTCATCGTCATCCAGCTGCTGATGATCGTCCACGTCGTCCAATGGCTCTGGACGGGCACGACCATCACCCCGATCGAGCCAAGCGAGTCGATGGAGACGACCAAGTACGGGATCATCACCGTCGGGACCGTCTTCTTCGCGCTGGCGCTGCTGTCGACGGCGCTCCTCGGCCGCTGGTTCTGCGGATGGGGCTGCCACGTGGTCATGCTGCAGGATTTCTGCGGGCACCTCATGAAGCGGGCGGGCATCCGTCCTCGGCTGTTCCGCTCGCGGCTGCTCCTCTGGATGCCGCTCGCGCTTGCGGTCTACATGTTCCTGTGGCCGGTGATCTACCGACTCGCGATCGCGCCGTACACGCGGCCCGACCTCGAGTGGCCGGGCTTCACCACCAAGTTCGTCACCAGCGATTTCTGGGCGACGTTCCCCGGATTCCTCGTCGGGCTCCCGTTCCTCCTCGTCTGCGGCTTCGCAGCCGTGTATCTGCTCGGGGCCAAGGGCTACTGCACCTATGGCTGCCCGTACGGCGGCTTCTTCGCGCCGCTCGATGAGCTGTCGCCCGTGCGCATCCGCGTGAGCGACGCGTGCACGCAGTGCGGGCATTGCACCGCCGTCTGCACGTCGAACGTGCGCGTGCATGAAGAGGTGCGCGACTACCGCATGGTCGTCGACCAGGGCTGCATGAAGTGCCTCGATTGCGTGAGCGCGTGCCCCGAGCAGGCGCTGCGCGTCGGCTTCGGGACGCCCGCGTTCCTCGCGAAGCCGGTCGGCGCAGCGCCGCCCGCGCGCAAGTGGGACCTCACGTGGAACGAGGAGATCGCCCTCGCGTTCGTCGCCGCTGGCAGCTTCTTCGCCGTGCGCGGCGCGATCGGCGTCCCGCTGCTCTTCGCCTCGGGCATCGCCATCTGCGCGACCTATCTCGCGTGGATGCTGTGGAAGATCCTGTCCGCACGCGACGTCCGCCTGCATCGCTGGCAGCTCAAGCGCGACGGACGCACGGGCGGCTCGGGCGTCGCCGCCGCGATCAGCGCCGTCGCGGTGCTCGCCGGAATCGCCGCCGTGGGATCGGTGAACGGCATGCTCGCGATCGCCGATTTCGGCGCCGACCGCGTGGTCGTCTCGCCGCAGGTCGTCTTCAGCGGGCGCGGCACGCTGGCCGAGGCTGAGACGCGCGCGAAGGCGGTGCAGGGGATCGAGCGGTACGAGCGGGCGCTCGGGCTCGCGTCGGTGCTCGGGCTCGACGGACTCGTCCGCTCGAACGTCGATGACCGCGTCGCGTGGCTCGAGGCGGTCGACGGCCGCTTCGCCGACGCCGAGAAGCGCCTCCGCGCCGCCGCCGAGCGCGACGGCATGACGCAGGACTACGCGATCGGCATCACGCGGATGATGCGTGGCGGTGGCGACGTCGGTGGTGCGATCGCCTTCGCGCGCAGCCTCTGGGAGGCGAACCCCTCGTGGGGATTCCTCCGCGAGGAGGTCATCGGCATCCTCATCGACTCCGACGACTACGACTCCGCGCTCGTCCTTGCGCGCAAGGGCTTCGAGCTTGCGCCCAACGACTTCGTTGCACGCCGCCGCCTCGCCGCGATCCTCGTCGACTCCGTCCGCCGCGACTACGCCACCGAAGGTCTGGCGATGCTCGACGCGCTGGTCGCGGAGTTCCCCGCGGAAGCGACGCTGCAGCTCGGGCGTGCGGCGGGGCTGAAGACCACCGGCCGCCTCGACGAGTGCGAGCAGGCGCTCCGCAAGGGCATCGAGCTCGCGCCCGACGACTGGCGGCTCCATCAGGCGCTCGGCGACTTCCTCATGTCGGTCGACCGCCAGAAGGAAGCGGGCCCGATCATGAAGCAGGCAGGCGATCTGCGCGTGAAGGCGCTTCGGAAGTAGGTTGCGGCGGAGGCGACGCCGGCTCAGGCTTCCGCGTCGCGGAAGAGCTGGTAGAGCTCCATCGCGCTCTGCGCCGAGTACGCGCGCTGGCGGAACTCCGGGCTCGTCATGATCTTCGAGATCTTGCCGAGCGCCTGGATGTGCTCATCCTTCTTCTCGGGCGGCGAGACAAGCAGGATCACCAGCTGCACGGGCTTCTTGTCGATCGAGCCGAACTCGATGGGCGCGGGCGGCTTGCCGATCGCGATCACCAGTCCCTGCGTGCCGCCGCACTTGCCGTGCGGGATCGCGAGCCCCTCGCCGATGCCCGTCGATCGCTGCGACTCGCGCTCCCACACCGCGCGCTTCACGGCGACGGGATCGGGGCAGAGATTGTTCGCCGCCAGGAGGTCGACGAGCTCGTCGATCGCAGCGTGCTTCTCGGTGGACGCAAGCGGCACCTTGATCGAAGCGGGGGTGAGGATGTCGAGGATGCGCATGGCGCTGGTTCCAATCGGGGTGGAAGCGACAATGGTACCACCGCCCGAAGCTGTCGCGGGGGCGTCGGCGCGCGGTGAATTCCGCAGCGGACGAGGTTCGCCGGCTCATCCCTTCACAAGCAGCGCATGGAAGCCGCCGTCGCGGTAGCGGGTGAGCGATTCGCCGGGCAGGCATGCAGGCGCGATGGTGCGATCGAGCACGGGGACGAGCCCATGCCGATTGACCAGCCGCCGCACCTGCGCGCCGTTCTCGGCGTGCTCGATCGAGCACGTCGCGTAGAGCAGCGCGCCCTTCGGAGCGAGCAAGCCGACCGAGGGGTCCGCGATCTTCTGCTGGAGCTCGATCACGCTCTGCGTGCGCGTCTTGGTGAAGCGGTAGCGCGCCTCCGGGCGACGGGCGAGCACGCCGGAATTCGAGCAGGGAACATCGAGGAGCACGAGGTCCGCGCGTCCGGCGGTGTCTCGGAAGAGCAGCTCGTGCCCAAGCGCCTTGATGTTCGGATGCCGCTCGCGCAGGCGGACGAGCGCCTCGAAGCGCGGTTCGTCGGGATCGGTCGCGTAGACGGTCGCGTTCGGGAACATCTCCGCGAGCTGCTTGGTCTTGGTGCCGCGTCCCGCGCAGAGGTCGACGATCACGCGCGGCTCGCGCTGGATCGCCTGCGTGAGCGTGCCCGCGAGCATTCCGACCGTGGTCGCAGCGGTGGGGTCCTGCACGCGCAACGCCGGTACCTCGCCGAGCAGCGCCGTGAGCTCCCCGTGCGTGCCCTTCCAGACGCCGAAGCTGGGCTCCTCGTGCGCCTCGACGAGCCCGTTGAAGCGGGCATCGGCAGGATCGAACGGGGTCACGATCAGCGGCGCGTCGACGAGGTCATGCAGCGCGATTCGCTGCGCCTCCTTGAACCCGAAGGCGCCGATCCAGTGGAGGATGAGCTCGCGCGAGTGGCTGGTCTTCTCGGAGATCGCCGCCGCGGCGTCCTCGCTGAAGGTCGGAGTCGCGAGCCGTAGCGCGCTGCCATCCGCCATCGGCACGAGATCGCGTCGCGTGTGGTCGCCGAACTCCTCGCATGGACCGCTTTCACCTGCAGGAATGCGCTCGACGATGCTGCCCGCGACCTTGCGGAGCACCGCGTTCACGAGTCCGCCCGCACCCGGGCGCAGCCTGCGCTTCGTCCACTCGACGCTCGCATCGACCGCCGCCGCCGCCGGCACGCGGTCGAGGAAGAGGATCTGCGCGGCGCCCGCAAGCAGCGCCGCCTGGATCGGCTTCTCGAGCAGCGGCCAGTTCTTGGCAAGATGCGGGCGGATGCACGCGATCAGCGTGAGGTAGCGGCGCACGACCGCATGCTCGATCGCGCGCGCGAGCGCCGCATCGCGCGGATCGACCGCGCGACCGCCTTCCGCGTCGGCGCGCGAACCGGCGCGCGCCGAGGTGAAGTCGAGGTCGGGAAAGCGCATCGCCTGGGCGAGGATCCGCTCCAGCGCGACTTCACGGGCCGAGTAGCCGACGGGCGCCTCGCGATTCACGCGAGCGCGAGCTCCGAAGAGCGCTTGACGCCCTTCTTCGGAGCGGCGATCGACTTCGCGGCGCCCTTCTTGAGCGCCGACGCGATGTCGGTCTTCTCCCACGAGAAGGTGCCCTTGCCGCCTTCGCCCGGCTCGCGGCCGAAGTGACCGTGGCTCGAGGTCGACGAGTAGATCGGCGCGCGCAGCTTGAGCATCTCGATGAGCCCGAACGGCGTCAGGTCGAAGTGGTCGCGCACGAGCTTCGAGAGCACGTCGTCGCCAACGGTGCCCGTGCCCTGCGAGTCGACGAGCACCGAGACGGGCTCGGCCACGCCGATCGCGTAGGCGACCTGAACCTCGCAGACGCGCGCGAGCTTCGCGGCCACGATGTTCTTGGCGATGTAGCGCGCCATGTACGCGGCGCTGCGGTCGACCTTGGACGGATCCTTGCCGCTGAAGGCGCCGCCGCCGTGGCGGCCGCGGCCGCCGTAGGTGTCGACGATGATCTTGCGGCCGGTGAGGCCGCAGTCGCCGTGCGGTCCTCCGATCTCGAATTGGCCGGTCGGGTTCACGTAGACCTTCACGCTGTCATGCCACCACGAGCCGAGCACGGGCTTGATGATCGCGTCGGTCACGGCCTTCTTCAGCTCGGCCTGCTTCTTCTCGCCGTTCCACTCGGGCGCGTGCTGCGTCGAGAGAACGACCGCATCGATGCGCTTCGGCTCGAGGCCGTCGTACTCGATGGTGACCTGGCTCTTCGCGTCGGGGCGGACGCCCGAGATAATGCCCTTGCGGCGCACCTCGGCCTGCCGCTCGACGAGGCGGTGCGAGAGGTTGATCGGAAGCGGCATGAGGCGGTCGGTCTCGCCGCAGGCGAAGCCGAACATCATGCCCTGGTCGCCGGCGCCCTGCGCCTTCTTCGCCTTGCGGACGACGCCGCGCGCGATGTCGGCGGACTGCTCGTGGAGCAGGTTGATGACGCCGCAGCCGTTGCCGTCGAAGCCCATCGCCGCGTCGTCGTAGCCGATGCGCAGGATGGTGTCGCGCACCGTCTGCTGCACGTCGAACTTCTTCTTCGCGTTGTGGTTGAACTTGATCTCGCCGGCGACGACCGCCTGGGCGGTGGTCACGAGCGTCTCGCAGGCGCAACGCCCCCAGGCGTCATGATCGAGGATCAGGTCGAGGACGGCATCCGAGATCGCATCGGCGACCTTGTCGGGGTGGCCCATCGAGACGCTTTCGGAGGTGAACAGGTGACGCGAGTTGCTCATGGTGGTCAGAGGGGGAGGAAGGTGCTGGCGACGCTTGACGCGGGCCGAACGGAGCCCGCACGAAGGGACGGACTATAACCGCAGGTGCGGCAAAGCCCCGCCGCGCGGGCTGCGTAGGCGGAAAAACCCGCAGGGACAGAACGATTCTGGAAACTCTGCGATCGCGCCGATCGAACGCAGGGGTAGATTTGAGGCTGCCCCCATGCGCTCCGTCGCCGCCATGCTCCTTGCTCTCCTGACCGTGGCTCCGACCGCGTTCGCGCAGGTCGTTCCTGCAGCCGCCGAGCCACCGAACCTCGTCGAGGCGGGTGGTTACGCGCACGACCATGTGCTGGTGCAGTTGGCGCCAGGCGTGACCGTCGCAGCGGGTGCAAGGGGCGGAGTCGAGCTGCGCTCGGCGCAGGCGCCGACGCTGGCTCGCGCCTCCGCGCGCACGCTCCGCGAGGCCGGGGTCCGCGCGCTGCGCACGCCGTGGGTGGCGCCGCCGCGCGATGCAAAGACGGCGCAGGCGCTCGGGCTTGACCGCTGGTACCGCGCCGAGCTTGCTCCCGGAACCAATCCGGTCGCTGCCATCGCCAAGCTCCGCACCCTTGCCGCAGGCATCGTCCACGCGGACTTCGATCACGAGGGCGGCCTCGCCGAGATTCCGAACGACCCCGACTTCAACCTCCAGTACGCGCTTCGGAACGTCGGCCAGGTCGTCGGCGGCTCGGTCGGCGTGCCGAACGCCGACGTGCGCGCGACCACCGCATGGGACACGACGCACGGCAATGACCTCGTCATCGCGGTGCTCGATTCAGGCATCGATCCGCACGGCGAGCTCGCGGGGCGCATCCTGCCCGGCATCAACGTGCCCGACGGCACCACCACCACGACCGACGAGTGCAACCACGGCACCCACGTCGCGGGCATCATCGCCGCGCGCGGCGGGAACGGCGTCGGCATGGCTGGGCTTGCGTGGAACGTGCGGCTCCTGCCCGTGGTCGTCGTCAACGGCTGCTCTGGCTTCGAGGTGAACGTCGCGTCGGGGCTCATCTGGGCCGTCGACCAGGGCGCGCGCATCGTCAACATGAGCCTGCAGTTCTACGCCTTCACCCCCGCGCTGCAGCAGGCCGTGCAGTATGCGCACGCGCAGGGCGCGCTCATGTGCGCTGCGACCGGCAACAACGGCAACACGAACCTGGCCGCGCCCGCGCGCTGGAACGAGACGATCGCCGTTGCCGCCACCGACAACCGCGACGTGCGCGCAACGTTTTCGAACTTCGGGCCCGAGGTCGACATCAGCGCGCCCGGCGTCAACGTGTGGTCGCTCGCCAGCACGGTGAGCTACTCCTTCAAGTCGGGTACGAGCATGTCGGTGCCGCACGTGTCGGGCGCAGCCGCGCTCCTCTGGGGCTACAACCCATCGCTGACGCGCGACCAGGTGCGCTCGTACATCGTCGCCAGTGCAACCGACCTCGGAGACCCGGGAACAGACGTTCTCTACGGTGCCGGACGCCTCGACATCGCAGCCGCGCTCGCACTCGCACCGCCGCCGTTCCGCGCCGAGGACCTGAACCGCGATGGCAACATCGACGCGCTCGACCTCGCCATCCTGCTGGGCGCCTGGGGGCCGTGCGCCAACTGCGACGCGTGCCCGGCGGACCTCAACGGCGACTGCGACGTCGGCGCCGCGGACCTCGCGGCGCTGCTCTCGGCCTGGTGATGGATCACACGCCGACGATGGGGAACCGCGCTCAGGACGGGCGGCTGTGTCCGCGCTATGCTCGTCCCTCGCGATGTTCGTCCCGATGGAACTCTCCCGCGTGCTGATCCTCGACTCGAGCGCCGAGCAGTTCATCACGCTCACGGAGAGGCCAGCCGCGGGCGGCGACGCGCGCAGCTTCGCGATCAAGATCGGCACCGCCGAGGCGATCGCCATCGAGCGCCGGCTGCAGGGGCTCGAGCCGCCGCGTCCGCAGACGCATGATTTGCTCGACAACATCGTGCACACCCTCGGCGGCAAGGTCGTCAAGGTGCTCATCCATCGCCTCAACGAGGGCACGTATTTCGCGAGCTTGATCATCCGGCAGGGCGACGAGCTGCACGAGGTCGATGCCCGTCCGAGCGACGCGATCGCGCTGTGCATCAAGCATGGCACGCCGATCGAGGTGGCCGAGGAAGTCCTCGCCGAAAGCGCCGAGGAGCGCCCCGACGTCGAGCCGCCGATCGAGGCGGGCGAGGATGACGATGACGACTGAGGAGCGCGAGGAGCCTGAGCTCGCCGGCGCAGGATCGATCAACTCATCGGTGCTCCTCCCGCATCCTGCGACGGGGCTGGTGCTGCCGTCGAACTGGATCACGAACGCCACGCCGCACGTCCGGCGCGATCCGAGGCCGGGCGCGCTCGCCACGCGCGCGTCGGCGGGTGCGCAGCCGCTCGGCGGGCGTCTCAAGGAACGGCCGGACGACTTCATCGTCGAGGAGATCCCCGCCTACGACCCCTGCGGCGAGGGCGAGCATCTCTACCTCGGCATCCAGAAGACCAACATGCCGCACACCGAGATGCTCGGCGTGATCTGCAGGCATTTCAAGGTCGAGGAGAGCGCGATCGGCTTCGCGGGCATGAAGGACCGCGTGGCGATCACGCACCAGACGGTGTCGGTGCATCTGCCGACCGACCGACCCGTCGGCGAACTGCGGCACGAGCGGCTGAACGTGATGTGGGCGAAGCGGCACACGAACAAGCTCCGCCGCGGTCACCTCCGCGGCAACCGCTTCGTCATCCGCATCCGCGGCGTCGAGCCGACGATGGTGCGCGCCGTGAAGCAGCGCATGGAGGTGCTCGAGAAGCAGGGCATTCCCGACTACTTCGGCGAGCAGCGCTTCGGCTATCGCGTGAACAACCAGGTGCTTGGGCGTCTGTTCGCGCGCGGCGAGTGGAGGGAGCTTCTCGACGAGATGCTCGGGTCGCGCGGCGCCGCATTCCCGCCGCACCAGCTCGAGGTGCGCGAGCTCTACGACCGCGGCGAGTTCCAGGCTGCGCACGACCTGTGGGGGCGCAACGACCAGGCCGAGCGCATCGCGCTCCGCGCGCTCGCGAAGGGCCGCGACGCGGCGGGCGCCGTGCGCGCGGTGCCCGCGCATACCAAGAGTTTCTGGATGAGCGCGCTGCAGGCTGCCGTCTTCAACGCACTTCTCGACGAGCGCGTGCGCGACGGCAGCTTCGGCGACATCCTTCCCGGTGACGTCGCCGTGCTCGCGGGCACGAGCTCGCTGTTCCAGGTCGCGCCTGATGTCGGTGCGGATGAGCTCGCCGCGCTGCGCGCGCGGTGCGCGGCACTCGATCTCTCGGCCGCGGGTCCGATCTTCGGCCCCGAGATGCTCGCTGCGGCGGGCATGCCCGGCGCCATCGAGGTGCGCGCGCTCGCGGCGTGCGGCGTCGAGGCGCGCGACTTCGCACCGCCCGCGCTTGATTCCGCGGGCGCGCGCCGCCCGCTGCGCATCGTCATGCGGGATTGGTCGATCGACGCCGGCGTCGATGAGCATGGCGGCTACATCCGCCTGATGTTCGACCTTCCGAAGGGCGCGTTCGCGACGGTGCTGTGCCGGGAAGTCATGGCGTAGTCTGAGCGCTCGCGACTTGGCGCGCTGGCGGCTGCCGTGCAGCCGCGTGCGCGCCTTCGCTCGCTCTTGCGATACGAGCACCAGAGGGAGCCGCCGCAGCGGCGACCGCATCCGACCCGCGCATCAGGAGCGCCGTCGCGATTCACTCGCGCGGCGCTCGTCCAGAGGGAGCCGCCGCAGCGGCGACCGCATCCGACACACGTGCGCGGGAGTCGACCGCGATCAGGCTCAGAGCACGCGCCTACGCAGCGACGCCGTGCGCGCGCGCGGCGGCGATGATCTGGCTCGCGGTGTCGCGCTCGTGGTCGATCCGCACGACGTTCCAGCCGCACGCACGCGCCGACAGGCAGTGCTCCTCGAGGTCGTCGAGGAAGAGGATGTCCTCGCCTGCGTAGCCCGTCGCGCGCTCGAAGGCGCGGAAGATCGCGCCGTCGGGCTTCTCGAGCCCAAGGAGATGCGATGCATGGCGGTGCTCGATCTCGCCCATCGCGGGCAGCTCCACAAGCGACTCCCAGTGGCGATCGTTGGTGTTCGAAAGGCACGCCGTCACGGCGCCCGCCGCGCGAATCGCGCCGAGGCTGTAGGTCACGCCGGGATACTCGCCGATCAGGACCGCGTCATGCGCGCGCTCGATCGTCTCGCGGTCGATGCGACCCGCGAGCGCCGTGTGTGCCGCGTCGAGCCAGGTGCGGTGGTCGTGCTCGCCGCGCTGGTGCATGGCGACCGACGCGCGGTACGCACGCATCTGCGCTTCGCCGATTCCATCGAGTTCGTAGCCGGGCACTCCGACGGCATGCAGCGTCTCCGCGAGCGATCGCCGGATGCGCACGATCACGCCGCCGAGGTCGACGCAGACGAGCTTCACGGGGTGGCGCGAGGTCATCGTTGTTCCGCCATTACGCGCTGCGCGTGCGCGCCGCGTCCTTCATCGCCTTCTGCTGGGCGCGGCGCTCCTTGAAGAACGCGCGCAGGAGCTCGACGCATCGGGGCGCAAGGACGCCGCCGTGCATCTGGACACGGTGATTCAGTCGGGTATCGCCGGGAATCGCGTAGAGCGTCTCGCAGGCGCCGGCCTTCGGGTCGGTCGCGCCGTAGACGAGCTTGCCAAGCCGCGCGTTCACAAGTGCACCGGCGCACATCGGGCAGGGCTCGAGCGTCACCGCCATCGAGCAGCCTTCGAGCCGCCATTCGCCGAGCTTCTTTCCCGCCACGCGCATCGCGACGATCTCGGCATGACCCGTCGGATCCGCCATCGTCTCGCGGTTGTTCGCGGCCTCGCCCAGGACCTCCTCGCCGCGGTACACGACCGCAGCGATGGGGACCTCGCCCGCGAGGGCGGCCTGGCGTGCGAGTTCGATGGCGCGCTCCATCATGCGCACATCGATCTCCGTCACGCCTTCATGTGCTGATCGCACAAGGCGTAGGGCGTTCATCGTTCGTCTCCGTCTCCGCGAAATGCGAGCGAACGCAGCGTCCGCGCGCAAATCCTTCGACGACCCTCGATGGCAGACTCGGTCACGCGGGCGGCGGATCACGACGATCGGCCCCCGGTGGACTGGTCGTCGTCCTTTGGACGGGGGGTGTGCCAGTCATCTGGCTCATCTTCGTCCGAAGTCGTCCACTGCCGTTCCGCCTGTGCGGCCTGTGCGGCTTGTTCGCGGATTCCGCGGACCGAGAACAACCGTCCCTGCGAGACGTTCTTGGCCGGCACGAGCACGAGGAGCACGATGCCGGTCTCGTAGAGCGCCCAGAGGGGAACCAGCAGGAGCATCATCGTGCCCGGGTCCGCGGTCGGGGTGACCAGCGCGGCGATGATCGCCATGATGAAGACCGCGAAGCGGCGCTTCTCGCGCAGGAACTTCGGCGTGACCAGCCCGATCCAGCCAAGAAGCAGGATCGCGACGGGCATCTGGAACGCGATCACCGTGCCCGCGAGCATGACCAGCGCGAAGTCGATGTACTCGCTCAGCCGGTAGATCTGCGAGATGCCGCCGAGCACCGAGAGAGGGACCTCGAGGATCGCCATCTTCGGCTTGCCGTCATCGGGCTTTGCGCCGATGGTCAGGTACTGCGACGCCTCCTGCGCGAATCCGATGAGCGCGTTCGGCATCACCTTGTTGTGCGGGACGGCGACGCGAAGCACCTGGTCGGACGAGGAGATCCACGCCTGCCCGATCTGCGGCAGCTCGGGATCCGAGTCGACGACGGGCATGAGCGCCGATGGCGGCTCCGCGCGCGCGAGCAGCGGGGGCGGCGTGGTCGCGGGATCGGGGAGATCGAGCAATCTCGGCTGCGATGCGCCGAAACCCACGAGGAAGAGCAGCGCGAACGGCAGCAGGATCCAATAGAACGCCACGATGGCGACGAACGTGAGCACCGACGACAGGGGCGTCAGGAAGTAGACGTAGCGGCGCTCGTGGATGTAGAGGCCGGGCTCGACGAACTTCCAGATCTGGAACAGCAGCCACGGCGCGGAGATCGACAGCGCTGCGATCAGCGCCAGCTTCATGTCGGTGGTGATGGTCTCCGCCGGCGAGAGCGCCTGGATCTGGACCGTCTGGCCGTTCGCACGCAGCGCCGCGAACAGCGGAGAGATCAGGATCTCCCGGATCTGCGGCGCGAGCAGGAAGAACACCACCGCCAGAGGCAGCGGGACGATGAGCGCCTTGAACACCCGTCCCCGCAGCTCGTGAAGATGCTCCCCGAAGCTCATCGAGGTGCCTTCACGCACGGGCTGGTCGGAGGGAGACATTGGGGGGGCGAGTGTAGATGCAACGCGGGTTGTTCCCCGCGGCACGGGCGGACCGATACCGTTCCTTCGTGATCGACACGCATTGCCACCTGACTTTTCCCGAATACACGGGGCGCGTGGATTCCGTGCTTTCAGAGGCGCGGAAGGCAGGTGTCTTCGGGGCGATCACGATCTCCACAACGACCGCGGATGCTCAGAATGCCCTTGCGATCGCTGAGAGTCATCCTGACCTCTGGTGCACCGCCGGAGTTCACCCGCTCTACTCAGACAGGCCCGCAGATTGGACCGCCATGCGCGAAGTCGGGCTCCATCCGAAGTGCGTCGGCTGGGGCGAACTGGGGCTCGACCGCCACTACGCCGAACCGAGCGAAGCGACGCAGCGCAGCGTCCTGGAGACCCAGCTCGATCACCTCGCTCGCTGGCGCACCGAGGATCCGCGCCTCGAGAAGCCCGTCGTGGTCCACTGCCGCGAGGCATTCGACCAGTTGATCCCCGTGCTCCGCGCCAGCGGACTCCCGCCGCACCGCTTTGTCTTCCACTGCTTCACGGCGGGGCCGAGGGAACTGCGGCTTCTCCTTGATTTCGGGGCATGGGTGAGCTTCACCGGCGTGGTCACCTTTGCGAACGCGAAGGAAACCCGTGAAGCCGCCCGCCTGGCACCGATCGACCGCGTCATGGTCGAGACCGATGCTCCGTTCCTGACGCCTGAGCCGCATCGAAAGGTACGTCCGAACGAGCCGCGCTTCGTGGTGCATGTTGCAGACGCACTCGCGGACCTCTGGGATCGACCGCGAGACGCGGTCCGGCACGAGCTGGGAGCGAATGCGCGCCGGTTCTTCGGGGTCCGCCCGAGCGAATGAACCAATGTCCGACTACGTCCAATAACAAAGGCAGAGCAGATTGTCCGCGTTTGACGGCTCCCCACGCCTTCCCTACGATGGTCGCTCGGACTTTGTGAAACTTGGCACAAAGTCGTTGTCGTTCGTTCGGACCCTGATCGAAGTCTGGTCCGCCTCACGGCCGCTCCACAGCGGCTTCACGGAGCTCCTCCCGAGATGAGCAGGTTTCTCTTCCCTCGATGGGCGAACCTCGTCCTCCCCACCATCATCCTGGCGCTGGTGACGATCCCGGTCTACGCCGTGTTCTTCGTCGCCTACGGCTTCAGCCCCAAGACGCTGGAAGTCGGCTACCAGCCACAGCAACCGGTGCCGTTCAGCCACGCGCTGCACGCGGGCGAGCTCGGCATGGACTGCCGCTACTGCCACACCTCGGTGGAGACGGCGGCGCACGCGAGCGTCCCCGCGACGCAGACCTGCATGAACTGCCACACGCAGATCCGTCCGGAGAGCCCGAAGCTCGCGAAGCTCAAGGAGAGCTACGCGACCGGCCTCTCGGTCGAGTGGACGCGCATCCACAAGCTGCCTGACTTCGCGTACTTCGATCACAGCGCGCACGTGAACCGCGGCATCGGCTGCGTCTCGTGCCACGGCCGCATCGACAAGATGGAGGTCGTCTACCAGAAGTCGCCGCTGTCGATGGGCTGGTGCCTCGAGTGCCACCGCAATCCCGAGATCAACCTGCGTCCGACGAGCGAGATCACCAACCTCGCCTTCGACGCAGAGAACAGCCTCAGCCCCGAGCAACGCGCGGCGCTGAAGGACAAGTACCACATCAATCCGAGCCAGGACTGCTCGACCTGCCACCGCTGATCGCACGGCAACTGCAAGGGACACTCGATGCACGATTCACGCACTGGCTGCGACACGGCAAGCAACGACGCGAGCATGAAGTTCTCGCGCGCCGAATACTGGCGCAGCCCCGACGACCTCGAGAAGACGCCTGAATTCCGCGAGCTCATGGCCCGCGAGTTCGG
>JBEGLX010000061.1:0-22387 GCA_041183345.1 Planctomycetota bacterium
CACCCCCGCCGCGGCCCCCGTGCCCGTGGCTCCTCCCCCGCCTCCGCGCGAGCCGAGCGAACCGATCCGGGTGCATGCGATCGCCAAGGAAATGGAGCTCACCAGCAAGGAAGTCCTTGCGAAGTGCGCTGAACTCGGCATCGAGGTGAAGGGCCATCAGTCGCTCCTCACCGGCGAGCAAGGCGACGAACTTCGCAAGGCGTACGGCAAGCCGCCGTTCGACGTGCCGGAGCCCACGCCCGAGCCGACTCCCGAGTCGACTTCGGAGCCGAGCTCTTCGGGCGAAGGCGGAGAGCAAGGCGAAGGCGGCCGTCGACGCAAGCGCCGCCGCAGGCGCCGAGGTCGGGGTGGCCGCGGCGGCGAAGGCGGCACCGAGGATCGCACAGGCGGTCCGGATGGCGCTGATCAATCCGGCGATGAGTCCGAAGGCAGCGAGGGCGATGATTCGTACGAGCAGCCCGAGTCGGACTCCGAGAGCGATGACCGTTCGCGCGATGCCGAAGACCGCGCGGAAGATGGCGATTCGCCCGAGGACGGTGATGAGTCCGCAGACGGCGGAGAGTCTGATGGTGAGTCTGGCGACGAGTCCAGCGAATCGTCGGGCGAGTCGGGTGGCGGTGACGGTGATCGCGGTGGACGCCGCAAGCGCCGTCGTCGACGCGGAGGCCGTGGCCGTCGACGCGAGGGCGAAGGCGGTGGCGGTGGCGGCGGTGGTGGCGGCGGCGGCAACCGTGAAGGCAACCGCGATGGAAACCGCAACGGAAGCCGTGGCGGTGAACGTGGCAGTGACCGTGGCGGTGAACGTGGCGGAAACCGTGGCAACGATCGCCGCGACAACAACCGTGATCGCAACCGCGGCACCGACCGCCGAGAGAGCCGCGGCGAGAATCGCGGCAACAATCGTGACGGCGGACAGCGCAGCGAGCAGAAGCCCGCGGCGCCAGCCCCCGCTCCTGCTCCGGCGCCCGCGCCCAAGCCGCGTTCGCTGTACGGCGGACGCGTGCGCAAGCTCGCACCGGGCGAGCGTCCGAAGGGCGGCGGCGACGATTGATGCCCGCGCCGAGGCGACGCATCTTCTTGCTCGGCTCGACCGGCTCGATCGGAACGAGCGCGCTCGACGTGGTGCGCGATTTCGCACGACGCGGCGACGCCCGCTTCGAAATCGTCGGACTTGCCGCCGCACGGAACGCCGCGACGCTCGCCGAGCAGGCGCGCGAGCTCAGGGTCGGGGCCGTGGCGCTCGCCGACACAGATGCCGCGATCGAACTGCCCGCGGGCTCCCGGGTCTTCCGAGGGCCTGACGCCGCGTGCGAGATGCTCTCCGAGCTCGCACGCCGCGGCGATCTCGTCCTTGCCGCCATGGTCGGCGCGGCCGGCATCAAGCCCGTCCTCGCCGCGATCGAACTCGGCTGCGACATCGCGCTCGCGAACAAAGAGACGCTCGTTGCTGCGGGCGCCGTGGTGATGCCCGCTGCCGAGCGGGCTGGCGTGCGTGTCATACCCGTCGACAGCGAGCACAACGCGCTGTTCCAGTGCCTGAAGGCGTCCACCTCCATGCGCGAGGTCCGCCGCGTGGTCCTCACCGCCTCCGGCGGGCCGTTCCGGCTGAAGTCGCGCGACGAGATGGCGCGCGCCACCCTCGAGGATGCGCTCGCGCACCCGACCTGGCGCATGGGCCCGAAGGTCACCATCGACAGCGCGTCGCTCATGAACAAGGCGCTCGAGCTCATCGAGGCGCACTGGCTCTTCGGCCTCGGACCGGAGCGGATCGATGCCATCATCCATCCGCAGTCGATCGTGCACGGGTTCGTCGAATACCTCGATGGCAGCGTTCTGGCGCAGCTCTCGCCGCCCGACATGCGCACGCCGATCCAGCAGGCGATGTGCGATCCCGAGCGCTTCGACGGCCCCTCGCGCAAGCTCGACTTCGCTGCGCTGCGCCAGCTTGATTTCCAGCCCATCGACCACGCGCGCTTCCCCGCCATCGGGCTCGCCCATCGCGTGATCTCCTCTGGCGGCACCGCGGGCGCCACCTTCAACGCAGCCAATGAGGTCGCCGTGCAGGCGTTCCTCGACCGCCGCATCGGTTTCCTCGAGATCACCGAGGTCGTGCGCGAGACGCTCGATGCGGCCGAGACCCGTCCCGTCCGCTCGCTCGAGGACGTGCTCGCGGCCGACCGCGCTGCGCGCGACCGCGCGCGCGCGATCCTCCAACTCGAACTCGAGCCCTCCCCGCATAGGATCCGTCCGTGAGCGCCACCTCAGGCTTCTTCCTCGTCCTCCTCGGCTTCGGCTTCCTGATCTTCATCCATGAGCTGGGGCACTTCCTGGCCGCGAAGTGGGCGGGCATCCGCGCCGACGGCTTCGCCATCGGCATGGGACCGTGCGTCGCGAGCTACCGCCGCGGCATCGGCTTCTGCCTCGGCTCCGCCGACGCGAAGGTCGTGCGCACGCACGGGAAGCGCCCGATCGAGATGACCGATTCCGAGCGCGAGGGCCACGGGATCGGCGAGACCGAGTATTCGCTGCGCGCGCTGCCGCTTGGCGGCTACGTGCGCATGCTTGGGCAGGAGGACGGAAACCCGGAGGCGACGAGCGAGGATGCGCGGAGCTTCGGCAAGGCGACGATCCCGCGGCGCGCCGTGGTGATCCTCGCCGGCATCACCGCGAACCTCATGCTCGCGATCGTGCTCTTCCTGATCGCGTTCCTCGCAGGCGTGCGCTTCCCGGCCCCGACCATCGGGTTCGTGCTGCCCAACTCCCCCGCCGCCATCGCGAAGCCCGTCACCGCTGGTGCGCCGACGGGCATTCTTCCCGGCGATCGCGTTCTCGCGATCGATGGCGACGAGACCAAGACGTTCATCGACCTCCGCGTGGCCGCTGCGATGGCGAAGCCCGACACGGAGCTCTCCATGGAGATCGAGCGCGACGGCAAGCGACTGACCTACTCGGTCACGCCGAAGCGCGACGAGGGCAGCGGGCTCCTCTCGATCGGCGTCGATCCTGCGCGGTCGAGCGCGCTGACCGATGTCCGCGATTCCCGCGAGGATGTCGCCCGCATGCTCGCCCGAGCGGTGCCCGAGGCGCCAGGACTCGGGATCGGCGCAGGCTCGCGCATCGAGGCGGTGGCGGGAACGCCCGTGCGAACCTACGCCGAGATCGAGCGCGCCGTCCGCACGGCCGACGCAGAGACCATCGAGGTTCTCTGGTCGCTCGGCGACGCGGCCGCCGCCGACAAGCGGCAGCCGACGCGCGTCGCGCTCCGTCCCGACTTCACGGTGCTTCCATCCGCCGAAGGCGGCGCGTCCGATGCCGCGCTGCTTGGGCTCGCGCCGCTCGCGCGCGTCCTCGACTTCGCCAAGGGAAGCGCGAACACCGAGACACTGCGAGCGGGAGACGTGTTCCTGCGCGTCGACTCGCTCGAGGGCCCGCGCATCTCGCAGCTGATGGCGCACCTGCGTGCCAATCCCGGCTCCGCGCTCAAGGCGATCGTCCTGCGCGATGGCAAGGAGACGGACGTGACCATCAAGACCGATCGCGATGGTCGCGTGGGCGTCTACCTCGAGAGCGCGTGGGACCTCCCGCTCCTCGCCCACTCGATCGATGAGACACGCGCTGATGGCGAGGCCGCTTCAGTGCCTGCAGCGACCCCGGCCAAGGCGCTCGCTGCGCTGCCGCTCGGAGCCGTCGTCTCGCTCGATGGCGCTCCGATCGCAAGCCTGACCGACCTCCGCGCGAAGCTCATCGCGCGCGCGAAGGCGCAGGCAGGCGACGCACCGCTGATGGTCAAGATCGGGCTCCGCGACCCCGCCCCCGGCTCGTCTCCGCACGAGACCGAGACGGCGATCGGTCCGGCAGACCTCAAGATGCTGCGCGGGCTCGGTCACTCGTTCCCGATTCCAGAGACCTTCTTCGATCCCGAGTTCACCGTGCTCACTGCGAACGGCAACCCCGTCACGGCGATCTCGATGGGCTTCCGCCAGACCATCGTGATGGTCGAGCAGGTGTTCCTCACCATCGACCGCGTGTTCCGCGGCTCGGTGAGCGCGAACCAGCTTCAGGGGCCGGTCGGCATCCTGCACACGGGCACGAAGGTCGCCGACGAGGGCTTCATGTACATCGTCTTCTTCATGGCGCTGATCAGCGTGAACCTGGCGGTGGTGAACCTGCTGCCGATCCCGATCGCCGATGGCGGCCTCTTCGTCTTCCTGATGTACGAGAAGATCCGCGGCAAGCCGCCTTCGATCGGCTTCCAGAACGCGGCCGCGCTGGCAGGCATCGCCCTCGTGGCCGGGTTGTTCCTCCTGACCTTCTACAACGATCTCAGCCGTCTCTTCGGGCTTTGAATCGGCGGCGGTGCCGCAGGCGAAGCGCGGAGCATGACGGAAACCGTTCCCAGCACCCCTGTCTCGATCGTCACTGGCGCAGGAAGCGGCATCGGAGCCGCGACCGCGCGGATGCTCGCCGCGCGCGGACACGCCGTGGTGCTCGTCGGAAGGCGCGTCGCGCAGCTCGATGAGGTCCGCGCGTCGCTCACGGAACCGACGCGCCACCTGGTGATGCCCGCGGATGTCGCAGACAGCGGACTCGCCACCGAAGCCGTCGATCGCACCGTCGAGGCCTACGGGCGCATCGACGCCCTCATCCTCGCCGCAGGCACCGCGCCGCGCGCGCCGATCGAGCAGACCACCGAGTCCATCCTCGAGGAGGCGTTCTTCACCAACGCCTTCGGCAAGGCGTTCTTCATCACCCGCGCGTGGCCCGTCTTCAAGCGGCAGAAGTCCGGTCGCGTGGTGGTGGTGTCCACGCTCGGGACGCTGGATCCATTTCCGGGGTTCTTTGCGTACGCGGCAAGCAAGGCCGCTGCGGACAGCTTCGTGCGATCGATCCGCGCAGAGGGCAGATCGATCGGCGTGAAGGGTTTCGCCGTGAACCCGGGATGCGTCGAGACCGCCATGCTGCGGCGGAACTTCCCTGAGAACGTCATCCCGCGCGAGAAGGCGTTGCCGCCCGAAGCGATTGCGGAGGTCATCGTGTCCTGCGCGTGCGGAGAGCGCGATGGCGAGAACGGAAAGGTCATCCCCGTCTACTCGCCGTGAGCTCGGCAGCGCGGGATGCGCGCGGGCGGCCTAGCGGCGACGGCTCATGGCGCGATCGATGTCGCGCTTGTCCTCGCGCTTGGCGATGGACTGGCGCTTGTCGTGCGCCTTCTTGCCAAGACCGATCCCGATGAGGAGCTTCGCCCGGCCCTTGACCCAATAGATCTTGAGGGGGACGAGCGTCGCGCCCTTGGCCTTCGCCTCGGTGGCGAACTTGACGATCTCCTTGCGGTGGGCGAGGAGACGACGCTGGCGGTTCGGGATGTGCTGGCGATTCGCGCCCGCCGGCGGGTACTCGGCGATGGTGGCGTTCAGCAGGGTCAGCTCGGGCGGATCGATGGAGGCCAGGACCCAGCCCTCCGCGATGCTCGCCTGCCCCTTTCGGAGGCTCTTGACCTCAGTGCCGGTCAGCTTGAGCCCGCATTCCAAGGTCTCCGTAACGGCATAGTCGAACCGTGCCTTGCGATTCTCGATCACAGGCTCGCGGGCGCCCCCGTCGTCTGCGGAGTTATGGTTCTTGCGGTCCTTCATGGATATGGGAGCGGACGGGTTGGGCAGCGTCGCAGAAGTTCGGATCAAGACGGTCCGATCAGAGTTGCGACCGCTCAATATTGGGGGTTTTTCGGGATCAAAGTGCCCCAACTGGCGAAAGGGAGGCAAGATAACGGAGGCGCTGCCGTTGATGGCGCCGTGGATGGTCCCTGAGATTGCCCTGATCTTGCAAGGAGTTTCGATGCCCCGATTTGGCCACGGACGCCGTACCGCCGCAGCCGCGCTTCTGAGCGCGCTCTGCGCCACCACTCTGCTCAACGCCCAGGCTGCACAGCTCGGCGGGGCGATCGGTTCGGCCCAGCAGTCCTTCCTCGAGCAGCACCCCGGTGCGGCCTTCTACTTCGAGTCCGACGGCTACCTGAGCCGCGTGTACGGCGCCGCGTTCTCGCATGGCGCGAGCGCGGTCGAGAGCGCGGATGCGTTCCTCCAGCAGCACGCGGGCGTGCTCGGGTCGAGCTTCGGCCACCTTCTCCCCATCGGCCCGAACGGTGACGGCGCTCACGTCCTGCAGCTTGGCTACAACGCTGCTGACGAGAGCCATCGCTTCTCGCTCGTCGGCTACACGCAGCATGTCAACGGCATCCCCGTGTTCCGTGGCGACGTCCGCTGCCTGGTGCGCAACGAGCCGGGCTACCCCCTGGTGCTCGTGGCGAACGCCCTCAAGAACGTCAGCGCGTTCGCGGAGACCTTCACGGGTCGCCCGATCTCGCCCTCGCAGGTCGATGTCCGCAAGGCGTCGCGCCTCCCGCTCAACCAGTTCGGCCCAGGCGCGAAGATCTCGCACCAGGAGCAGGTGATCTGGGCGGGCTACGACGGAGCTCCCGCGAAGGAGCCGCGCCTCGCCTACAAGTTCATCGTGACGGGAACGGGCGTGTTCGATCGCTCGCTCTACCAGCGCATGCTGTACGTCGTCGATGCGGCGACCAACAAGATCCTCTTCCAGGAAGACCAGATCTCGCATGCCGACGTGAGCGTCAATGTCCGCGGCAATGCGACGTCGGGAACCGCTGCAGATGCCTGCAATCCCGAGGCGCCGGTGGGTCTTCCCCACGCGCGCGTGACCGCGAACGGCGTGACCTACTTCGCCGACGCGAACGGCAACGTGGTCATCCCGAATCCGACCGACGCGAATGTCTCGATCACCTCGAGCATGCTCACCGCGGGCCGCTACTTCAACGTCAATGACGCTGCTGCGACGGGCGAGAGCTCGATCACCCAGGCGAGCACCGGCGGCGTGCTGGAGTTCCTGCACAACGCAGCGAACACCGACGAGTCGGATCGCGCGGAAGTGAACGCCTACTTCCAGGCGAACAAGGTTCGCGACTACCTGCTCACCTACAACCCGACCTTCCCGACGATCGCGAACCAGCTCTCCTGGCCGATCAACGTGCAGGTCACGGGCACGTGCAACGCCTTCTACGACGGCGCCTCGATCAACTTCTATCCCGCCGGCGGCGGCTGCAACAACACCGCCTTCAGCGTGGTCGTCCACCACGAGTTCGGTCACCACATCGTGGCGACCGCTGGCTCGGGCCAGGGCGCGTACGGCGAGGGCTTCGGCGACGTGATGGGCGTCCTCGTCACCGACGAGTCGCGCCTCGCCGTCGGCTTCCAGACCTGCACCACGGGCATCCGCGACGCGAACAATCTGAATCAGTACGTCGCTGGCGCTGGCTGCTCGTCGGCCGGCAGCGCGATCCACACCTGCGGCACGCTTCTCTCGGGCTGCGTGTGGGACGTCCGCAACAACCTCGCTGCGACCAATCCGACCACCTACCGCTCGATCATCTCGAACCTGGCGATCGATTCGGTGCTCCTGCACTCGGGTACTTCCATCACCCCGCAGATCACCATCGACTTCCTCACGCTCGACGACAACGACGCGAACATCGGCAACGGCACGCCGCACTACCCGGAGATCAACGGCGGCTTCACCGAGCACGGCATGCCGGGACCGGCGGTCGAGCTCGTGGGCTTCTCGTTCCCTGACGGCATTCCCGCACAGGCGTCGCCGAACGGCGGAACCTCGTTCCGTGTGAACGTGACCGGCATCTCGGGCACCCCTGCGCCTGGCACTGGCCGACTCTTCTACAGCATCGGCACCGGCGCCTTCACGTCGGTCCCGATGACCGAGTCGGCTGCGAACCAGTACGTGGCGTCGCTCCCGGCGTCGACGTGCGGCACCAACCTGCGCTTCTACGTGGCTGCGAACGCCACCACCGGCTCGACGGGCACGAGCCCGTCGAACGCGCCGACCACGTTCTACTCTGCGATCTCCGCGACGGGCTTCGGCGAGCCGTTCATCGACACCGCTGAGACTGCGGTCGCTGGATGGACGACCTCCACCGCTGGCGACACGGCGACGTCGGGCGTCTGGGTGCGTGCCGATCCAGTCGGCACCGTCAATGCGGGCATACAGGTTCAGCCTGAGACCGACGTGACCGCTGCCCCCGGCGTCAACTGCTTCTTCACCGGCCAGGGCACGCCTGGCGGCACACTCGGTGCAGCGGATGTCGATGGCGGCGCCACGACGCTGACTTCGCCGACCATGGACGCGACGGGCGGCGAGGCGTACCTCTCCTACTACCGCTGGTATTCGAATCAGCAGGGTGGCGCGCCGAACGCCGATGTCTTCCGCGTGCAGATCTCGAACAACAACGGCGCAAGCTGGACTGCCCTCGAGACCGTCGGTCCGGCGGGCGCAGAGGTCAACGGCGGATGGATCTCCAAGGAGTTCCGCATCGCCGACGTGATCCCCCCGACCAACCAGATGCGGGTGCGCTTCATCGCCGAGGACCTCGCGACTGGCTCGCTGATCGAGGCTGCCATCGACGAAGTCCGCGTGCGTGTGGTCGAGTGCACCCCGACGATTCCTGGCGACCTCGATGGCGACGGGATCGTGGGCGGCGCAGACCTCGCCATGATGCTCAACAACTGGAACGGGATTGGCGTGGGCGACATCAACAACGATGGCGGCGTCGACGGAATCGACCTCGGCATCCTGCTGAACAACTGGACGAACTGAGTCGGATCCCGATCCAGCCAGTCCACGGCACGCGCCGTACACCCAAGTGCAACACCAAAGGCGGAAGCCCTCCCGGGCTTCCGCCTTTGCTTTCCGCCCCCGCCCTTCCCCTCCACGACCTGTTCGCATCGTCGTCCCCTCGCCGCTCCGCAGGCTCGAAACCGTCCTGCCAGGCGCTTCGGCTGAGCACCCGGACGTCGGACAACGTCTCGGCCGGGCAGCGCTGCGCGGGCGGGCGAGACTTCACCGGCCAGCCACGATTCCCCGCCTTGCCCGAGCGGACCAGCTTCGCTATCCTCTCCGTCCCCCGATGACCCGTCAGAGGGGGCACCTGCCCAGGTGGCGGAATTGGCAGACGCGCCAGCTTGAGGTGCTGGTGGTGTAACAACCTTGGAGGTTCGAGTCCTCTTCTGGGCACTTCAACAGGCTCCGCGCGACCCGCGCGGAGCCTGTTGCGTTGCGGGGGTTCATTCGCCAGACGGAACTTCAGACGCCCCGCTGCCCGGGATCCCAGATCAGCTTGTGAAGCTGCGTCTGCTGTCGCACGGGGAGCCGATCGGCGAGGATCCACTCCGCCAGCGAGCGCGGCGAGAGCCCAGGGCAGCCGAGGATCTCGAGCCCCTTCTTCTGTGGGAAGGCCGGGCTCATCAGCACCGCGTTGCAGCGCTCATCGAGCCGATGCACCCGAATCAAATCGCGCGACCACTCGTAGTCCGCGCGATCCACGATCACGAACTTCACCTCGTCAGTCGATCGGAGGTCGTCGAGATTCGACCAGAGGTTGCGCGCGGACTCGCCCGATCCGGGCGTCTTGATGTCGAGGATGCGGATCGCCTTCGGGTGGCACGGACGGATGTCGACCGAGCCCGACGTCTCGATGAGCACCGTGTAGCCATGCTCGCACAGCATGGCGATCAGGTCGAAGGCGCGCTTCTGCGCCAGCGGCTCGCCGCCGGTGAGCTCCACCACGCGTGCGCCCGACTGCGCGATCTCATCGACGATCGCGCCGATCGTCCGAGGCGAGCCTTCGCGGAAGGCGTACTCGGTGTCGCAGTAATGGCAGCGCAGCGGACAGCCCGTCAGCCTGACGAAGAAGCACGGCACGCCCGCGTAGGTCGACTCGCCTTGGATCGAGAAGAAGGTCTCGTTCACGCGCAGCGTCTGCTCGAGCAGCGACTGGTCGGGCGCCGTCGCCATCTCAGTAGACCCACGCCTCGATCGCCGCCGTGGCGGCGTGCTCGGCTGGAATCTCGACTCCGAGCGGCTCGGTCACCAGGATCAGCGAGTCGAGCACGTCGCCCTCGACATCGTGGATCGCCTCGACGGCCACCTGCGATGGGATCTCGAGCCCGTCCTTGCGGAGCAGCCGGATGATCTCCTCGCGACGGACGCGCGGCGGCTCGCCGCTTCCCTTGTAGCCCTTCGCAGGCCACCCGCGATGCTGCAGCACGCTGGCGGGACAACCCTCGCAGACGCGCACGCGCGCGGCACCATCGGACGGCACCGAGACCGGCTCGATCGCGATCCCCTCCTCCGCAAGCGGGAGCAGGATCTCCTTGATGACGGTGAAGGTCTGCTTGAAGACCCGCAGGTTCATGGGCGCGAGCGGCGTCCTGAACTCGCGGTCGCAGATCCGCTTGGGCTCGCGCCGCGACATGTCCCGCATCGCGCCGCGCCAATCGCGCGCCGTGTCGAATCCCGCCATCCAGTCGGCGATCGCGCGCCATGTGAGCGGTCCATCCGCCATGCCATCGGGGCGCTCGCCCGCGAAGCACTCGACGGGGAGGCCGAAGGGAGCGTCGATGCGCCAGAGGTGACGACGACCGTCGGATGCGCTCTCGAGGATCGCCTTGCGGAGGCCGTTTCGATCGACCTTGCCGCGCACGGAGACCGCGGAACGGGCGCCCGCCTCGCGTTCGGCGATGCGGATCTTCGCCGCGCCGCCGCCGTCCGCACCGCTGAAATCCACGCCGTGGAGGAAGAGCCGCCCAGCCGATCGGGGTTCACGGATGGGCATCAGAGACCGCAGCTTCCATTCGGGCGGCCGCAGCCACAGCCCGAGGAGTGGACGTGCCCGCCCGCCGAGGCGCCGGGAGCAGCGGCGCTCGCCGCCCCGCTCACTCCGAACACCGACATCTTGCGGCGGAAGGTCCGTCCGCGACCCTTCGGATCCTCGACGGGAGCGTCCGCGTCCTTCATCAGGCGCATGAGTTCGATCACTTCGCCGTCCTCGACTGCTTCGTACTCGTAAATCGGCATGGACACAGGATAGCGCGTCCCTGCGGCGGATTCGTCACGCCCTACACTGCCGCGATGCCCGGTCCCCGCCAGTCACGTCCCCGTAAGCCCGATTCCCGTCAGCCAGAGTCCCGCAAGCCAGAGTCAAGAGAGCCAAATCCCTCCGGCGCAGCCGCCAAGAAGAAAGCTCCCTCGAAGCCGGGACCGTCGCGGTCGGGCGCGCGCAAGCCGCGCAAGTCGACGGCGCGCACCGAGCACCCCTCGGTGCAGCCATACCGACAGAAGGAGCGCGGGGAGCGCCTGCAGAAGGTGCTCGCGGACGCGGGGGTGGCGTCGAGGCGCGAGTGCGAGGCGCTCATCATCGAGGGTGCGGTGACCGTGAATGGAAAGACCATCGACACGCTGCCGGCTTGGGCCGACCCCGCCCAAGACCGCATCGAGGTCTACGGACGCCCGCTGCGACCCGCGGAGAAGCACGTCTACGTGATGCTCTTCAAGCCCCGCGGCACCGTCTGCACCAACAGCGACCCCGAGGGACGCCCGAGGGCCATCGACCTGGTCCGGCATCCATCGCGGGCACGGCTTTACTGCGTCGGGCGGCTTGATCTCGATGCGTCAGGGCTGCTGATCCTGACCAACGACGGCGAGTTCGCCAACCGCCTCACCCACCCGCGCTATCAGGTTCCGAAGGGCTACGACCTCACGCTCGACGGGCACCTCGACGCCACCGCGATCGCCTCGATCCGCAAGAAGATCTTCACCGAGCCCGCCAAGGGCCCCACCGGCGATGAGCCGCGCAGCTCGATCCGCCTGATCTCGACCGACAGCGAGAAATCGGTCGTCCACATGGAGCTCTGCGAGCACCGCAACCTGCAGATCAAGGATCTCATGCTCGGGCTCGGGCACCCCGTGAAGAAGATGCGGCGGACGAGCTTCGGCCCGCTCAAGCTGAAGGGACTGGCCGTCGGCGAGTGGCGCGACCTGACCGGCCGCGAGATCGAGATGCTCTCGCGCGCAGCGCGCGGTGCCGCCGGACGACCCGCGCGCGCCTGATCGCCTCGACCGCTTCCCTCGGACTCGTTACCATCCGCGCGCCGCCAGCAACCGCGCAGGCAGCGATCTCGTCCCGGCAGGATGCCCATTGCGAGCGTAGGACATGCTCGACCAGACGCACACTCCATTCGACCCGTCCGACCCAGCTGCAGCGCCGCGCGCCGATGGCTCGGTTCCCTCGCCCCTTTCGGTGCCTGCGCCGCGCGCGAGCGCGAGCGCCGTGGTGCCCAACGCGCAGTCGCGCAGCGCCGATCGACTCTCCGAGATGGTCGCGCGCGCCGAGCTGCTGCTTCTTCATCTCGAGTCGCGCCTGCACGACGAGCGCGCGGCCAGCGAGCGTGCCGCGCGCGCGACGAGCGAGATGGAGGAACGCCTCCGCCTCGGCGTGCGGATGCTGCAGGCGATCGACGTGCAGGTCGAGCGCGGCGAGCAGGCTTCCGCGCAGGCGCAGGAGCTCCTCGTGCGCGCGGAGTCGCATGCGCGCGAGTCGGCGCAGGGCGCGCAGAACGCGATCAAGGAACTTGCAGAAGGCGTGATCCGCGAGAAGTTCGAGTGGATCGAGCGCGAGCTCGCGTGGCGATTCGAGCGAGTGAAGGAGATCGAGGAACGCATCGAGCATGCCGCGAACAGCAAGCTGGCTTGGCTCGACGGCGAGCTCGGCCAGCGGATCGCGCGGATCGACGATGCCTGCGCGAATGCGAGCACGGCGATCACGCGCGCCGAGTCGGCGCTCGAGCGGCTTGGCCAGGCGAGCGCGCTGGTCGAGCGCGCGGAGCGGATCGGCGACCTGCTCGTGACGGCGAACGAATCGAGCTCGCGCAACATCGAGTCGCTCGCCATGCGCATCCATGAGGCGACCGAATTGCGCGAGTCGATCGGCGGCGTCACCGCCGATGTCGCCGCCGCGCGCGAGGTGGTCGACGGCGAGCTGCGCCGGATGCGCGACGACCTCTTCTGGCTCACGGACCGCGGCGAGCGCATCTCGGCCGAACTCGTCGAGCGCGCCGACGGCGCCGCCGTGTGCATGCAGGCGCTCCGCGTGCAGACCGAGGCCGCAGCGCCCGTGCTCAACGACCTCGCCGCGTGGATGCCGCTGCTCGCAGGCGAGCACCGCGAGCGGCTGCGCCCGCTCGCCGACGCCGTCGCAAGCCGCGTGCGGGACAACCTGGCCACCGACATGCGCGGGTTCTCGACCGCGCTCCGCCAGCTGGCGGACCGTGCCGAGGGCGCGTTCACGAACGTGAAGCTCGACCCGGCGCTGGTGGAGGTCGATGCGCGCTCGATCGCCCGCACCTTCGCCACCGAGCTCTCGAGGCTCGCTCCCATGCCGAAGGTGCCGTCGGAGGGGCTGGCTTCCCACAGCCAGCCGTCCCAGCAGGCGGAGGCGCCAGTTATCAGCGCCAATCAGCCCATCGAGCTCACCGTCTAGCCCCTCGCGAGCAGCGGTCCCATCCGCCGCCTCCCGCGTTCGCGTGTTGCCGTGCCCCGCCCGCCGCGGCGGCACCCAGTTGTCGGCCGACCGACCCTCGCTCGGCAATTTGCGCGCTTTGGCTGCTTCGAGCCGAAGTGACGTCTGCGAACGCCCGATTGTCTCTGCATGACCCCGTACTCGCTCAGCTCGACCAACCACAACCGCGATGCCGCGCTGTCTCAGTTTGTCGCGATCGAGCGATATCCGCGCGGGATCTACGCCCGCGTGGCCTGCCCGTCCATCGGGCAGCGCGAGGCGCCGATCATCGCCGGCGAGATCAGCGAGGCGATCTCAGGCACCACCCTGCCACGCGGCGGAGCGCTCGTGCTTGACCTCTCGAACGTCGTCATGGTGACCAGCATCGGCCTTGGCATGTGCGTCGATATCCGCCGCCAGGCCGAGGGTTCCAAGCTGAAGCCCTATCTGTTCGGCACCAACCGCCAGTTGCTCGACATCCTCCGCATGATGAAGATCGACCGTCAGTTCACGGTCGTCCACGGCAAGGATGAGCTCGGCGCGATCCTCGGCTGAATCGCCGAGCGCCCGCAAAACACCTGCATTTCTCGGGCGACGCGCCAGCAGGGGCGCGCTACCATGCCTGTCCCTATGGGTCTCGAGGCAGCACTTCCCACCGACAGCGTCGTCACCACGCAGCTCAACCGCGTCGTCAACTGGGCGCGCCGCTCGAGCGTGTGGCCGCTCCCGTTCGCGACCGCCTGCTGCGGCATCGAGCTGATGGCCACCGCGTGCTCGCGCTTCGACCTCGCGCGCTTCGGCGCGGAAGTCATGCGCTTCTCGCCGCGCCAGGCCGACCTGCTCATCGTCGCAGGACGCATCAGCGTGAAGACGCTGCCCGTGCTGCAGCGCATCTACATGCAGATGGCCGAGCCGAAGTGGGTGATCTCGATGGGCGCGTGCGCCTCCACCGGCGGCGTGTTCGACACGTATGCCGTGGTCCAGGGCGTCGATCAGTACATCCCAGTCGATGTGTACGTCCCGGGCTGCCCACCGCGCCCCGAGATGCTCATCGAGGGAATCATGGCCATCCAGCGGATCATCGACGAGGACAACATCCCTCGCGACCCGACCGGGAAGCGCCTGCCGCTGAACATCGCGCTGACGCCGAACTACGAGGTGCGCCCGCAGCCCGTGCCGCTGGGAATCCAGCCAGGCGCGACGGCAAACCGCATCGTCGTGCCTTCCCGCGCATGAGAGCAATCGGACTGCTGCTGGTCGCCTGCTCCATGTGCGCGGGAGGATGTCTCTCGGTCGGTGGGAGTGACGGGAACCGCCCGTCGGTCAAGTTGCATTCGCCGCCGAGCGGCGACCCGTACCCGACGATCCCCGCGGGTGAAGTCGTGCTTCGGAAGGCGGACGGAACGCCCGACGCGACGTATCGGTATCGACTCGTCGAGCCCCCACGCGAGGCGATCGCGGATGCAGGCGCGCGCGTGCCGCTGGTGGTCTTCCTGCACGGCTCGGGCGAGCGCGGCTCGGATAATTCCGCGCAGCTGAAGCACTTCGCAGGCTGGTGCGCGACCGACGCGCTCCAAGCGAGCTACCCCTGCTACCTCCTCGCGATGCAGTGCCCCGCGGGAGAGTCCTGGGCGCCGATCGACATCCGGGCCATGCGCGAGCGCGGCGAGCTGCCGAAGTTCGCATCCGAGCCCACGCGGGCGATGCGCGCGCTCATGCAGGCGATCGACGATGTCCGCCAGTCCAAGCCCGTCGATCCAGCGCGCATCTACCTGACCGGCCTCTCCATGGGCGGATTCGGATCGTTCGATCTCGCGGCTCGGCGCCCCAGCCTCTTCGCGGCCGTCGTGCCCATCTGCGGCGGCGGCGATCCGTCGACGGCTCGACTCGTCGCGGGAACGCCGTTCTACATCGTGCACGGCAGCGACGATCCGGTCGTGCCCGTCGCGCTGTCGCGGGCGATGCGCGATGCGATCGCCGACGCCTCCGCGACGACGTCGGCGGCTGATCGCGAGAAGGCCCGCGGAACAGCCGACGCGCCGCGCCCGATGCCGAAGCGACCGCCGAACCCGATGTACCGCGAGTACGACAAGGTCGGACATGACTCATGGACGCCCGCCTACCGCATCGGCGAGGAGGGCGTGCTCGACTGGATGTTCGCGCAGCGAAGGACCGCGAGCGCCGCAGCGGCCGGGCGGTAGCGCGAAGCGCGGCGCGCATGCAGGCGGTCAGCGGAGCTTCGCGACCCACTCGCGCATCCGACCGATGCCCTTCCTGATCGTGTCGTCGCTGCAGGCGAAAGAGAAGCGGATGTGCCCGCGCGCACAGTCGCCGAAGTCCTCTCCTGGCACGACCGCGACATGCGCTTCATCGAGGAGCGCGTCGGCGAACGACTGCGCGCCGGTGATGCGCACGCCTGCGGGAGTCGTCTTCCCGAAGTGCGCGGAGATGTCGGGGAAGGCGTAGAACGCAGCGTTTGGCGCGACGGTCACGAAGCCCGGAACCGCGTCCAGCTCGCGCTTGATGAGCGCCGCGCGCGCCGCGAACTTGACGCGCATCGCCTCGACGCCCGCGGCGCTGTTGACGAGCGCCTCGACCATCGCGGGATAGAAGAAGCTCGGGATCGAGTTGGTCATCTGCCCCTGGAGCTTGATGAGCTCCTTCGCCATCGCCTTCGGCGCCGCCATGTAGCCGATGCGCCAGCCGGTCATCGCGTAGGACTTGCTCATCCCGTTGATGGTGATGGTCCGATCGCGCAGCGCCGGCACCGCGCCGGGCGAGAAGTGGGTCAAGCCCGGCGAGATCTCCGGGTAGATCAGCTTCTCGTAGATCTCATCCGAGAGAACCGCGATGCGATCGTGCTGGGCGAGCACCTCGCAGAGGGCGCGGATCTCCTCGGCGGGGTACGCCGTGCCGCACGGATTCGACGGCGAGTTCCACATGATGCCCACGGTGCGCGGCGTGATCGCTGCGGCGAGTTGCGCGGGCGTGATGCGGAATCCGTGCTCGACCGAGCCGGGGATCTCGACGCACTTCGCGCCGGCGAGCTCGATGAGCGCCTTGTACGAGACCCACGCTGGCGTCGGCAGCAGGACTTCGTCGCCACGCCCGGGCTCGACCACCGCCTGCAGCGCCATGTAGATCGCATGCTTCGCACCCACCGTGACCGTGACCTGCTCGAATGTCGTCTCGACGCCATTCTCGATCGTCAGCTTGCGTGCGATCGCCTCGCGCGCGCCCTTGTCTCCCGGCGTCGGCGCGTACTTGGTCATGCCCTTCTCGAGCGCGGCGATGGCGACCCGCTTGATGTTGTCGGGCGTGTCGAAGTCCGGCTCGCCCATGGCGAACGCGATGACGTCGTGCCCCTTTGCGCGCGCGGCGGCGGCCTTGGCGCCGACGGCGAGAGTGGCGGATTCGGACATGGACGCGATGCGGCTCGACACGAACATGGCGGGAAATGTAGTGCTTCAGCCGCCACGCGTGCGCGATCCCCCCGCTACACTTCCACGCCCATGCACTACGACGCTCACCAGCCGGTGATCAATGAGCTTGAGGCGCGGATCTTGACCCTCCGCGACTCTCTTTAACTACGACCAGAAGCTGAAGGAGCGCGCGGCCTACGAGGACCGCATGAACGCCGCGGAGTTCTGGAACGACCCGAAGGCGGCCCAGAAGGTCATCGCCGAGAGCAAGGTCGTGCGCGCCCAGGTGGAGCCGCTCGAGGAGGCGATCAAGTCGCTCGACGATGCGAAGGTGGGCTACGAGCTCGCCAAGGAGGCCGGCGACCGCGAGATGCTCGCGGAAGTCGACGAGACGCTCTTCGGGCTGCAGGACAAGATGGCGCGCATCGAGCGGCAGTCGCTGCTCTCCGGCAAGCACGACCATCGCAACTGCTTCGTGGCGATCCAGGCAGGCGCGGGCGGCACAGAGGCGGAAGACTGGGCGGGCATGCTCGAGCGCATGTACATGTACTACTTCCAGGAGATGGGCTGGAAGCTCGAGGAGATCTCCCGCTCGCTCGGCCCGGAGGCCGGCATCAGCGAAGTGTCGTACCGGATCATCGGGCCATTCGCCTACGGCTACATGAACTGCGAGCGCGGCACGCACCGCCTCGCGCGCGTCTCGCCGTTCAACGCGGAAGGCAAGCGGCAGACGAGCTTCGCGACCGTCGACGTGACCCCCGAGTTCGAGCACGGTGACCTCGTCATTCCCGACAAGGACCTCGAGATCGTGGCCTTCGTGCGCGCGTCCGGTCCCGGTGGGCAGAACGTCAACAAGGTCGCCTCAGCGATCCGCGTCACCCACCTTCCGACCGGCATTCAGGTCGTCGCGAGCACCTACCGCGACCAGCCGCAGAACAAGGCGCAGGCGTTGGCGGTGCTCCAGGCGAAGCTCGAGCAGCTCGAGGAAGAGCGCCGCGCCGCCGAGCTCAACGCTGCGACCGGCGGAAAGGTCTCGCGCGACTGGGGCAACCAGATCCGTTCGTACGTCTTCTACGACAACCGCGTGAAGGACCACCGCACGGGGCACGAGACGGGCAACCCGCAGTACGTGCTCGACGGGCACATCGCCGACTTCATCGATGCGGAGCTCAAGCGCCGACGGGCGGAGCGCGGCTGATGCAGGGCGGCGCCGCGTCCGGGCACCGGCGGACCGCGGAGGACGGACTTTCGCTCGATGGAGTGAGCTTCTCGCGCGGCGCGAAGGCGATCGTGCGGGATGTCGCCTTCACGTTGGCGCCGGGGCGCATCCTCGTCGTCCTCGGACCATCCGGCGCAGGCAAGAGCACGCTGCTCGCGCTCATCGCCGGATTCGAGACGCCCGACTCCGGGCGGATCACCTGCCGCGGCCGTGACATGGCCCCCCTGCCCATGACCGACCGCGGCGTCGGCATGTCGTTCGATGACGCCGCGCTTCACGAGCACCTGACCGTCGCGCAGAACCTCGACTCCGCCGCGGTCCCGCGCGGTGAGCCACGCGAGCGCCGCGCAGCGCGCGTGCGGTCGATCGCGGAGTCGCTCGGACTTGCCGCGCTCCTTGATCGCAAGCCCGCGACGCTCTCCGCGGGCGAACGCCGCCGCGTCTCGGTCGGACGCGCGTTCATCCGCTCGCCGGAGATCGCACTGCTCGACGAGCCCTTCGCGAATCTCGATCGTGGAAACCGCTTCACCATCCGCCAGATGGTGCGCGAGCTGCAGCGGTCGACCGGCGCCATGACGGTGGTCGTCACCCACGACCCGTCCGACGCGCTCGCGATCGCCGATGACCTCCTCGTCCTCATCGATGGCGCGGTGCGCGCGCATGGCCCGGCCCAGCAAGTCGCCGCGGAGCCACCCGATCTCGAGGTCGCGCAGCTTGTCGATGAACTCGGCATGCACGCCATCGAGGTGGATGCGCGCGGGTGCGCCCCCGGCTGCGCGATCCCCGAGGCGATCCGCCTTGCTTGCCCGGGCTCGCAGCCAACGATCCTCGGCATCCGGCCGTGGCACGTCCGGCTTGGCAGCGCTCCAGCGGATGCGTTGCGAATCACCGCTCGAATCATCGCCAGAGAGCCAGCGGGGGTCTTCGCCGACCTGATCGCCGTCCGCGCGGATGGCAGGACCCTGCGCGCGCGCCTCTCCGCTCCATTGGCGCAGGATTTGCCGATCGGCGCGACCGCCGAGTTCCACGTCCATCGGGAAGATGTCCACCTCTTCGAGGGAAGCTGGCCCGGTCGCCGACTGAGACCCGATTCCCGCCGATAGCCCCGTGAACGGTTGGTGGCGATTCAAGTATCGTTCGGGACGATGGGCACCGCGCAGACCAGCAGCCTTGTGTCGACCCCTCGGGAGCCGCGGGAGCCCCTCGTGCGCATCGCGCTCGAGCGGAGGCTCGCCGCCGATCTCTCCGAGGGAAGCCGCCGCGAGTGGCTCCTGACGACGGGCGTCGGCGACTACGCGATCGGCTCCGTCTGCGGACTCGCGACGCGCCGCTATCACGGCCTCCTCGTCGGCGCGTGCCGCGCTCCGATCGGGCGCCGCATGCTCGTCCCCTTCATCGACGACGACGCGGTCGTCGACGGGCAGCGCTTCGCGCTCGCGACACGGCGATGGGCGGACGGCACCATAGACCCCGATGGCTACCGCCGCATCGCCGGCTTCGTGCTGGAGGACGGCACGCCGACATGGTCGCTCGAGGCGGGCACGGCGCGCATCGAGCGCAGGCTGGTGACGCTGCGCGAGGAGCGCGCCATCGCCATCCTGTGGACGCTCGTCGAGGCGACGGCGCCCGTGCGCATCGACGCGCGGGTGTTCGTGAGCCATCGCGGCCATCACCAGGTCGATCCCGATGCCAGCTGGACGCCCGATGTCCTCGTCGCCTCAGGCGGCCGCGCGACCATCGTCCTCCCCGCCAACCGCCTTGCCGACAGCGAGACCACGCTGTTCGCCGCGGCCGACGGAGCCACGGTCGAGCGCTCGGCGACATGGTGGCGCCGGCACGTGCTCAGCGAGGAGCGCGCGCGCGGCTACGACGCGATCGACTCCGCGTGCCACGCGCTGACCACCTCGATCACGCTCCAGCCGGGAGAGACCCGCGCGCTCGTGGTCGGGCTGTCGCCCTCGGTCGCGAACCTCCGCACCACCGGGCGCGCGATCCTCGCCACCGAGCGCGCGCGCCGCCACGCGCTGCTCGCGCAGGCCGAGCTCCTCGACGCATCGCCTGAGATCCAGTCGCTCGCCCTCTCGGCGGATGACTTCGTCGTCAGCCGCGCGCGCGCGAAGCCTGGCGCGGGGCGCTCGATCATCGCTGGTTTCCCGTGGTTCGAGGACTGGGGCCGCGACGCCATGCTCGCGCTGCCGGGGCTCCTGCTCGAGACCCGCCGCGCCGATGAGGCGAAGCTCGTCATCGAGACCTTCCTCGACCACGTCTCCGAAGGACTGCTGCCGAATCGCTTCCCCGACGAGACGACGTCGCCTGAATACCACAGCGCCGATGCCCCGCTGCTCGCGATCCTCGCGGCGCGCGCCACCGCCGAGCGCTCGAAGGACTGGCCGTGGATGAGGGCGCGGCTTCCCGCGCTGCTTTCGATCATCGACGCCTATCGCGACGGCACGCGCCACGGCATCCATGTCGACGCGGACGGACTCGTCTGCGCGGGCGAGCGAGGACTCCAGCTCACCTGGATGGACGCGAAGATCGGCGACACCGTGGTCACCCCGCGCGCGGGCAAGCCGATCGAGCTCTCCGCGCTCTGGATCGCAGCGCTCGACGCCCTCGCGCTCATGGTCGCCGATGACGCACGCCATTCCGCGCGCGAGGATGAGCTCCGCGCGATGTCCGCGCGCGCGACCAAGTCGCTCGAGCGATTCTGGAACGCCTCCGCCGGCTGCTTCCGCGACGTCGTCGACGGTCCCGATGGCGACGACTCCGCCATCCGCCCGAACCAGCTCTTCCTGCTTGCGTTCTGCCCGAACATCCCCGAGGAATGGCGCGACAAGGCGCTGTCGACCATCGCGCGCGACCTCGTCGCTCCGCTCGCCGTCCGCACGCTGGCTCCCCGCACGCAGGGGCAACTCACCCAGGGCTACCGCGGCCGCTACGAAGGCGACCAGCGTACGCGCGACTTCGCCTATCACAACGGCACCGCGTGGCCGTTCCTGCTCGGGCTCTACCTGAAGGCGGAGTGCGCCCGTCCGACCGGACCGAACGCCCGCCCCTTCCGCGACGCGCGCGCAGCGCTTGCAGACCATCTCCGCGACGCCGGGCTCGGCTCGGTCAGCGAGATCCTCGACGCCGACGCGCCCTTCGAGCCGCGCGGCTGCCCGATGCAGGCGTGGAGCGTCGGGCTCCTCCTCGACGCGCTGCGCCATCCGCTCGCGCGGGGCCTCGACGCATGAGCGCGCCGCGCACCCAGCGCTCGGTCAGCGCCGAGCACGCGCGGCTGCGGGATGAACAGGCGGGCACCGGCCACTGGCGGCGCTGGGGACCCTACGTCTCGTGTCGGCAATGGGGCACGGTGCGCGAGGACTACTCGCCCGATGGCTCCGCGTGGGATTCGTTCCCACACGACCACGCGCGCAGCCGCGCCTACCGCTGGGGCGAGGACGGTCTCTTCGGCTGGTGCGACAAGGACCAGCGGCTCTGCCTCACGCTCGCGCTCTGGAACGGACGCGATCCGATCCTGAAGGAGCGCCTCTTCGGGCTCACGAACTCAGAGGGCAACCACGGCGAGGATGCGAAGGAGCTCTGGTGGCACGTCGACGCGCTGCCGACGCATGCGTGGAACCGCATGCTCTACGCCTACCCGCAGCGCGAGTTCCCCTATGGCGAGCTGGTCCGCGCGAACGGCATGCGCGCGCGCTCCGACCGCGAGGTCGAGCTCCTCGACACCGGCATCCTCGATGGCGACCGCTTCTTCGAGGTCTGGGTGACCTACGCGAAGCGCGCCTTCGATGAGACCGCGATGCGCATCGAGGTCGTGAACCGCGGGCCGGAGCCCGCCGAGATCCACGTCATCCCCCAGCTCTTCTTCCGCAACACCTGGTCCTGGCGCGAAGGCGTCGAGCGACCATCGATCGAAGGCGTCCGCTCCCGTGGTGCGCTGGTCGCCCGCCATGCATCGCTGGGCACCATGGAGCTCCGGCTCGGCGCACCCGACTGCGAGTACCTCTTCTGCGAGAACGAGACGAACTTCGACCGGCTGTTCCATGTCGCGCGGCACCTGCCCGCGACCGATGGCGCGCCGAAGGACGCGATCAACGACGCGATCGCAGGCGGCGACGCGAGCGCAGTCAATCCGCATGCGCGCGGCACCAAGGCCGCTGCATGGCACCGCGTCACGCTCGCTCCCGGCGAGCGCCGCACGATCGACCTCGTCCTCTGCCCCGAGGGCAGCGACCTTTCCCCTCGCGATGTCCCCGCGCTCCTCGAGCAGCGCCAGCGCGAGGCGGATGAGTTCTACGAAGCCGTCCACCGCGGACTTCCCTCGAAGGA
>JBEGLX010000062.1:0-22104 GCA_041183345.1 Planctomycetota bacterium
ATCGCGGCGTTGCCGTCGTTGCAGTCGGTGTTGTTCGAGACGTAGCCCTCGGGCGCCGAGCAGGCCTGGGTCGAGATGGCTGCGTCGCCGTAGCCGTCGCCGTCGACGTCCGCATAGAAGGTCGACTTCACGCCTTCGTCGATGCCGCCGGCGCAGTTGTTGTCCACGCCGTCGCAGACCTCGGTCGCGCCGGGCTTGATCGCGGCGTTGCCGTCGTTGCAGTCGGTGTTGTTCGAGACGTAGCCCTCGGGAGCCGAGCAGGCCTGGGTCGAGATGGCTGCGTCGCCGTAGCCGTCGCCGTCGGTGTCCGCGTAGAAGACCTGCTTGTCGGAGGCGTTCGCGTCGACTTCGGATGCGTTGTTGTCGCAGTCGTTGTCGGTGCCGACCGTCGCGCAGAGCTCGGCGGCGCCAGGCTTGATCGCAGAGTTGTTGTCGTTGCAGTCACCGCTCAGGGCGACGTGATTCGCCGGAGCCGTGCAGGCGGGCGCCGAGGGGGCAGTCGCATCGCCGTAGCCGTCGCCGTCGGTGTCCGCGTAGAAGACCTGCTTGTCGGAGGCGTTCGCGTCGACTTCGGATGCGTTGTTGTCGCAGTCGTTGTCCACGCCGACCGTCGCGCAGAGCTCGGGTGAGCCGGGCTTGATCGCGGGGTTGGTGTCGTCGCAGTCGATCTGGGCGCAGGCGCCGTCGTTGTCGGCGTCGGTGCAGGTGACGGGGATCGAGACAGCGGATGTGAAGGTGCAGGCAGCCTGCCCGACGTTGTTATTCGAGGGGAGACCTGCTCCGTAGCCCTCGTTCGAGCGGAAGGCGTTGCTGGCATTCAGGTAGGTGCCGACCACCTTGACGGTGCCAGAAAGCGGCGCGGAGAGAGCCGAGCGGGCGACGCGGAAGGAGTAGGTCGCGCTGGCGACGTTGGTGTTCGGCGTGAGCGTGACGGTGAGCGGGCTCGCGTGCGCCCCACCATTCACGAGCGTCCACAGACCGCCGTACTGCATGCCCGCCGCGGGCGAGAGCGCGATGGCGAAGTCGGCGCCGAAGCCCGCCGGGAAGTTCACGGTCGAGCGATTGCCGCCATCGAAGCCGGAGATGGCCTTGCGGAGCAGGTCACCCGTGTCGGTGAAGCCCTCGGTCGAGCCGAAGCCGCCCTCGGTGGTATCGAAGTAGAGGACGAGCGCATCATTGAAGTCGCCCGCGCCCTTCGTGAGCGTGAAGACCCAGTCGCCGCCGTCCTGTGCGACCGACAGCGACGAGCCGCCGATCGGGCCGCCGAAGCCGCCGCCACCGTTGCCGGCGATCACAGTCTGCGCAGAGGCCATGCCGGTCGCTGCGAGCGTCGCCGCGAGGGCGCAGCCGAGTGCGAACGAACCACGGAAGGCACAAGTGATGCGAGTCTTCACGATCATTTCTCCCAAATCGCTGGCCGAGCTCGAGCAGCATGCCGCTCGCTGACGCGACGTCGGCAACCACGTGTTGCGACAACGCTTCCGCACTGCGGGTGTCCACTCTCAGGATGAACCCGAAATCGGGGTCGTAAACGCAGACGGCTCGGTTTCAACGGATTTGGACTCCGTGCAGTTCGGGCTGGCGGTGTCGTGCCGATTTGTCGGGCTGCACCGCGTGCGCCTGCACGCCAGATAAGGCATGCGTCGCCGCGCGACGGGCATTCATGTTCTTGGGCGCGTCACGCAGGGCGCCTGGCAGCGCAAGGAGCCGCATGAACACCGCCGCCCACCTGCGCGGGTGCGCGGGTGGGCGGCGGACGGTTCTCCTGCTCGTCTCTGGCGACGCAGCGCTCGAATCACCAGCGTCGGATCGGCGCGTCGGTCGGGGCATCGAGCCCGCCGTTCGCGCCGCCGCCCGACTGGACGAAGAGCTGGATGTCGCGGATATCGACCCAGCCGTCGTGGTTGAGGTCGGCCTCGACCGCGTCGCCCAGACCTGCGCGACGGAGGTCCTTCACGCTCACCCGCGTGCGCGGCGTGGGCTGGTCGAACGACGCCGTGCAGCTTTCACCCGTCGCGAGGAAGTTCACCGAGAGGAACGAGAAGTCCAGGTTGCTGACCGCAGTGTCGCCGTTGTAGTTCGACGAAGCATTGGTTGCCACGCCGGTTCCACGGGCGGTGATGAACGCCGCGTAGTCGAAGATATCGACTGCATCGTCGTTGTTGGCATCGCCCTGGCGGAGCGTGAACGCCGCCGCGTACTGCTTCGCAACGATCGACGGCGCAGCCGCATCGGTCAGCGAGTGCGTGGTGTTCTTCGCAGCGAGGCAGGAGTAGCCCGCTGCGACCGGCACCTGCATGTCCGTGATGACCGCCGTCGGGTTGATTCCCGCGGGGACGGTCACGGTCACCAGGCTGCTGCTGCCGCCGTGGGTGATGCGGACCTGCCGCGACGAGCTGCCGCTGAGCACGCCGCCGAAGGTGACCGCGGCGTCGAGCAGCTGGTAGTTCTGGACCGTGATGGTCCGCGTCGCCGTGACCGTCTGGTTGATGGCATCGGTGATCGACCATGTGACCGTGGTCACGCCGACGGGGAACATCCCCCCTGTCGGCCAAGTCGTGCCCGAACCGCCACCCGGATACGAGATCGCGAGCACGATGCTCGAGGTCAGGTCACCCTCGCAGGTATCGCTTGCGGTGACCGGATTCGCGTACTGGGCGCCCAGGGTGGTGCCAGCGTCGGCAGCCACCGAGAACGACGTCGGCACGCCCGAGAGCACGGGCAGGTTGCCCGGGTTCACGGCGTTGTTGTTGTCGTTGCAGTCGGTGTACTGGACGATGCAGGCGGATGTGTAGTAGGTGTCAAGGTCCGCGTCCGCGAGGCTGCAGTAGACACCCGTGAGCTGGATGCTGATCGCGGTATTGACCGCGGCCTGCTGCGTGGCGTTCATGTTGGTGGTGTCGAACTGCACCGTGGTTCCGCTCGCCGGGCTCGCAAGCTGCGCCAAGATCTCGGTGAAGGCCGGACCCGACACACCATTGTCGATCACGACGTCGCCCTCGATGACGACCGTCGACGCGCCCGAGACCGATGCCCCGAGCTGCGACGCGTCCATGCCCGTCGCATCGATGGTCGCCTCGCCATTCGGCGCGACGTTCACGATCGAGGCGATCGCAGCGGGATCCAGGTCCGCGGTCAGGGTGACGTCCTGCACCGAGTTCACGGCGCCGATGTTGTCGGCGACGGCGCCGAGCTGGTCGGCATCCATCTCGGGATACGCCGGCGGACCCGTGATCGCGGAGCCGTCGACCGTCACCGTCGGCCCGCCGCCAGCGAAGCTGCTGGCGATGTTGCCGAGGATGGCGTAGATCTGGAGATCCGTGAGCGCCGCCGTGATGGTGAAGGTTCCGATGATGCCGTTCGGCGCGAGGTTCGCCGCCCCTGCCGCGATCGCGGCGAGCTGCGACGCGTCCATGCCCGTGGCATCGACGGTCGCCGCCGTGGCGGTGGCGAGGAACGCCGTGATCTGCGACGCACTGAAGTTCAAATCGAGGCGGTACTGCCCTGCCACGCACGGATAGGCATCGTTGATGTCGAGGACGCTGTCGTTGTCATCGTTCGCGTCGCAGGCGTTGCCGTCTCCGTCGCTGTCGCAGTTCGCCTGGTCCGCGTTCGAGACCGTCGGGCAGTTGTCGCCGAGGACCGGCGCGCCGCACGCGGACGGACCGCCCACGCCGCGACCGTCGCCGTCGACGTCCGCGTAGAGCACGCGGGTGTCGTCGCAATCGCCGCCCGTGGACACGTAGCCCGTGGGCGCGACGCCCGTGCAGTTCTGCACGGTGGTCGCCGACGTACCGAAGCCATCGCCGTCCGCGTCGCGGTAGAAGGTGGTGAAGCTCAGCCCGTCGTCGATCGCCGCGTCGCAATCGTCGTCGACGCCGTTGCAGGTCTCGGTCGCGCCCGGCCGGATGGCGGCGTTGCCGTCATTGCAGTCGAGGTTGTTGGTGACCTTGCCCGAGACGGGGTTGCACGAGCTCTGCGCGGCGCCGTTGCTGGCGCCGTAGGTGTCGGCGTCGGCGTCGCTGTAGTAGTTGAGGAAGGTGAGCCCGTCGTCGACGCCGCCGGTGCAGTTGTCATCGATGCCGTTGCACGTTTCGGTCGCATCGGGGCTGATGGCCGGGTTCGTGTCGTTGCAGTCGAGGTTGTTCGGCACCTTGCCGGTCACGGGGTTGCAGGAGTTCTGCGCCGTGCCCGTGCTGACGCCATAGCTGTCGCCGTCGGAGTCGGTGTAGTAGTTGAGGAAGGTCAGCCCGTTGTCGATGCCGCCCACGCAGTTGTCGTCGATCCCGTTGCAGACCTCGGCGGCGCCTGGGTTGGTGGCGGCGCGCGCGTCGTCGCAGTCGGTGTTGTTCGGCGCCTTGCCGGGGATCGCCGCGCAGGAGTTCTGCGCCGTCGCACCGGTGGCTCCGTAGCCGTCCGCGTCGGCGTCGGTGTAGTAGTTGATGAAGGTCAGCCCGTCGTCAGCCGCGCTGTCGCAGTCGTCGTCGAGGCCGTTGCAGAGCTCGGGCGCGCCGAAGTACGCCGTCGCACGGGAGTCGTCGCAGTCGAGGTTGTTGGCGACCTTGCCAGCGACCGGTCCGCACGAGCGCTGTGCAGCGACCGAGTCGGATCCGTAGGTGTCGCCGTCGACGTCGGGGAAGTAGCTGACCAGCGGCAGGCCTTCGTCGACCAGCACGTCGCAGTCGTCGTCGCGCTCGTTGCAGGTCTCGGCAGCGCCCGGGTAGACCGAGGCGCGCGAGTCATCGCAATCGCCCGAGTTGCCCAGCACGCGACCGGCGACCGGCGCGCACGCCGACACCGGCGTCGAACCAGTGGCGCCGAAACCGTCGCCGTCCGCATCGATGTAGTAGTTGCTGAAGGTCAGCCCATCGTCGGCGGCGCTGTCGCAGTCGTCGTCGAGACCGTTGCAGGTCTCGGCGGCGCCTGGATACGCCGTCGCGCGGGCGGGGTCGCAGTCGGTGTTGGTGGCGACGCCGCAGGCGACCGCGGCGCCAGCGCCGAAGCCGTCGCCGTCGGTGTCGGCGTAGAGCAGGCGCGTGTCGTCGCAGTCGCTCGAGTTGGCGACGTAGCCCGCGGGCGCAACGCCGGTGCAGTTCTGCACGCTGTCGGCAGAGTTGCCGAAGCCGTCGCCGTCGGCGTCGCGGTAGAAGCTGACGGCGCCGACGTCCTCGTCGATCGCGTTATCGCAGTCGTCGTCGAAGCCGTTGCAGAGCTCGGTCGCGCCAGGGAAGGCGGTCGCGTTGGCGTCGTTGCAGTCGGTGTTGTTCGGCGCCTTGCCCGAAACGGGCGCGCAGGAGTTCTGCGCGCTCGCCGCCGGCGAGCCGAAGCCGTCGCCGTCGCCGTCGGTGTAGTAATCGAGGAACGTCAGCCCGTCGTCGGCGGTGCCGTCGCAGTCCTGATCCACTCCGTCGCAGGTCTCGGTCGCGTTCGGACGGATCGCCGGGTTGGCGTCGTTGCAGTCGGTGTTCGACGCCACGCCGCAGGCGACCGCGGAACCAGCACCGAACCCGTCGTTGTCGCCGTCGGCGTAGGTGACGAGGGCATCGTTGCAGTCGGAGTTGTTGGTCACGCTGCCCGCGACCACCGAGCACGAGCGCACCGCGGCGGCCGTCGACGAGCCAAAGCTGTCGCTGTCGGCGTCGACGTAGTAGTTCGTCGCGTCCGCCGCCTCGGCGGCGCTGTTGTCGCCGTCGCAGTCGTTGTTCACGCCGAGGTTCGCGCAGTTCTCCACCGCGCCCGGGAAGATCGCGTTGTTCGCATCGTTGCAGTCGTTGCTCGTCGCCACGCCGCAGGCTGCGGGCGAGCCCGCACCCACGCCGTCACCGTCGCCGTCGACGTAGGTCACGAGCGCATCGTTGCAGTCGGAGTTGTTGGTCACGCTGCCCGCGACCGCCGTCGCCGTCGACGAGCCGAAGCTGTCGTTGTCGGCGTCGGTGTAGTAGTTCGTCGCGTCGGTCGCCTCGGCGGCGGTGTTCACGCCGTCGCAGTCGTTGTCGGTGCCGAGGTTCGCGCAGGTCTCGACCGCGGTCGGGAAGATCGCGGCGTTGCTGTCGTTGCAGTCGCCTTCGGCGGTGCCCTCGTAGCCGGTCGGGAGGTCGCAGAAGCGACCAACCGAGCTACCCGTGAAGCCGTCGCCGTCCTGGTCGCGGTAGAAGTTGGTCTTGCCAGCGTCGGCGGCGCTCGGGTCGGCGTTGTCGGCCGCCCCGTCGCAATCCTCGTCGGTGTTCGCGAGGTCGCAGACCTCCTGCGCGCCGGGGTTGATCGCAGCCACCGCGTCATTGCAGTCGCTGGCGTTGGTCACGCGGCCGGCGATCGGCGAGCACGAGTTCTGCGGCGTCGAGCCAGCGGCGCCGTAGCCGTCGCCGTCGACATCGACGTAGTAGTTGCTGAAGGTGATGTTCTCATCGACCTGCGCATCGCAGTCGTCGTCGATGCCGTTGCACGACTCGGCGGCGCCCGGGAAGATCGCGTTGCTGCCGTCGTTGCAGTCGGTGTTCGTGGGCACGCCGCAGGCGACCGACGCGCCCGCGCCGAAGCCGTCGCCGTCGACATCCGCATACAGGCGGCGGGTGTCGTCGCAATCGCTGTTGTTGGTGACGCTGCCGGCGACGGGCGAGCACGAGCGGACCGCGGTGGCGGTGTTCGAGCCGAAGCCATCGATGTCGGTGTCGACGTAGTACGACGTGGCATCGACCGCCTCGGCGGCGTTGTTCACGCCGTCGCAGTCGTTGTCGGTGCCGAGATTGGCGCAGTTCTCGACGGCGCCGGGGTTGACCGCAGTGCTCGAGTCGTTGCAATCACCCTCGGGCGAAGCCTCGTAGCCGGCAGGCATGTCGCAGAAGCGCGTCGCCGTGTTGACGGTGTAGCCGTCGCCGTCCTGGTCGCGGTAGAAGTTGGTGCGCGTCGCGTCGGACACGCCGGGATCGTTGTTGTCGGAGAGGTTGTTGCAGTTCTCGTCGACATTGCCCGCGTCGCAGACCTCGGTCGCGCCCGGGTTGATGCCCGCCACCGCGTCGTTGCAGTCGACAGGCGACGAAAGCGTCGCGCGATAGCCCGTCGAGGGCACGTCGCAGAAGGTCGCCGTGGCCGCCGTCGAGTAGGTGTCGTTGTCGCTGTCGACGTAGTAGGTCACCTTGCCCGACGCGCCCTGCACGTCGAGGTCGTCGGCCTTGCCGTCGCAATCCTCGTCGACATTGGACGCGTCGCAGACCTCGGGGTCGGCGGGCGAGACGTCGGGACGGGTGTCATCGCAGTCGCCGCTGACAGCAACCTGGCTGCCGACGGCGTCGCACGCGCTGATGGCGCTGCCCGCGCCGTAGCCGTCGTTGTCGGTGTCGGCGTACCAGTTGGTCTTGCCCGTCGCCGAGACGTCGGCGTTGTCGGCGAAGCCATCGCAGTCCTCGTCGGTGTTCGCAGCGTCGCAGACTTCCTGCGCGGCTGGATTCACACCCGCGCGCGAGTCGTCGCAGTCGCCGCTGTTCGAGACGTAGCCGGTCGACGGCGAGCTCGAGCAGGTCGATTCGGTGACGACAGCGTCGCCGTAGGTGTCTGCATCGAAGTCGCGGTAGTAGGTCGCGCGGTTGACCAGGCTGCCGTTGCTCGGGCAGAGGTCGTTCGAGTTGGTCACATAGCCAGCGGGCTGCGAGCAGGCGTTCTGCACGACCGCGGGGTCGCCCGCGCCGTCCATGTCGCTGTCGCCGTAGTAGTTCGAGAAGGTCAGGCCGTTGTCGACGCCGCCCGCGCAGTCGTCGTCGATGCCGTTGCACGACTCGGTCGCGCCCGGATTGACGGCCGCGTTCGCGTCGTCGCAGTCGGCGCTGCCCGACGCGGTCGCGCGGTAGCCCGTGGGCAGGCTGCAGGCGGTGGTCGTCGTCGTCGTCGTGTAGGTGTCGCCATCCTGGTCGCGGTAGTAGGTCGCAGGCGCCGTCAGCGCCGCATTGTTCGGGCACTGGTCATTCGCGTTCGCAACCGTGCCGGCAGGCGCGTTGCACGCGCTCGTCGCCGAACCAGCGCCGGCGCCGTCACCGTCGGTGTCGGCATACCAGTTGGTCTGACCCGTCGCAGAGCTGTCGGCGTCGTCCGCCATCCCGTCGCAGTCCTCATCGACGTCGCCGCCGTCGCAGATCTCCTGCGCGGTCGGCTTGATCGCGGGATTCCCGTCGTTGCAATCGCTGTTGTTGGTGACGCTGCCCGCGATCGCGGTGCACGAATTCACCGCCGTCGCAGTGGATGAACCGAAGGAGTCGTTGTCGGTGTCGGGGTAATAGTTCAGGAACGTCAGTCCGTTGTCGACCCCGCCCGCGCAGTCGTCGTCGAGGCCATTGCAGGACTCGGTCGCGCCAGGATTGACCGCCGAGTTGGTGTCGTTGCAGTCTGGAGTCGACGACGCGCTCGCGCGGTAGCCCGTGGGCAGGCTGCAGGCGGTCGTCGTGGTCGACGTCGTATAGGTGTCGCCGTCCTGGTCGCGGTAGTACGTCGCGGGCGAGCTCAGGGTGGCGTTGTCAGGGCAGCCGTCGGTCGCGTTCGCCACGTATCCCGTGGGCGCGGTGCAGGCGAGCAACGAGGTGCCCGCGCCGAAGCCGTCGCCGTCGGTGTCGGGGTAGTACGCCACGCGGTCGGTCGCCTCGGCCTCGTTGGTCACGCCGTCGCAGTCGTTGTCGACGGTCAGGTTCGTGCAGAGCTCGGCGGCACCCGGGTAGATGGTGTTGTCAAGCGGCGCGCAGTCGTTGTTCGTCGTCACGCCGCACGCGGTCGCCGATCCAGCGCCCACGCCGTCGTTGTCGGCGTCGGCGTACAGCAGCTTGGTGTCGTCGCAGTCAACGCCGGCGCAGAAGCCGTCGCCGTCCGCGTCGGTGCACGGCGCGGCGATGGTGATCGCCGACGTGAATGTGACGGTCGCAGTGCCGGGGTTCGACGCGGGCAGGCCGTTGCCGAAGCCCTCGTTCGAGCGGAAGGCGTTGTCGGCGTTGAGATACGTACCCACCATGCGGAAGTCGGCGTTGGCGGTGCCAGTGATGCCGAGATCCGTGCGCGCCACCGCGAAGGTGTACGACGCCGCGTTCACGCTGCTCGCAGGAGCCAGGTTCGCGCCAGCGACGAAGGTGTGTGCGCCATTCTCGGCGAGCGCCCACAGACCCGCGAACGACGCGCTCGGCGAGAGCGCGATCGCGAAGTCGGCGGTGAAGCCTGCCGGGAAGTTCACGGTCGAGCGCGCGCTGCCGGCAAGACCAGAGATCGCGCGGCGCAGATAGTCGCCAACGGGCGCGTCGGTGAAGTTCGCGGTGCTCGCGAAGCCGCCCGTCTTCGAATCGAAGTAGAGGACGAGGGCATCGCTGAAGTTGCCAGTCCCGCGGGTCAGGGTGAACGACACGTTGGCGCCCGCAGCCGAGATCGCCAGCGAGCCGGCGCCGATCGGGCCGCCGAAGCCGGTGTTCCCGTTGCCGGCGACCGTGATCGACGTGCACGAGGGAGCGTCGGCGGTGCCGTCGCAGTTGTTGTCGACGCCGTCGCACGACTCGCTCGCAGCCGGGTTGATGGCGGCGCGCGCGTCGTCGCAGTCGGTGTTGTTCGTGACCTTGCCGGTCACCGCCGAGCAGCTCGACTGCGCCGTCGCCGTGCTGGCGCCGTAACCGTCGTTGTCCGCATCGGTGTAGTAGTTGAGGAAGGTCAGCCCGTCGTCGGGCGTGCTGTCGCAGTCGTCATCGAGGCCGTTGCAGAGCTCGCTCGCGGCGGGGTTCGCCGTCGCGCGCGAATCGTCGCAATCGGTGTTGTTCGTGACCTTGCCGGTCACCGCCGAGCAGCTCGACTGCGCCGTCGCCGTGCTGGCGCCGTAGCCGTCGTTGTCCGAATCGGGGTAGTAGTTCAGGAAGGTCAGGCCCTCGTCGGCGGTGCTGTCGCAGTCGTCGTCGAGGCCGTTGCAGGTCTCGCTCGCGGCGGGGTTCGCCGTCGCGCGGCCGTCGTCGCAGTCGGTGTTGTTGGACACGCGGCCGGTGACGGGGCTGCACGACTGGACCGCGGTTCCGGCGCCGTAGCCGTCGCTGTCGCCGTCGACGTAGTAGCTCGTCGAGTCCGTCGCCTCGCTGTCGGCGTTCGCCTCGGTATCGCAGTCGTTGTCGATGCCGTCGTTCGCGCAGAGCTCAGGCGCGCCCGGGTAGACCGAGGTCGAGCCATCGTTGCAATCGCCCTCGGGCGCCGTGTCGTAGCCGCTCGGCAGGTCGCAGAAGCGCGTCGCCGTGTTCACGGTGAAGCCATCACCGTCCTGGTCTCGGTAGAAGTTGGTCTTGCCCGCGTCGGCAGCCGAGCTGTCGGCGTTGTCGGCGGTCGAATCGCAATCCTCGTCGGTGTTCGCCGAGTCGCAGACTTCCTGTGCGTTCGGGTTGATGCCCGCGACCGCGTCGTTGCAGTCGCCCGAGTTCGCGACGTAGCCGTTGGGTGCGGTGCACGCCTGCGTGGTCGAGGCAAGGTTGCCGTACCCGTCGCCGTCGGTGTCGGCGTAGAACGTGGACGTCACGCCTTCGTCGATGCCGCCCGTGCAGTTGTTGTCGACGCCGTCGCAGACCTCGGTCGCGCCCGGCTTGATGGCGGCGTTGCTGTCGTTGCAGTCGCCGTTGTTGGTGACGGAGTTCGCGACCGGCGAGCACGAGTTGACCGCGGTCGCGTTGCTCGCGCCGTAGCCGTCGCCGTCGCTGTCGAGGTAGTAGTTCAGGAAGACGATGCCGTCGTCGACGACCGTGTCGCAGTCGTTGTCGAGGTTGTCGCAGAGCTCGGGCGCGCCGGTGTAGATGGTGGCGTTGCCGTCGTTGCAGTCGTTCGAGTTGGCGACGTAGCCGGTGGGCTGCACGCAGACGGTCTGCGAGGTGCTGCTCAAGCCGCGACCATCGCCGTCACTGTCGATGTAGAAGGTCGTGCGATCGGTCGCCTCACTCTCCGCGGTCGATCCGTCGCAGTCGTTGTCAACGGCGAGGTTCGAGCAGAGCTCGGGGGCGCCGGGATACACGGTGGCGACCGCGTCATCGCAGTCGGTGCTGTTGGCAGAGTAGCCCGATGGCACGGAGCGCCCATTCAAGGTCAACATGTCGAATCGCATGGTTCCGCCCGAAACCGTTCCGGCAGTTCCGCCGGAGTCATTCCGCGAAAATGCTCCGGTGGACGGATTGAAGATCGCGACCACTCGGATAGCGAAGAGAGGATTGTTCGCGGCATCGGCACCCAACACCGGATCAATCGCATACGCATTGTCGTTCTTGAAACTGGTCGTCCCCGGCAGCTCGAGCAGTCCATCTGAAGTGAGCCCAGTGGATGTCCAGACAGGTGTCGAGGCCGTTCGATTAGTCGTGTACTGAACTCGCCAGTACTTGCTCGTCGTACTCGATCCACGCACATCCAGACGGAACGACAGCGCTGAGTAGCCGACCGTGCTGATGTTGAACTGCACGCCGTGCGTTCCGGTCGAGGTATTGCTCAAACCGGTAATGGAGACAGCTGAGTTATCCGAAGCTGATGAGTCGTTGGTCGATCCACTTGCGTATGTTGGGTTCGTTCCCGAGAGCGGACCGATCAGCGCGAGTGTTCCCGAGCCAGCCGAGGCGGTTGTCACTCCAGTCGTGATGTTCGAGTCCGGGGTCGGACTGCTATTGAAGTTCCAGGAAGCGACCACCCCATCACAGAACGTAGATGGCGAAGCAGCTGCGCCGTAGGTGTCGTTGTCGCTGTCGAGGTAGTAGGTTGTCCGGGTTCCGACGAATTTGTTCGTGTCATCGCAATCGGCTGGACTACTCTGAGTTGAGAGGTACCCGACATTCGAGGTACCCGGGCAGAACGGTGCAGTCGTGTTCGACGAGATGCCGTCCGAGTCTTGATCTCGATAGAAACTCACCTTGTCAGCCGCATTCGCATCGATCTCCAACGCATCGGCATCGCAGTCATTGTCAACGGTGCTCGTCGCGCAAAGCTCGGGCGCCGTCGGATAGACCGTCGCATCGCCATCGTTGCAGTCAAGGGGGCTCGAGATCGTGGCGCGGTACCCAGCGTTCGTCGTACCAGGGCAGAACAGCGCCGTGGTCGAAAGAGTGTACGTATCCGCATCGCTGTCGGTGTAGAACGCGACCTTGTCGGATGCGTTCACGTCGACGTCTGCGGCGCTCCCGTTGCAATTGTTGTCGGTGCCGACCGTCGAGCAGAGCTCGACCGCGCCCGGCTTGACCGCGGGGTTCGCGTCGTCGCAATCGGCCGGATTCGACGCGCTCGACTGGTACGACGCACCAGCCGCACCCGTGCAGAACAGTGTCGCCGTGGCCGTCGTCACGCCGTCGCCATCACCGTCGTTGTAGTACGCGACGCGGTCGGACGCGTTCGCGTCGATCTCGGCGGAGTTGCTGTCGCAGTCGTTGTCGGTGCCGACCGACCCGCAGAGCTCGGGAGCGCCCGGGTAGATGGCAGCGCTGGACGGTCCGCAGTCGGTGTTGGTGGCCACACCGCACGCCGCCGGCGATCCGGCACCAAAGCCGTCTCCATCCGTATCGGCGTAGAGAATCGCCGAATCATTGCAGTCGGAGCTGTTGGTCACATAGCCGCTTGGCGCCGTTGCGGCGCACGTCGTCGTGGTCACCGTCGAGCTACCGAACGTATCGCTATCGGCGTCGCGGTAGTACGTGTACTGGGTCAGCCCCTCGTCGGTCGAGCCGTCGCAGTCGTTGTCCTTGTTGTCGCAAAGCTCGGTCGCGCCCGCGTAGATGGTCGCGTCGTTGTCATTGCAGTCGTTCTCCGCGCACACGCCGTCGTTGTCGACGTCGGTGCAGGGAACCACGAGCGAAACGAAGGTCGTGAAGGTCGCGGCGCCCGTGCCGAGGTTCGATGCAGGCAGACCCTCGCCGTAGCCTTCGTTTGAACGGAAGAACGAGGTCGAGGCGATCGACCCATCCGCGGCGTAGCCAGGGTTCAGATAGGTACCGACCATCTTGAACGTGCCACCCGAACTGATGCCCAGGCCCGAGCGCGCGATTCGGAAGGTGTAGGTCGCGCTCGTCGTCGAGTTGTTCGGCACGAGGTTGACGGAGCTGATGAACTCGTGCCCTGAGCCCGATCCCGTCGGGAGCGTCGTGAGGCGCCAGAGTCCACCGAACTGCGAACGGGCATTCGGCGCAACCGCGATCGCATAGTCGGCGGTGAATCCGCTCGGGAAGTTCACGACCGAGCGGGCCGAGCCCGTGCCCGTCGAGCCTGAGAAGCCAGAGATCGCCTTCCGGTTGTAGTCGCCCGTGTCGACGAAGTCGCTCGTGGAGGTGAAGCCCCCGCTCGCGGTGTCGAAATACAGCACGAGGCCGTCACTGAAGTTACCCGCGCCCTTCGTGAGCGTGAACACCCAGTCAGCGCCATCGCGCGCGACATCCAGGGTCGAGCCACCGATAGGGCCGCCGAAACCGCTCCTGCCGTTGCCCGCGATCGTCTGGCTGGTGCAGTTCGACGGATCGATGGTGCCGTCGCAGTTGTTGTCGACGCCGTCGCAGATGTCCGTCGCGTCGGGCTTGATCGCGGCGTTGTTGTCGTTGCAGTCAGTACTGCTGGTGACGTACCCCGTCGGAGCCGTGCACGCCTGCTGCGACGTCGTCGAGCGTCCGAAGCCGTCACCATCGCCGTCTGCGTAGTAGGTCGTGGTCACGCCTTCATCGATCGAGCTGTCGCAATCGTCATCGATCGTGTTGCAGGTCTCGGTCGCGCCGGGGTTGACCGCCGCGTTCGAGTCGTTGCAGTCCGTGCCCGAGGACGTCGTGCGGAAGCCCGAGCCTGGATTCACGCAGTACTTTGCTGCAGCGCCCACCGTATAGGAGTCGCCGTCAACGTCCACAAAGTAGTTGACCGAGTCCGACGCCTCGCTGTCGGCATTTGCCTCGCCATCGCAGTCGTTGTCGGTGCCGTCGTTCGCGCAGGTCTCGGCTGCACCGGGGTAGGCAAACTGGTTCGCATCGTTGCAGTCGGTGCTGTTGAGCACGTAGCCCGTGGGGGCGCTGCCCGTGCATGTCGTCTGCGTAACGCTCAGGTTGCCGTAGTTATCACCGTCCGCGTCGCGGTAGTAGGTGACAGAAGCTAGACCTTCGTCAATCGACGCATCGCAATCGTTGTCAATCCCATCGCAGATCTCGGTCGCGCCAGGCTTGATTGTGGCGTCACCATCGTTGCAGTCGCTGCTATTCGTGACGTAACCGGAAGGCTGCGTGCACGCGACTTGAGTGGTACCGCTCGTGCCGTAGGTGTCGCCATCCGCGTCGCGGTAGTACGTGGTCGTCGCAGCGCCAACCGAGGCGTTGCTGTCGTCGCAGTCGGTCGCCGCGCACACACCGTCGCTGTCAGCGTCGATGCAGGAGACAACGAGACCGTTACTGAAGACATCGAAGTCCGAACCTGAGCCCGCACCGTTGTTAAACACGCGAACGCCGTCGATCGTTGCGGCTCCGCCAGTGAAGGTACCACTGCCTGAGTAGTTACCGAACGCCAGTGAGTAGGTGCCGTAGCCTGTCCGTCGCAACCCGATGTTCAGCCCGCCAGTTGTGTAGGACTGTGATGTGCTGACGGATCCGGTGGAATTGATAACTTGATACGCCGATCCACCCCCAGTGAACTGCACGGCAAGCGCCACGGTGTCTCCGTAGAGAAACTCGACGCCAACGGTCTTTCCTGTGTCGATGTACCCATTATCGAAGTTGATCGAGGCAGATTGGCCGACCGCCAATGCGCCCCCGGACAGGCTCCGACGCATCGCGGCGGTCGATGCCCCGCTCGCATACAGACCCCAAGCCGGGCTGCCTGCGCCTGCGCCCGAGCCGCCACCATTCGAACCACTGTTTCCGTTGAACCAACCACCACCAGAGAACGAACTGCTCCATCCATCAGCGCCTGGATTTGCACCGTTACTCGCTATGGAAGTCCCTGGGGTGGCCGCCGACGCGAGGATGACGTTGTCGATTCGATTATTGCCGCTCGTCGCCGTCGCGCCGGTTACCGTGAGCCGCACGTAAGCGACAGAAGCACCGTCGAGTCCGTTCGTCATGGCAACGGCGCGGCCTGCGAAGGCAGACGGTAGCGCGGGCGTCGGTCCGATCGACCCGAAAGTGGTCCATGTCTGCGCATTCGTGCTGTAGGACCATGTGTGTGTATCGAAACCCGTGCTGGTTCGTTGAGTTGCGTAGGAAACGAGGAGGCCCGATCGCCCCGTCATAGAGAACTTAAAGACGATCGACTTGCCGTTCGCGGTGTACGGACCGCCCGTAGCACCCCCTCCAACGAGAGCAATCGCACCCGTGGAGGTAACAGTTGAAAACCCCGTGTAGGCGTTTACACCTGATCCAGCACCGCCGAATGCATTCAATTCATTTCCACTTGTCGCGGTGATCCACTGGCTCGAGCCATTGGTCCCATCGAGGTACAGCGTTCCGCTTCCGAAATTCGCGGTGAAACTCGATGGCGAACTGGGTGCCGCGACCGCAGCTGTCCCTCCATTCGTCGTCGTCTGAAAGTCCCATCCCGCGATCATGCTCTGCGCCCACGCCGGCTGCACCCAGCCCACCGCGACGCAAGCCGTCATGAGGGCGACCACACCACGGAACGCACGAACAACGCGATTCGTCACGGCTTTCTCCACTGAGCTGTTGGCGACAGCGGCCCCGCGAAGCGACGGCTCCATCGCACTGAACTTCTTGACGGAAGAACCTCACGAGATCGCGCCAAACCGCGCAGGGCGATCGCAGCCAAGGTACTACGCGGACGTGCCTTTCAAAACGCCTTCACAGGACTTTCACACGGAGTCTCGGCGCTTCCGTCTTTGATTCCGCGGACGCAGATGTCCGAGTAATAACCCGATCACCGACCTCCCACGGCGTGCAACCGACCCTGCGGTCTTACCTTACGAGTCCCGCGCCCTTGCGCCGATCGCGATGAACGCACGCCCGTTTCGAGCCGATGATGACGAATCAGCAATCTCCTCCGAGTCTGGTCAAAATGCGGTCTTTCACACCCATGACGAGCCCCACTCCAACCAGCCCACGTCTTGCCGTCGCCCTTTGCCTGGCGGCGCTCGCGACCGCCCCGCTGTTGCTCACGGCGTGCGGTGGCGGCGCGAACTCGGCGACCGCGCAGAATGCGACCACCGTGCTCGCCGTCGAGCCGACGACGCTCGACATGGGCGACCTCGTGCCCGACCAGACCGTCACCAAGCGCGTCAAGCTGAAGAACCTCTCGTCGAAGCCGATCACGGTCACCAACGCCGTCGCCGATTGCTCGTGCACGACGCCGACGTGGCCGACCGATCCGATCGCGCCCGGCGCCACCGTCGAGACCGACATCTCGATCAAGCCCGGTCCGAAGCAAGGCGTGACGCTGACCAAGCGCGTGACCTTCACCACCGATGAGGGCGACCCCGTCAACCTCGCCGTCGTCGGCAAGGTCGGGCTCTTCATCGAGCAGTCGACCGAGACGCTGCGCGCGCCCGCCGACGACGTCGCGACGCCGGCGCCCGACACCGTGACCTTCCGCAGCGTCGACGGCACGGCGTTCAAGATCACCACCATCGATCAGCCCTTCGTGGCCGCCGACAACGGCGCCTCTGCGATGAGCCACGTGGTGCTCGTCGACTGGGCGAAGTGGCGCGAGGCGAAGAAGCCGACGAAGTTCTCGGTGTTCACCGATCACCCGAAGTCGGGCGAGCTGGTCGTGAGCGTGCGCCGCGCTGCGGCCGCGACCACTTCTGCTCCCGCCGCCGACGCCGGCTCGGACGACGACGCGCAGGACGGCAAGACGACCGTCGCCGGTCCGGTCGAGACGGTGAGCGGCAAGAAGCCGCGCCCATACAAGCTTGATTTGCCTGGCGTCCATCCGGGCGCGCAGGTGCCCTTCCCGCCGCTCGGCGAGTTCGTGCAGGGAACCAAGCGCAATTCGTTCCCGAAGGATGGCGTGCTTGTCTTCGAGTTCTTCTCGACCACATGCTCGCACTGCGAGGAAGCAGCTCCCGTGATGAAGGCGCTGGTCGATGACTTCGGCCCGAAGGGCTTTGAGTTCATTTCGCTGACCAACGAGGATTCCGCCAAGGTGCGCGAATGGCTGGCGAAGCCCGAGCACGCCGAGCTCGTGAAGCACTCGATCGCCATCGATGGCGGCCTTGCGCAACGGGCGCTGCAGAACCCGACCTTCGAGAACAAGACCCCGCGGCTGTTCGTGATCCGCAACGGCGTGGTGCAGTGGATCGGCAGCCCCGAACGCGCGCGCGAGCCGCTCGAGAAGATCGCTGCGGGCACGTGGGATCCGAGCGCCGTGCGCCAGGAGTTCATCGAGGTGGCGCAGTTTGCCCGCGCGAAGAAGCAGATGCAGTCGATGCGCACGCGCTGCGAGTCGGACGGCAAGTGGATGGACATGTTCGAGCTGCTCGAGTCGATGGCGGTGGCGTTCCCGTCGCGCGCGTCGTTCTTCGAGGTGCAGAAGTTCGGGATGATGGTCGGCCCCGCGCAGATGTCGGCGGCTGGCTACGCCTTCGGCAAGCGCCTCGCGCAGAAGTACGCGTCCGACCCCGAGGCGCTGCGGATGCTCGCGAATGTCACGCTGAACTGGGGTTCGGTGCAGGTGCGCGACCTGGAGTTCGCCATGAGCGTGGCGAAGGCTTCGGATGACCTGACGCAGTCGGGTGATCCGCTCAGCGCCGAGTACCTCGCGCTCGCCTACTTCTCAAGCGGCAACCGCGAGAAGGCGGTCGAGATTCAGGAGCGCGCGGTGCGCCTGGCGAAGTCGCCGAAGGCGAAGCAGATCGCCGAGCAGACCCTCAACCGCTTCAAGACCGCGGAGCCGAAGCCGGTTCCGTCGAATCCGCCGAAGGGAAGCGCGCCCGCGCCTGCCGCCGCGCCCGCGCCTGCCGCCGTCCCCGCTCCAGCCCCGCGCTGAGTCCGACGAGCCAATCGAAACCAACGCCAGAGACCGGAGCCAGCATCCATGCCCGCGACCGACACCACCGCCGTCCATGCACGCCGCTCGCCACGCGCGATCCTCGCGCTCACAGGCCTCGCGCTCACGTCCCTCGCCGTCGCCTCGTTCGCGCTCGTCGGATGCGACGGCGGAACGCCGCCCGGAACCGCCGCGACGCAGCCCAATCCCCCTGCCGCATCGGGTGCGCCGAGTGCGTCTGGCGCGACCGCATCGAAGGATGTGGCGATCCCGTCGCCGACCGTGTTCCCGGGCTCGACGGTGAAGTTCCCCCCGCTCGGCACCTTCGTGCAGGGCTCGCGCAGCAGCGCGTTTGCGCCAGGCAAGGTCTACGTGTTCGAGTTCTTCTCGACGACCTGCGGGCACTGCGCCGAGGCGTTCGAACTCCTCGATGGGCTCATCGCCGACTACGGGCCGAAGGGCTTCGAGTTCATCTCGGTGACGTCCGAGGATGAGAACGTGGTCCGCGAGTGGCTCGCGAAGCCGGAGAACACGGAAGTCGTGAAGCACGGCGTCGCGCTCGACCCGCGCTCGCGCGCGCAGAACGCGCTGCAGAGCGGCACCTTCCAGGTGCAGACGCCGCGCCTGTTCGCGGTGCGCGACGGGATCGTGCTGTGGTTCGGGCACCCCGAGCTCGCCGCCGATCCGTTCGCGCAGATCGCTGCGGGCACGTGGAAGCCGAGCGACCACGTGGCGGAGGCTGTCCTGAACTCGAAGCTCGCCTGGGCGCGCAACGAGATGACGGCGCTCGAGACCAAGTGCGCGCAGGACGGCAACTGGACGCCCCTGCTTGCCTTCCTTGATTCGATGACGCGGCAGCTTGCCTCCAAGGCCTCGACCTTCGAGATCCAGAAGTTCGGCACGCTGATCGGCCCTGCCGGCATGCCTGCCGAGGGCTACGCCCTCGGGCGCGAGCTCGCGAAGAAGTACGCCAACGACCTGCAGACGCTGCGGTCGCTCGCGCGCACCACGATGAACTCGCCCGAGGTCAAAGAGCGCGACTTCACGTTCGCCCTTGAGATGGTGACCGCCGCCGACACGGTCGGTCAGCAGAAGGACGCCCGCGCCGCCGAGCTCATGGCGCTGTACCACTTCTCGATGGGCAACCGCGAGAAGGCGCTCGAGCACCAGCAGCGTGCGATCGAGCTCGAGCAGGAAGGCAAGAACAAGGCGCGGTTCCTGACCCTTCTCGAGAAGTACAAGAAGGAAGAGCCCAAGCCCGTGCCGTATGCGCCTCGACCCGCCAAGGCCCCTGCCGCCAGCGCGTCGGCGGGCAAGTAGCCCGGCAGAGCCCCCGCTCCCTCGCTTTCGGGCGCCATAAGTACGGATCTCTCTCCGAAATCGGAACCGAAACTTACGTCTCCGCGGACGTTGGGTTACATTTGCCCAGCCGTTCCTGACGGCTTGCCCCGCATCCGATTTACGGAGTCAGAACTTGAAGACCCTCCTCACGATTGGCACCTGCGTCCTCGGCGGCGCCGCGATTCTTCTCGGACAGATGACCGCCCTCGCCGGCGACAAGGGTGGCGACGGAGGCGTCGCGGGCGGCTCGACCGACTGCGCGACCGCTCCTGCGCTCATCCTCGGTGACAACGCGTTCAATACGTCGCCGTCCACCGTCTCGCTGAGCGTGCCCGCCGTGACCGGCTGCGGCGCGCACACGATGTTCAAGGTGAACTACTTCACGTTCACCCCGACGACGACGGGCAACCACACCTTCTCGACCTGCACGGGAACAAGCTGGGACTCGCGCCTGCTGGTCATGTCGACCTGCTCGACCGCGAGCGGCGTGGTCGGCTGCAACGATGACGCCTGCGGACTGCAGAGCACCGTGGTCGCCTCGCTCACCGCGGGAACGACCTATCGCGTCGTGGTCGGTGGCTTCGGCTCGACCAACGGCGGCGCGGGCGTGCTGAACGTCGTTGAAGGCGGTGGCGGCGGCGGCGGTGGCGGCGGCGGCGGCGGAACCGGCGTGGTCGGTCCCGACGTGATCGTCGGCGCGATCCCCGACATCTCGAAGTACGGCTCGGTCGTCGTCGGTGGCCAGACCATCATGGCCTACGCGATCGGCACCACCAGCTGCAACATCGGCGACGAGCTCCTCGACTGGTTCGCCCAGCCCGACAACCGTCACCCGTTCATCACCCAGAACATCTTCCGCATCAAGAACGGCCGCATCGAGCACATCGGCATGGGCTGGGGCAAGCACGGCTTCACCGCGCTGCAGGGCACCCTGTGCGGCGCCTGCCAGGCGTCGTCGAGCGGCACGTGGCTCGGCATCGGCTGCTCGGATCCGTACAGCTCGGGTCTGAACGGCAGCCAGTCGGGCCTCGGCACGCGTACCGAAGTGAACGCCGCGACGGGTATCTTCCCGGGCACCTACAACGCGGGCATGCCCGCCGCGCCGGCGACCATCGGCCGCCGCATCCAGGTGAACGCGAACGACCTGAATCCCGCGCTCAACGCGGGCGCGACCTACCTCGTCGAGGGGCAGTACATCCACTCCGGCGATGCGGCGCGCGGCAATGACAACAACAACGCGTCGTACCGCACGGCGACCGTCGGCACGCTCACTTCGGGCGCGTACACGCTGACGCTCACGGGCAACACCGTGCAGCAGCAGCCGGCGATCAACGCGTGGCGCGCGGCCGATGCCGCCGTGACGCTGGTGAACGCCGACGTCCCGAACGATGGGCGCTTCATCCTTGGCTACAAGGTGACGCAGAATGCGAACGGCACGTGGCACTACGAGTACGCGGTGCAGAACCTGAACTCGGATCGCTCGGGACAGTCGTTCCGCGTGCCCGTCCCGACGGGCGTGGCGGTGACCAACGTGTACTTCCACGACGTCGACTACCACTCGGGCGACGCCTACGTCCTGACCGACTGGGCTTCGAGCACGACGGGCGGCGCGGTGACCTGGGCGGGCGGCACGTTCGCGCAGAACTCGAACAACAACGCGCTGCGCTTCTCGACGATCTACAACTTCGCCTTCGATGCGAGCACGGGGCCGGTCGCCGGCAACGCGACCATCGGGCTCTTCAAGCCGGGCGCTGCGGGCGCCGCGAATGCGATCGACGTCGCCACGATGGTGCCGTCGGCGCCGTCGAATCCGTCGGACCTGAACGGCGACGGCACGGTGAACGCGTCGGATCTCGCGGTGCTCCTCGGCAACTGGGGCGGCACGGGCGCGAGCGACATCAACGGCGATGGCGTGACGAACGCCGCGGACCTCGCGCTGCTCCTCAGCGCGTGGAGCGCGTGAGGCACGAGTCGTCGAGAGAAGTTGAACTCATGAACGGACGCCGCGCGCAGTGCGCGGCGTCCGTGTTTTTGGTTGGAGGCGGTCGCGACTTGGCGGCGACCGAGTTTGAGCGGTCGCCGCTGCGGCGGCGACCTTTGGACGAGCGCCGCGCGAGTGAATTGCGACGGCGCTCCCGACACGCGTGCCCCAGCGGTCGCCGCTGCCGCGGCTCCCTCTGGTGCTGGTCGGCCTTTCGGAGTCGACTCCTGACGCACGTGGTTCCGCAGATTCCGGCGTCGCCTTCATCTGCGGGCACTCATTGCAAGCGGACTCCGGACGAGGACCACTCCATCAAACGGAGTCTCAATGCCGGGGACGACTCCACGAAACGAAGTCCACAGGCAAGAGGCGACTCCATCGAACGAAGTCCATAGGCAAGAGACGACTCCATCGAACGAAGTCCATAGGCAAGAGACGACTCCATCGAACGAAGCCCATAGGCAAGAGACGACTCCATCGAACGAAGTCCATAGGCAAGAGACGTCTCCATCGAACGAAGTCCACAGGCAATGAGTGCCCGCAGACGAAGTCTGCGGAACGGGTTGCTTCAGGGGTCGATCTGAAAGTCGGCAAGTCGACTCCCACGCAAGTGGTTCCGCAGATTTCGGCTGCGCCTCCATCTGCGGGCACTCATTACAAGCGGACTCCGGACGAGGACCACTCCATCAAACGGAGTCTCCATGCCGGGGACAACTCCACGAAACGAAGTCCACAGGCAAGGGACGTCTCCATCGAACGAAGTCCACAGGCAATGAGTGCCCGCAGACGAAGTCTGCGGAACGGGTTGCTTCAGGGGTCGATCTGAAAGTCGGCAAGTCGACTCCCACGCAAGTGGTTCCGCA
>JBEGLX010000063.1:0-21859 GCA_041183345.1 Planctomycetota bacterium
GCGCTCGTCCAGAGGGAGCCGCCGCAGCGGCGACCGCCTACGACACGCGTTCCAGCAAGTCGGGCGATTCACTCGCCCGACTTGCCGCCAAAGCGAGCGAAGGCGCGCACGCGGCTGCACAGCAGCCGCCAGCGCGCCAAGTCGCGAGCGCTCAACCCTTGTCTACCGCCGCTACAGCTCGACCTGCGCGCCGAAGTCGACCACGCGGTCGGGCGGCAGGCTGAACGCCCTCGTCGCATCAACCGAGTTGCGGGCGAGCGCCGAGTAGAGGCGCTTCTGCCAGTTCGGGATCTTCGAAGTGCCCGTCGGCACGACCGACGTGCGGCGCGCGAAGTAGGTCGTCTCGTCGGGCTTGAAGTCGAAGCCGTGCGCGCGCGCGCGCTCGAGGAATCGCGGGATGTTCGGGCTTTCCATGAAGCCGCAGAGCGCCGTGATCTTCCACACGCCGTCGGGCAGCCACTCGACGCGGATCTGACGCGCCGGCGGCACCACGGGCAGGTTCGACGACACGATCGTGATCAGCACGACCTGCTGGTGCAGCACGTGCGCGTGCTCGACGAAGTGCTTGAGCGCGAGCGGCGTGTTGTAGTTCGTGGTCAGGAACACCGCGGTGCCGGGCACGCGCGGGATCGCGTCGGTCCACAGCTCGGCGAGGAACTCGTGGATCGACTGCGTGCTCTCGGCGAGCTTGCGGCCGATGTGGAACGAGCCGCGCACCCAAGTCGTCATGACGAGGAACGTGAGCGCCGCGATGGCGACCGCAAACCATCCTCCCGAGACCATCTTGGGTGCGTTCGCGGCGGTAAGCAGGATGTCGACTGTGAGGAATAGCCCGACGAGCAGCATGACCCAGCGTCGGCGCCAGCGCCAAAAGCGCCGCGCAACGACGGCGAATAGGATCGTCGTGATCATCATCACCAGCGTGACCGCGATGCCGTACGCGCTCGCAAGCTGGGTCGAACTCGGGAAGAGTAGTACCGTGAACAAACAGCCCACGAGCATGAGGCCGTTGATCATCGGCAGGTAGATCTGGCCCTCCTGCTCCTCGCTGGTGTGGACGACTTCGAGCCGCGGCAGCATGTTCAGGCGGATGGCCTGGCGCGCCATCGAGAACACACCGGAAATCATCGCCTGGCTGGCGATGATCGTCGCCATCGTGGCCAGGATCACCATCGGGATGATGAGCGGCTGCGGTACGAGCGCGTAGAACGGATTGAACTCCACCATCGTGCCGCCGCCCGCCTGGTGCGTGAGCAGCTCGGCGCCCTGTCCGAAGTAGTTGAGGATGAGCGACGGCCCGACCAGCAGGTACCACCCGAAGCGGATGGGCTGGATGCCGAAGTGCCCCATGTCGGCGTAGAGCGCCTCGGCGCCGGTCACGCACAGCACGACCGATCCGAGCAGGAAGAACACCTCGAGCGGGTGCCGCGCGATCATCTCGACCGCGTAGAGCGGGTTCACGGCGCCGACGATGTCGGGCTGGCGCATGATGCCCATGACCCCGAACACGGCGAGCACGGCGAACCAGGCCACCATCACCGGGCCGAAGATCACGCCGATGCGCGCGGTGCCGAACTGCTGGGCGTAGAACAGCCCGATCAGGATGACCAGCGTTCCGGGAATGATCAGCCACTCGAGCGCGGGGCTCGCGATCTTCAGGCCTTCCATCGCCGAGAGCACCGAGATCGACGGCGTGATGATGCCGTCGCCGAACAGGAGCCCTGCGCCCGCGATCGCCAGCAGCGACATCACGAAGCGTCCGCGCCGCGACTCGGCCGAGAGCCCGCGCGGGATGAGCGAGAGGAGCGCGAAGATGCCGCCCTCACCGCGGTTCGACGCCCGCGTGATGATGAAGATGTACTTCACATTGACGACGAAGAAGATCAGCCAGAACACGAGGGACAGGAGCCCGCGGACATAGACCTCGTCCATCGCCTGCCCCGATTGCTCGAGGTGGGCGAAGCTCTCCTTGAGCGCGTAGAGCGGGCTCGTGCCGATGTCGCCGAACACGACGCCGATGGCTCCGATCGTCAGAGCGGCGAGTGCCTTCGGCGAGAGATGCTTGGCGCGCTGGTGCGACACGGCTGAAGGGAGAAGTGTACCTGCCGCCGATCCCAGCGACGGCGCCTCGGCAACCACAGCGAGGCTCGGATAACCTCCCGAAAGACGTCTCTCCATGCGCGTGATCGATCTCCACACCCACATCCTGCCCCCCTCGTGGCCCGATCTTGCCGCGAAGGCGGGTACGCGCGGCTGGCCGGCGATCACGCCGCTCGATACCCGCAGCCCGAGCGGCTGCGCCTGCGCGCGCATGACGATCGATGGCAGGCACTTCCGCGACATCGAGGCGAACTGCTGGGATCCCGAGGTGCGCATCCGCGAGTGCGACGAAGGTGGCATCTCGATGCAGGTGCTGTCGACCGTGCCGGTGATGTTCTCGTATCACCAGCCAGCGCAGGCGGCGCTTGAGCTCGCGCGCTACCTGAACGACCACATCGCGGGAATCGTCCGCGCGAACCCGACCCGTTTTGCGGGACTGTGCACCGTCCCCATGCAGGACACCGACCTCGCCTGCCGCGAGCTCGACCGCGCGCTCGACACGCTCGGCATGCGCGGCGTCGAGATCGGCTCGAACATCAATGCGCATCGCGGTGGCGGCGTCACCGAGCTCAACCTCGACGCGCCCGAGCTCTTTCCGTTCTTCGAGCACTGCGCGCGGCGCGGTGCGCCGGTGTTCATCCACCCTTGGAACATGATGGGCCAGGCGAGCATGCAGAAGTACTGGCTGCCGTGGCTCGTGGGCATGCCCGCCGAGACCGCGCGCGCGGCGTGCTCGCTGATGTTCGGCGGCGTCCTCGCGCGGCTCCCGAACCTGAAGGTCTGCCTCGCGCACGGCGGCGGCAGCCTCGCGTTCACCATCGGACGCATCGCCCACGGCTTCCACGAGCGCCCCGACCTCTGCGCCGTCGACTGCAGGATCGATCCGCTGGAGCAACTCGGGCGGTTCTACTTCGACACCCTTGTCCATGACGAGGCCGCGCTGCGCTTCCTCATCGACCGCGTGGGCGCGGAGCGCCTTGCGCTCGGCAGCGACTACCCGTTCCCGCTCGGTGAGCGGGTGGCGGGCGCGATGATCCGAGCGATGGACGGCATCAGCGATTCGCAGCGCGCGCGCATGCTTGCCGGCACCGCCGAGGAGTTCCTCGCGCTTCCAGTGCGTTGAGCGATCGCGCAAACCCCTGCTGCGCGGCATACTTGCGAATTTGCTTCCGCTTTGCGCCCCCATCGGAGAAGATCGGGCGAATAGAGCGGAGCCCGCGACGTTTGGCGCACGCCCACACTCGAGAACCAGATGCCATCCAAGCTCAGCCCCCTCGGCGCCGTGCGCATGACTTTGTGCGCCCTCGCCCTCGCCCTCTCGCTCCCCACCGCCGCATCCGCGCAGCAGATTCCCGTGATCGAGGCGTTCTCACGCGACTTCGACCCAGCGGTCTTCCTCGCCGGCGGCGAGACGTTCGCGTTCGATCTCGAGACGCTGCGCGCGCTGCCCGCGGAGGGCGACATCCTGGTCGCCGGCTTCCCGCTACCCGAGAAGCTCGCCGCAGACCTGCTGCTCCACCGCATCAACCCGCGCAAGCCGGGCGCGCTCTCCGTCGTGGTCGACCAGTTCGGCCGCGAACTCCCGATGCCGCAGCCCGAGACTCATTTCTTCGGCGGCTCCGTCGCCGGCATCGACGGGTCGGGCGCCTTCATCGGCATCAGCCCTGCGGGCGTCTTCGGCTGGATCGAGACCCCCGAGTCGCGCTACATGATCACGTCGGGGCCCTTCGCGAACCCGCACGCCCCCGCCGTGTTCGACATGGCGAGCGAGGCCTTCTCCGCGATCGAGCTCGAGCCCTTCCAGTGCGAGTACCTCGCGGTGCCTGGCTCCAGCGAAGGCGGCGTGAGCGGCGGCGAGTCGTTCCTCCCGAACTGCCGTCAGATCGATCTCGCGCTCGACACCGACCAGGAGTTCCTCGGCAAGTTCGGCGGCAACACCGCCGCGGCGCTCGGCTACATCCAGACGCTCGTCGCGGGCGGCGACGAGATCTACCGCCGCGACAACGCGATCCAGCTCCGCATCGCCTACACGCGGCTCTGGACGGTGAGCGATCCGTGGACGCAGACGTCGACCAGTTCGCAGCTCCCCGAGTTCCGCAACTACTGGAACGCCAACATGAGCAGCATCGGCCGCGACGTTGCCCACCTCCTGAGCGGTCGCTCGCTCGGCGGCGGAATCGCCTGGCTCAACGCGATCTGCACCGACTACGGCTACGCGGTCGACGCCAACATGTCCGGCAGCTTCCCCACGCCGCTCACGAACAACGCGGGCGCGAACTGGGACATCATGGTGTTCACGCACGAGCTCGGGCACAACTGCGGCACGCCCCACACGCACGACTTCTGCCCGCCCGTCGACCGCTGCGCGCCATCGAGCAGCTTCGGGCAGTGCCAGAACTCGCAGACGTGCATCAACACCGGCACGCTCATGAGCTACTGCCATCTCTGCTCGGGCGGCTTGGCGAACATGGTGCTGCAGTTCCACCCGACCTGCGTCACCTCGATCACGAACTACATGAACGGCGCGGGCTGCTCGGGCATCACGACGTGCTCGTCGAATCCCGCCTGCGTGCTCACGGTGTCGTCGGCTGCCGCGAACTATCCCGTCTCCGGCGGCAGCGCGACCATCAGCGTGACCACGCTCGCGACCGGCTGCGCATGGACGCCGCTCGCGGTGCCCTCGTGGATCACGCTCACGAACCCAGGCCCCGCATCAGGCAACGGATCGTTCAGCTACACCGTGCAGGCGAACACGGGGCCGAACCAGCGCACGCATGCGATCGCGATCGGCGATCTCGTGCACGTGATCACCCAGGCGTCTTTCTTCGACTGCAACGGAAACGGAACCAACGACTCGCTCGAGATCGCGGGCAACCCAGCGCTCGACTGCGATGGCGACGGCTACCTCAACTCCTGCGAGCTCGCCGCCGGGGCGTCCGACTGCGACGCCAACGGCGTGCCCGATTCCTGCCAGGTCACGACGCCCGTCGCTGCGTGGGGCGCGGGCGCGCCCGGCACATCGGGCAACCCGAACTACGGGCAGTCCACGGTGCCGGCGAACCTCGGCGCGATCAAGGCGATCGCAGCCGGGAGCTACCACTCGCTCGCGCTGCGGACGACGGGATCGGTCGTGGCGTGGGGCTTCAATGCCTTCGGTCAGTCGACGGTGCCCGCGGACCTCGCCGGCATCGTCGCCATCGCGGGCGGCGGCAATCACTCGATGGCGCTCAGCAACACCGGAGTGGTGACCTGCTGGGGTCTCAACGACGAAGGTCAGTGCAGCGTGCCCGTCACCCTCGGGATCGCCACGGCGATCGCAGCTGGCAACGGGCATTCGGTCGCGCTCAAGTCGGACGGCACGGTCGCCTGCTGGGGCGATGATCTTCTCGGGCAGGCGACCGTGCCGCCGGGGACGACGGGCATCACGGCCATCGCCGCCGGCTTCGTGCACACCCTCGCGCTGCGCGGCGACGGCACGATCGCGGCGTGGGGCCAGGACAACTACGGTCAGGCGACGCCGCCTGCGGGCGCGACGCCCGCCACTGCGATCGTCGCTGGCGCAGCCCACTCGGTGGCCCGCCGCGCGGATGGATCGATCGTCTGCTTCGGCAACAACACCTTCGGTCAGTCGACGCCGCCGGCAGACCTCGGCGCCGTCCAGCGCGTCTTTGCGGGTGGCTACTGCACCGCTGCGATCCGCGCCGACGGCACCGTGCGCGTCTGGGGACGCAATGACTTCGGGCAGGCCTCGGTTCCACCGACCTTGACCCGCGCAGACGTGGTGGCGATGGGCGTCGCGCACTCGGTCAGCTTGTCGACGGTCTCCCAACTGAGCGACTGCGATGAGGACGGCGTCGCGGATGCCTGCGAGATCCAAGGCGGCGCGCCCGATACCAACTCCAATGGGATTCCCGACACCTGCGAGAATCTCCGACCCGCCGATCTCGACGGCGACGGTGGCGTCAACGGCGCCGACCTCGCCCTCCTGCTCGGCAACTGGGGCGCTGCGTCGGGACTCGGTGACATCAACGGCGACGGCGCCCGAGATGGCGCGGATCTCGCGCTTCTGCTCGGCGACTGGGGCTAAAGACACGCCTTTGGAGGCGCCGGACGCGACCGCCGTAAATTTCTGCAAGGAAACGACTTATATTCGCACCGCCCGAGAAAATCGGCGCGGGGGCCCCGCGTGCGGGCGGTTTGTTCGGGGCATTCCAAAGTTTCCAACGATACCGACTGTTTGGGTCGCATCGGTCCTGCCATGAAGCAACATTGACGCACGTCAGTGTGCGCCTCGGCGCGCGGGACATTGGTTTTTAGGAAGCACAACATGGGCCGCGAGAAGATGAACGCTACTTCGACCTCCCGAAGCGGAAGCAACGCCATTCATGCGATGCGCGTTGCGGCATGCCTTGCCGCGGGCGCCCTCACGGCGCCGCTTTTTGCCCAGGATGAGTGCACCACCGCGACGGTGCTCTCGCTCGATGTGCCCACTCCGTTTTCCACGCTGACCGCAACGGCGAGCGCCGGCGTTCCCGTCGATACGAACTGCGCCGCATCGGCGCTGCTGTGGACGGCGACCACGCCCGACATCTGGTTCAAGTGGACCGCGCCCGCGAATGGGCTCGCCACCTTCAACGCCTGCAGCAGCGATCTCAACGCCATCGACACGTCGCTGGTCCTCTACAAGGGCGTCTGCGGCAGCATGGTGCAGATCGCCTGCAACGGCGATGCGCCGCACAACTCGAACGCGACCTGCAACCCGACCGACGCCAAGATCTCGAGCGTCCAGGTCACCGAGGGCAGCGTCTACTACCTGCGCGTCGGCGGAATCGACTCGGAGTTCGGCGTCGCCCGCGGCTCAGGCCAGATCCAGGTCTCGCTCGCGCGCATCGCGGCGTGGGGTGACAACACCTTCAACCAGTGCACGATCCCATCGACCATCGGCATCCCCGGCAAGATCTCGGGCGGCAGCAACCACGTGTTCGCCATCCGCGCGGACGGAACGCTCGTCGGCTGGGGCAGCAACCTTCTTGGCCAGCTCAATGTGCCCGCGACCGTGACCACGGTCCGCGACGTCGCGGCAGGCCAGACCTTCACGGTCGCGGTGCGCACCAACGGCACGCTCGCCGGCTGGGGCAGCAACACCTCGAACCGCGCGACTCCGCCCGCCACCGTGACCGATGCGGTCTCGATCGCCGCCGGCGGCTTCCATGGCCTTGCCCTCCGCACGACCGGCACGGTGGTCGCGTGGGGCGCTGGCCTCACCAACACGGGCCTTGCCAACAACTACGGACAGTCGATCGTCCCCGCGGGCCTGAGCAACGTCACGGGCATCTCCGCAGGCTTCTACCACAGCGTCGCCGTCCGCTCGGACGGCTTCGTCAACGCGTGGGGCGCCGGCGCCGCACCGACGCCGACCACGAACAACTTCGGCCAGTCGATCGTGCCCGCAGGCCTCGCCGGCGTCACCAAGGTCGCCTGCGGCTGGCACCACACGCTCGCGCTGCGCGCCGACGGCACCGTCGCCGCATGGGGCGCCGGCGCCGTGAACGCCAATGCCAACCCGAACTGGGGCCAGAGCATCGTCCCCGCCGATCTCGCAGGCGTGATCGATGTCGCCGGCGGCCAGTACTTCTCGCTGGCGCTTCGTTCGAACGGCACCGTCGCCGCATGGGGTCGCAACGTCGACCGCGAGCGCGAGGTTCCCACGTGGACCGGCCCGCTCGCAGCCCTGACGACGGCAGGCGCTTCGGCGCTCGCCATCTACGACGGCTGCCCGGAGGATCCGCTCAGCACCGCCGACTGCGTCGACAACTGCCCGGATGACCCGAACAAGCGCGAGCCCGGCGTCTGCGGCTGCGGCGTACCCGACGTCGACACCGATGGCGACACCGTGCTCGACTGCCTCGACGCATGCCCGAGCGATCCCACGCTCACCACGAAACTCATCTACTTCGCCGACGCCGATGGCGACGGCTTCGGCGATGCAGCCACGCAGGTGCTCTCGTGCCTCCACACGCCCCCCGCGGGCGCCGTCGCGAACTCGGGCGATTGCAACGACGCACTCCTCACCTACGCGGACAACGACAACGATGGATTCGGCGCGGGTACTCCGATCGCCTGCGGCCTTGCGAGCAACACCGACTGCAACGATTCGGTCGCGGCGATCAATCCCTCCGCCACCGAAGTCTGCGACGCCCTGAACGTCGACGAGAACTGCAACAGCCTTGCCGACAACCTCGACGCCGGCGCGCTTGAATCGAGCAAGTCGAACTTCTACGCCGACCTTGACAACGACAACTGGTCGCTCGCCGCCGCGTCGCGCTTCTGCGACAGCCCGAGCCCGAGCTACCGCAGCACGCCGAGCTCGCCCGCCGACTGCAACGACGCCGATGCGGCCATCAACCCGGGCGCCACCGAGCGCTGCGATGCAGGCGACATCGACGAGAATTGCACCGGAACGGCGGACAACAGCGACCCAAGCGCCCTTGAGTCGACCAAGACCGACTTCTTCGGCGATCTCGACAACGACCTCTTCACCGTCGCGAACGCCAGCCGCTTCTGCGACCGTCCGAGCGGCTACGCATCGACCGCGTCGGCACTCGCCGACTGCAACGACGCCGATGCGGCCGTCTACCCCAACGCCGTCGAGAACTGCGCCAACCGCGGCGTCGACAACGACTGCGACGGCACCGCCAACAGCGATGCCGAGGCCGTCGACGCGACCACGTACTACGCAGACGGCGACAGCGACACCTACGGCGCGGGCGCCGTGGTCAAGAGCTGCGTGACCCTCGCCGGACACGTCCTCAACAACCTCGACTGCAACGACAGCGACGCCACCGCGTTCCCAGGCGGAACCGAGACCTGCGCGAACCACGGAGTCGACAACAACTGCAACGGCGTCGCCAACGATCCGACCGAGTCGCCCGACGCCCGCACCTACTACGCGGATGTCGACGGCGACGGCTTCGGAAACGCCTCGGCGCCGATCCCGTCGTGCGCGAACACGCCCGCGGCTGGTCAGGCGAACAACTCGACCGACTGCGACGACACCCGCTTCCTCTATCCCGATGCGGACCAGGACGGCTACGGCTCGTCGACGCGCGTCGCCTGCGGCATCGCGGTGACCGGAGACTGCAACGACGCCAACGCGAACGTGAATCCGGGCCGCACCGAGTCCTGCAACCAGATCGACGACAACTGCAACGGCATCGTCGACGACTCGGTCGTGTTCAACAACTACTACCGCGACACCGATGCCGATGGCTTCGGCGACTCGGCCGCCTCGCCCGTCTCCTCGTGCTCGCCCGTCGTCCGTCATGTGACCAACAACCTCGACTGCGACGACACCCGCTTCCTCTACGCCGATGCCGATGGCGACGGTCGTGGCGCCGGCGCTCCCGCTCCGTGCGGCGTTCCGACCAACGACGACGGCTGCCCGAACAACGCCCAGCTCCTCGCGCCCGCGACCTACTACCGCGACGCCGACAACGACGGCTTCGGCGCCGCCGCGGTCTCGGTCTCGACCTGCGCGCAGGGCATTCCCACCGGCTACGTGACCAACAGCGTCGACTGCAACGATGCGGCGCGCCTGTATGCCGACAATGACAACGACACCTTCGGCGCAGGCGTGCCCGTCGCCTGCGGCGTCACCACCAACACCGACTGCAATGACGCCGTCGCCACGGTCAATCCCGCGGCACCCGAGCTCTGCGATCCGAACAACATCGACGAGAACTGCAACGACTTCGCCGACAACCTCGACCCGACCACGCTCGCGTCGAGCAAGTCGAACTTCTACGCCGACATCGACAACGACACCTACACGCTCGGCGTCGCCAGCCGCTTCTGCGACCAGCCCGCGGGATACCGCACCGCAGCGACCATCCAGGTCGACTGCAACGACAACAACCCCGCGGTCAATCCAGGCGCGAACGAGGTCTGCGACGCGAACAACACCGACGAGAACTGCAACGGCATCGCCGACAACAACGATCCCGGCGCGACGTTCGCGTCCCGCACCAACTTCTGGGCAGACAACGACAACGACACCTACACGCTGGCGAACGCCGCCCGCTTCTGCGACCAGCCCGCGGGATACCGCGCGGCTGCGAGCGCCCAGGCGGACTGCAACGACGCCAACGCTGCGATCAACCCCGGCGCGACCGAGATCTGCGACGCCAACAACCTCGACGAGAACTGCAACAACCTCGCCGACAACAACGACGCCGGTGCATCGGACGCCTCGAAGACGAACTTCTGGGCCGACCTTGACGGCGACACCTACACGCCGGCCACGGCCGCGCGCTTCTGCGATCGCCCGATCGGCTACCTGACCGCCGCGTCGGCGCAGGCCGACTGCAACGACAGCAGCGCCGCCATCAACCCGGGCGCGACCGAGATCTGCGACGCCAACAACACCGACGAGAACTGCAACAGCCTCGCCGACAACAACGACGCAGGCGCAGCAGATGCGGGCCGAACGACGTACTACCGTGACGCCGACAACGACACGTACACACTCTCGACATCCGCGCGCTTCTGCGACGCGCTCGCCGGCTACCGCATCGCCCTCTCGAATCCGCTCGACTGCAACGACGCAAGCGCGGCGGTGAACCCGGGCGCGACCGAGGTCTGCGACGCCGACAACGTCGACGAGAACTGCAACAACCTCGCCGACGATGCCGACGCCAGCGTCTCCGCCGCGAGCAAGTCGAACTTCTACGCCGATCTCGACGCCGACAACTTCACGCTCGCGAACGCGGTCCGCTTCTGCGATGAGCCCGTGCGCCATCGCGCGGCTCCGTCCGCACTCGTCGACTGCAACGACAACAACGCGGCGATCAACCCGGGCGCTTCGGAGATCTGCGATCCGACCAACACCGACGAGGACTGCGACAGCCTCGCAGACGACGCCGACTTCAGCGCGCTGCCGGCGACCAAGTCCAACTACTACGCCGACATCGACAACGACACCTACACGCTGGCGACCGTGAGCCGATTCTGCGACCAGCCCGCTGGCTACCGCACGGCTGCCTCGCCGCAGGCCGACTGCAACGACGCCGTCGCAGCGATCAACCCAGGCGCGACCGAGGTCTGCGACGCGAACAACGTCGACGAGAACTGCAACAGCCTCGCCGACAACAGCGACTCGGGCGTGCTTGATTCCACGCGCACGAACTTCTGGGCCGACAGCGACAACGATACCTACACGGTCGTCACCTCGAGCCGTTTCTGCGACCAGCCCGCGGGCTATCGCGTGGCCGCCTCGCCGCAGGCTGACTGCAACGATGCCGTCGCGTCGATCAATCCGGGCGCCAGCGAGGTCTGCGACGCAAACAACGTCGACGAGAACTGCAACAACCTCGCCGACAACAACGACGCAGGCGCCCTGCTTGCGACGAAGTCGGACTTCTGGCCAGACCTCGACAGCGACACCTACACCGGTGATGTGGTCGCGCGCTTCTGTGATCAGCCCGCCCTCCACCGCCCAGCGCGCTCCGCGCTTCTCGACTGCAACGATGGCGTTGCCGCGATCAACCCGGGCGCGACCGAAGTGTGCGATGCGGCCAACACCGATGAAGACTGCGACACCCTCGCCGACAACGCGGATAGCTCCGCGGCCGACGCCGGAAATACCGACTTCTGGGCCGATCTCGACAGCGACGCCTACACCGTCGCCGCCGCCAGCCGCTTCTGCGATCAGCCAACGGGCTTCGTGGCCGCTGCCTCGGCGCTCGTGGACTGCAATGACGCCGTCGCCGCGATCAACCCCGCAGCGACCGAGGTCTGCGACGCCAACAACACCGACGAGAACTGCAGCGGCGCTGCAGACGACGCCGACGCTGGCGTCCTCGAGTCGACCAAGACCGACTTCTGGGCCGATCTCGACAACGACACCTACACCGTGGACGCCGCTTCGCGCTTCTGCGACCAGCCAGCGCTGTATCGCGCCGCCGTCAGCAACGACGTCGACTGCGATGACGCCCGCGCCGATGTCCACCCGGAGGCCGATGAGCTCTGTGACATCGCGAACACCGACGAGAACTGCAACGGCACGGCCGACGACGCAGACATTCTGGCGGTCGACGCGACCAAGACCAACTTCTGGGCGGACCTCGACGGCGATTCCTTCACCGTTGCCGCCGTTACGCGCTTCTGCGACAAGCCCGCTGGATTCGTGGTCGCTGCCTCGACGCTCATCGATTGCAACGACGCTGTCGTCGCCATCAACCCCGGCATGACCGAGCTCTGCGACGCCTCGAACGTCGATGAGGACTGCAACAACGTCGCCGACGACGCGGATGCCGGCGCCCTCGAGTCGACCAAGACCGACTTCTGGGCCGATCTCGACGGCGACACCTTCACCGTCGCAGCCGCGAGCCGCTTCTGCGATCAGCCGACCGGCTTCGTCGCCGCCGCCTCGACGCTCGTCGACTGCAATGACGCGGTCGCCGCCATCAACCCCGGCATGACCGAGCTCTGCGACGCCTCGAACGTCGATGAGGACTGCAACAACTTCGCCGACGACGCGGATGCCGGTGCCCTCGAGTCGACCAAGACCGACTTCTGGCTCGACGCCGATAGCGATACCTACACCGTCGCAGCCGCAAGCCGCTTCTGCGACCAGCCCGCCCTCTATCTGGCCGCGGTGAGCGCCGCGATCGACTGCAACGATGCCGTCGCCGCCATCAACCCAGGCATGACGGAGCTCTGCGACGCTTCCGACATTGATGAGAACTGCTCAGGCACGGCCGACGACGCCGACGCAGGCGCCCTCGAGTCGACCAAGACCGATTTCTGGCTCGACGCCGACGGCGACGCCTACACCGTCGCTGCAGTGAGCCGCTTCTGCGATCAGCCCGCCCTCTACCTCACCGCGGTGAGCGCTGAGATCGACTGCAACGATGCCGTCGCCGCCATCAATCCGGGCATGACCGAGCTCTGCGACGCCTCGAACGTCGATGAGGACTGCAACAACGTCGCCGACGACGCGGATGCCGGCGCCCTCGAGTCGACCAAGACCGACTTCTGGGCCGACATCGACGGCGATACCTACACCGTCGCCGCCGCCACCCGCTTCTGCGACCTGCCCGCCAACTTCGTGACTGCTGCATCCGCGCTCGTTGACTGCAACGACGCGGTCGCCGCCATCAACCCGGGCATGGTCGAGCTCTGCGACGCAGCAGACACCGACGAAGACTGCAACAGCCTCGCCGACGACGGAGATACCGGCGCCCTCGAGTCGACCAAGACCGACTTCTGGCTCGATGCTGACAGCGATACCTACACCGTCGCAGCCGCGAGCCGCTTCTGCGACCAGCCCGCCCTCTATCTGGCCGCGGTGAGCGCCGCGATCGACTGCAACGATGCCGTCGCCGCCATCAACCCGGGCATGACGGAGCACTGCGACGCTTCTGACATTGATGAGAACTGCTCAGGCACCGCCGACGACGCCGACGCAGGCGCCCTCGAGTCGACCAAGACCGATTTCTGGCTCGACGCCGACGGCGACGCCTACACCGTCGCTGCAGTGAGCCGATTCTGCGATCAGCCCGCCCTCTACCTCACCGCGGTGAGCGCTGAGATCGACTGCAACGATGCCGTCGCCGCCATCAATCCGGGCAAGACCGAGCTCTGCGACGCTTCCGACATCGACGAGAACTGCAACAACCTTGCCGACGACGCCGACGCAGGCGCCCTTGAGTCGACCAAGACCGACTTCTGGGCCGACCTCGACGGCGACACCTTCACCGTCGCCGCCATCAGCCGCTTCTGCGATCAGCCGACCGGCTTCGTCGCCGCCGCCTCGACGCTCGTCGACTGCAATGACGCGGTCGCCGCCATCAACCCCGGCATGACCGAGCTCTGCGACGCCTCGAACGTCGACGAAGACTGCAACAACGTCGCCGACGATGCGGATGCTGGTGCCCTTGAGTCGACCAAGACCGACTTCTGGCTCGACGCCGATAGCGATACCTACACCGTCGCAGCCGCGAGCCGCTTCTGCGACCAGCCCGCCCTCTTCCTCACCGCGGTGAGCGCTGAGATCGACTGCAACGATGCCGTCGCCGCCATCAATCCGGGCAAGACCGAGCTCTGCGACGCTTCCGACATCGACGAGAACTGCAACAACCTTGCCGATGATGCCGACGCAGGCGCCCTCGAGTCGACCAAGATCGACTTCTGGGCCGATCTCGACGGCGACACCTTCACCGTCGCCGCCGCGAGCCGCTTCTGCGATCAGCCGACCGGCTTCGTCGCCGCCGCCTCGATGCTCGTCGACTGCAATGACGCGGTCGCCGCCATCAACCCCGGCATGATCGAGCTCTGCGACGCAGCGGATATCGACGAAGACTGCAACGCCCGCGCCGATGACGCCGACACCGGCGCGCTCGAGTCGACCAAGACCGACTTCTGGGCCGACCTCGACGACGACGCCTACACCGTCGCCGCCATCAGCCGCTTCTGCGACCAGCCCGCCCTCTACCGCGTCGCGGTGAGCGCCGAGATCGATTGCAACGACGCCGTCGCCGTGATCAATCCGGGCATGCCCGAGATCTGCGATTCCGCCGACACCGACGAGAACTGCAACGGCCTCGCCGACAACGCCGACATCGCCGCGCTCGAGACCACGAAGACCGGCTACTTCGCCGACTTCGACAACGACACCTACACCGTCGCCAGCGCGGCGAGCTTCTGCGACCGCCCGACGCTCTACCGCGACGCTGCCTCGCACCTGATCGACTGCAACGACGGCGATGCCGCGATCAACCCAGGCATGCCCGAGATCTGCGACGCGCTCGACACCGACGAGGACTGCAACCTCCGCGCCGACAACGCCGACCTCTTCGCGCTCGACTCCACGAAGACGGACTTCTGGGGCGACCTCGACGCCGACGGCTTCACCGTCGCGGGCGCCACGCGCTTCTGCGACATCGTCGCGGGGTACATGGTCGCCGCGACCGCAGGCGTCGACTGCGACGACGCCGCGAACACGACCTATCCAGGTGCGGTCGAGCTCTGCGCGACGGCCACCGTCGACAACAACTGCGACGGCACCATCGATGACGTCGACGTCGGCGCGGCCGACAAGGTCGACTACTGGCGCGACGGCGACCTCGACGGCTTCACCATCGCCGAGACCGCGCGCTTCTGCCCTGGCACGACGAACGTGGGCTACCTGCCCGCGCCCTCGCTCCTCGCCGACTGCGACGACGCCGCGAACATGACCTACCCGGGCGCTCAGGAGAACTGCAGCAACCTCGGCATCGACAACGACTGCAACGGCGTGAACGCCGAGAGCGAGTCGGTGGATCTCATCACCTTCTACGCCGACGCCGATGCGGACGGCGCGGGCGACCCTGACGTGACCGTGCAACGCTGCGTCGTCCCCGCGGGCCATGTGGCCGTCGCCGGCGACCAGTGCCCTGCCAACGGCCAGCTTGTCACGAAGGCCACCTACTACCTCGACAGCGACGCAGACGGCGAGGGCGATCCCGCCTTCCCGATCCTTTCCTGCGACTCGACGCCGCCAGCGAGCTACTCGGCGACCAGCGGCGACGGCTGCCCGGCCGATCCTGCGAAGGTCGCCCCCGGCACCTGCGGTTGCGGCGTGGCCGACGTCGACAGCGACGGCGACCTCGTCCTCGACTGCGTCGACAACTGCCCGAGCGTGGCGAACGGCGACCAGCTCAACTGCGATGCCGACGGCTTCGGCAACGCCTGCGACAGCGATGACGACAACGACTCCATCGCCGACAACAACGACGCCTACTCCTGCGATGCCGCGAAGTCGGATCTCGACGCTGGCTACTCGGCCGCGGAGATGACGGCGTTCCTGACTGGCGCGACATCAGCGACCGTGGACGCGACGGGCATGGGCATCGACCAGCTCCGCGTGGTCGTCGCGCTCGCCGACCGCATCGCCACCGGCGGTCTCGGCGGCACCTTCACGCTCGACAGCCGCTTCACGGTAGCGGAGCTCGCGGTGCTGCTCGGTAAGGCCGCCCCGCCGACCGGCTTCGTCGGCGGCGCCAACATCACCATCGACGCCCTCGGCATGTCTGCGGAGCAGCTCGATGAGATCATCGCCCAGATCGGTCGCGTGACCACGATCGTCGAGCTCTCGCTCGATGCCTCGTTCACCGCGGCCGAGATCGCCACCCTTGTCTCGCGCACCGCTGCGGGCGAGGCGATGATCCTGGTCACCGACATGACCCGCGAGCAGCTCCTCGCGAGCGTCTCGGGCCCGAACAGCGTGTTCGTGCGCGGCCACCTCGAGATCGACGCGTCCTTCACCGCCGAGCAGATCGCCCTCATCGTGGGCAGCGCGCTCGCGGGGCAGACGACGTTCGACGTCGACACCTCGGGCATGAGCGCTGCACAGCAGGGCGCGCTTCTCTCGACCGCGTCGCTCATCATCGACGCCGACGCAGCCGTGGCCGCGGGCGGCACCTTCACCGTGTACGTCGACGTGTCGGGTCTCCCGATCCGCGCCGTCGGCATCCAGGCGTCGGTGTCGTTCGACCCGACCAAGCTCGAGTTCGTCGCGACCGAGCCGATCGGCGGCGTCGACTTCCCGTGGGCGATCTACCTGCAGCAGAACGCGGACAACGTCCGCTTCAGCACCGGCATCGACCTCGGCGGCGACCTGTCAGGCATCCTCGAGGGCAACGTCGCCCGCCTGACCTTCCGTGCGATCCAGCCGCTGTGCGGCCAGACATCGCTGGTGTGGCTGACCCCGACTGGCTTCGACAACACCATCACGTCGGCCGCGACGGCGACGGGCAACTCCGCTCCGATCCCCTTCACCGCCATCAACCGCGCCCGCGTCGTCGACCTCAACAGCGTCGCCTTCGCCAACGTGCCGGCGGCGAGCTTCTCGGTGCCAACCGATGCCGGCAGCCTCTTCGGTGCGCACATCGCCGATCCGCAGGTGACCGCCAGCAACAACTGCGGCGCGATCCCCGTCGATATGGTCGTCCAGTACCCAGCCGCCTCGGGCCTGCCCGCAGGCAGCTCGTGGCCGAGCGCGTTCCCGATCGGAACGACCTCGGTGACGTGGTCGATGGTCGATCCGCTGGGCGCCGTCCACAGCGTCACCCGCACCGTCGAGGTGCGTGATCACCAGGTCGTCGTCCTCGACGTCCACCTTGATGGCGTGATCGCGAACCGCGTCTTCACTCTGCCGATCCGCCTCCAGCTCGACGGCGAGCAGCCGATCATCGCCGAGGTCACCTTCCAGGGTGGCGTTGGCCAAGTCCGCGAAGTCAACGTCCCCGTCCGCACGGGCTACACCTGCATGACGGCGAAGGATGCGCTCCACACGCTCGCCGCGGCGCTGCCCGTGCAGATCTCCGGCGCGCGATACGTGACCACGGGCGCGTTCCATCTCGTCGCCGGCGACTCGAACGACGACAACACCGTCGACGTGATCGACTTCGGCGGGCTGGTCGCCGACTACGGCGCCGGCAAGAACGCCAACAGCCGCAGCAACTTCAACCGCGACGCCTTCGTCACCAACGCGGACCTTGCGTTCATCGCCATCCACTTCCTCCGTCGCGGCGAGAGCTGCTCGGCGGGCTTCGATGGCGACGCTCCCCGCAGCCGCATCACGGTCAAGGAACTTCGCCGCATGGGTCTCGGCGAGTTCGTGGTCGCGGACCTGAACGGCGACGGCTGGATCGACGCGACCGATATCGCGCTCGCGGCTCAAGGCGTCTCGCCGCGCAGCGCGGCGCCGCGTGCATCGGATGAACACGATGCGCCCGCGACACGCTGGTGACCGCGCGCAACCGAATCAACCCTCCCTGAGAGGCATGAACCGATCCGGACCCGCCGTGCGTGCACGGCGGGTCCGGTCGCTTCTCGGTCACGTCCGAAATGGGCCGTCCGACGCATCATTTGACTCGGAAGTTATGCCGCCTGCGCGTAAGTCTTGAGGAAACCAAATGACTGCGATTGACGGAATTGCCCTCGCACGTCGGATTTTCTGAGGCATGTTCAAGCGTCGCATTGGGCGGAGTCGTCTCCCGTCCGCTGCGCTCATTGCATGGGGTTTCCACAGATGAACTGCGAAAAGAATACGGTCGTGCGCCGCGGTCTCGCGTCTCTTTCGGTCCTGCTTGCCTCTGGCGGCTTCATCGCATCGAGCGCGTTCGCGCAGGATGAATGCAGCACTGCGCCCACGCTGCAGCTGAATACGCCCACTGCGTTCAGCACGCTGACCGCGACCGCGAGCGCCGGCATCCCGCTCGACGTGTTCTGCCCGAACACGAGCCTGCTGTGGAACGCGGCGTCTCCTGACGTCTGGTTCAAGTGGACCGCCCCGAGCGACGGCGTCGCCACCTTCAACACCTGCACCGCGGACACCTCGGCCATCGACTCGTCGATCGCGCTCTATACGGGCGTGTGCGGCACCCTCGTGCAGGTCGGCTGCAACGGCGACATGCTGCACAACCAGCCCGGCGGCTGCAACACGACCGACGCCAAGGTCGCCAACTTTGCGGTGACTGCGGGCACGACGTACTACGTCCGCATCGCCGGCATCGACAGCGAGTTCGGCGTGGCGCGCGGCAACGGCCGGGTCACCGTCACCCACAGCCACATCGCAGCGTGGGGCGACAACAGCTTCAACCAGTGCGATGTCGCGCCCGGCATCTACACCCCGATCAAGATCACCGCCGGCGATTCGCACGCAATGGCGATCAACTCCGACGGCACCGTCCGCGCCTGGGGCAGCAACAGCCTCGGCCAGCTGAACATCCCCGTCGGACTAGTCTCTCCCCGCGATATCTCCGCAGGTTCGAACTTCTCCATCGCTGCGCGCGCAGACGGCTCGCTCGTCGGCTGGGGCAGCAACACCAGCGGCCGCGCCACCCCGCCGTCGACCGTGACCGACGCGAACAAGGTTGCGGCGGGCGTCTTTCACGGTCTCGCGCTGCGCTCGAACGGCGCCGTCGTCGCCTGGGGCGCTGGCCTGACCAACACCGGTCTTTCGAACAACTGGGGTCAGTCGATCATTCCCGCCGCCGCGCAGTCGGGCATCGTGCAGATCGCGGCTGGCAACGTGCACAGCCTCGCGCTGACGTCGACCGGCCAGGTGATCGCCTGGGGCGCCGGAACGACCAACACCGGTGTCTCGCCGCGCTTCGGTCAATCGATCGTGCCGGCGGCGGCGCAGTCCGACGTTGAGAAGATCGCCGCGGGCTACCACCACAGCGTCGCCCTCAAGCGTGACGGCAGCGTCGTCTGCTGGGGCGCTGGCTCGATCAACTCGGGCAACCTGCCGAACTACGGGCAGTCGATCGTGCCCGCTGGACTTGGTCCCGTCATGGACATCGCCGCGGGCCGCTACCACACCGTGGCGCTACTCTCGAACGGCGTTGTCTCCGCGTGGGGCCTCGGCACCGACTTCCAGACCACCAATCCCGCTGCGCCGGGCCTCGCTGGCTCGATCGCTGCCGGCGGCAACGTGACCTTCTCGCGCTACGTCCCCTGCGTGGGCGGAACGCCGGAAACCTACCACCGCGACATCGACGGCGACGGCTTCGGCAACCCGATCGCCACGATCGTGGCCTGCACGGGCGTGCCGACCGGCTACGCCGCGAATGCCCTCGACTGCAACGACAACTACGTCGGCTACGCCGACGTGGACGGCGACGGCTACGGCGCGGGCTCGCCGCTCTCCTGCGGCGGCATCACCTCGAACTCCGACTGCAACGATGCTGATGTCGCAATCAATCCCGCTGCAAGCGAGATCTGCGATGCCGGCAACGTCGACGAGAACTGCAACGGCGTCTCCGACAACGACGACGCGCTCGTCCTTGACGGCGGCCGCACGGACTTCTTCGTCGACGCCGACAACGACCTCTACACGCTGTCGTCGACCAACCGCTTCTGCGACCTGCCCGCGCTCGGCTACCGAGCCGCTGCCTCGAGCCTGCTCGACTGCAACGATGCCGTCGCAGCCATCAATCCCGGCATGACCGAGCTCTGCGACGCCTCGAACGTCGACGAGAACTGCAACGGTGTCTCGGACAACGACGACGCCGGCGCGGATGCGACCACGAAGTCCGACTTCTTCGCCGACTCGGACAATGACACCTTCACTGTCGCTGCCGCGACGCGCTTCTGCGACATCGTCGCGGGCTACCTGGCCGCCGCCTCAATCCAGATCGACTGCAACGATGCCGTCGCCGCCATCAACCCGGCTGCGACGGAGATCTGCGACGCGTCGAACACCGACGAGAACTGCAACAACCTCGCCGACAACGCCGACCCAGGCGCCGACCAGGCGACCAAGTTCGCGTTCTACCTCGACGCCGACAACGACACCTACACCGTCGCCCGCGTGAGCCACTTCTGCGACATCGTCGCCGGCTATCGGCCCGCGGTGTCTGCCCAGATCGACTGCAACGACGCCGTCGCTGCGATCAATCCCGGCGCGACCGAGCTCTGCGATGCAGGCAACGTCGACGAGAACTGCAACGGCATCTCGGACAACAACGATGCCGGCGCCGACGCCGCCTCGAAGTCGGACTTCTTCGCCGACTCGGACAATGACACCTTCACTGTCGCTGCCGCGACGCGCTTCTGCGACATCGTCGCGGGCTACCTCGCGAGCGCCTCGGCCCAGGTCGATTGCGATGATGCCTCGAGCGCCGTCTACCCCGGCGCCGTCGAGCTCTGCGCGACCGTCGCCATCGACAACAACTGTGACGGTGAGATCAGCGACGTCGATCCGAATGCGGCCGACAAGGTCGACTTCTTCCGCGACAGCGACCTCGACGGCTTCACGACGGCCGTGACCTCGAAGTTCTGCTCGGGGACCACGAACAGCGGTTGGCTCGAGACGCCCTCGGCCCAGCCTGACTGTGACGACGCCTCGAACCTCGTCTATCCCGGCGCCGTCGAGCTCTGCGCGACGGCTTCCGTTGACAACAACTGCGACACCATCCTGACCGACGTCGACGCGAACGCGGCCGACAAGGTCGACTTCTTCCGCGACAGCGACCTCGACGGCTTCACCACCGCGGAGACCTCGAAGTTCTGCACGGGTACGACCAACGCCGGCTGGCTCGAGACGCCTTCGGCCCAGGCCGACTGCGATGACGCGTCGAATCTCGTCTACCCCGGCGCCGTCGAGCTCTGCGCGACGACGGCCGTCGACAACAACTGCGACACCGTGATCGACGATGTCGATGTGAACGCCGCCGACAAGGTCGACTTCTTCCGCGACGCGGACCTCGACGAGTTCACCACCGCTGAAACCGCGCCGTTCTGCCCGAACACGCTCCAGGCTGGCTGGCTCGAGGACGCCTCGAACGAGCCCGACTGCGACGACCTCTCCGCCGCCACCTTCCCCGGCGCCGATGAGCTCTGCGCGACGAGCACCATCGACAACAACTGCGACGGCGTCGCCGATGACGTCGACGGCAACGCAGCCGACAAGGTCAACTTCTTCCGCGACAGCGACCTCGACGGCTACACCACGACGAACCGCTCGCGCTTCTGCTCGGGCACGATCAACAGCGGCTGGCTCGAGGTCGCCTCGGCCCAGCTCGACTGCAACGACCTCGCGAACGACGTCTACCCGGGCGCCGTCGAGCTCTGCTCGACGACCCTGGTCGACAACAACTGCGATACCGTGATCGCCGACGTCGACGCGAACGCCGCCGACAAGGTCGACTTCTACGGCGACAGCGATCTCGACGGCTACACCACCGCAGCGACGTCGAAGTTCTGCACCGGC
>JBEGLX010000064.1:0-21541 GCA_041183345.1 Planctomycetota bacterium
CCATCAAACGAAGTCCAGAAGCAATGAGTGCCCGCAGACGAAGTCTGCGGAACGGGTTGCTTCAGGGGTCAATCTGAAAGACGGAAAATCGACTCCTCACGCACGTGGTTCCGCAGATTCCGGCGTTGCCTCCATCTGCGGGCACTCACATCAAGCGAGCACCAGAGGGAGCGGCCGCAGCCGCGACCGCTTTGGTGCTTGAGAGCGCGCAATCCGCGACCGGGATCTCCTCGCTCCTTGCTTCTCGCTTGATCCGAGTTTCCCCTCGGATGGGAGAGGTCCCGAACGCACCATGCTCAGCCCTCCGGCAGCGCCCGCGGCGCGCCCGTCACCTCGCGCATGGTCGTTTCGGCAGGCGGAAGCTCCTCGGGCGTGAGCCCGAGTTCGCCCGCGAGCTCCGCCGTATCGCGCGCGCTCGGCAGAAGCCGCGTGTTGAAGCTGCCGACCGCGGCGTTGTAGCTCTTCGCAGCGCTCGAGAGTCCGGAGCCGACCTTCTCGAGGTGCTCCGCAAACTTCCCGATCCGGTCGAGCAGCTCCTTCGCGTTCTCGCCGATCTTCCGTGCGTTCTCGTTCAGCTTCGCCTGCTGCCACTGGATCGCGCAGGTGCGCAGCAGCGCGAGCAGCGTCGAGGACGTGCAGATGACGACGCGTGCATCGAGCGCCTCCTGGTAGATCCTGCCGTCCTCCTCGAGCGCGGCGATGAGCCCGCTCTCGAGCGGCACGAAGAGCACGGTGATCTCGACGCCCTCGCCCATCGCCCGCGCGTACTCGCGCGAGGCGAGCGTGCGAACGTGGGTGCGCAGCGCCTGCGCATGCGCCGTGCGGCGGGCAGCGCGCTCGGCGTCGGACAGCCCCGGGTTCAGCGAGTCGAGGTACGCCGCCATCGGCACCTTCGCATCGATCGGCACGAAGCGCCCGCCAGGCAGCCTGACCTTCATGTCGGGGCGAAGGCGGTTGCCCTCGTCGCCCTCCGCCTGCGCCTGCTCCTCGAAGTCGACGTTCTCGACCAGCCCCGCCATCTCGGCGATGTTGCGCAGCGATACCTCGCCCCACTGCCCGCGCTGGCGGTTGTCGCGGAGCGCGCTCGAGAGCGTCTGCGCGGCGGCCGACGCCTTCTGCTGGAGATCGGCGATCTGCTTGAGCTGCTCGCCGAGCGTGCGGGCGTCGCCCTCGCGCTTCTCGCTGAGCTGCTTGACAAGCTCCTCCTGCTTCGCGATCTGCTCGCGAAGCGGCGCGATGGTCGCGTCGATCGCCTTCTGGCGCGCCTCGAGCTCCTGCTGCCCGAGCTTCTGCTGCCCTTCGAACTGCTCCTTCGCGTTCTTGATCAGCGAGTCCGAGGCCGACTTGAGCACTTCGGCGCCGGTGGCGCGGAAGGCATCCTTCAGCAACTCCTGCGCGCGGTCGAGCAGCGCCTTCTGCTCGATGAGGTTCTTCTCGCGCTCGGCGAGCTGGGTCTTGAGCGCCGCCAGCTCGCGCTCAGCGCTGGAGCGCCGCGACGCCTCGTCGTCGGCGCGGGCGCGCTCGGCAGCCACGCCGTCGCGGAACTCGACGATCGACTGCTGCGCCGCGGCGAGCGACGCCTTCGCGCCCGCCTCGCCCTGCTTCGCAGCAGTCGCTTCCGCGCGCAGCGCATCGCGCTCGCGCTTCGCTGAGTCGAGCTCGGCGCGCGCGGCATTTGCCGCAGCGGTCTCGACGGCGGCACGCGATTTCGCGCGGAACTCGGCGACCAGCCAGCCCGCGGCGGCGCCCATGGCGCAACCAAAAGCGATTCCCACCAGCAATGACATTCCGTCCATGGCGCGGAGTCTAGCCCAATCGCGGCTACAGTCCACCTCTTGCGCCGCCGCGATCCAGAACTTCCGCCCCTCGACGGGATCCTCGTCCTCGACAAGGACCATGGGATGTCGAGCGCCCGCGCGGGCGAGATCGTCCGCCGCCGCGCGCAGTTCGCGAAGACCGGTCACGCCGGCACGCTCGATCCGCTGGCGACCGGCGTGCTCGTCTTCGGGCTCGGACGCGGGACGAAGGCCGTGCCCGCGCTCATGGCCACCGAGAAGGGCTACGTGACCGAGGTCGACCTCTCTGCGTTCACCCGCGGCGACGACCGCGAGGGCGAGCGGCGCGAGGTCGAGGTCGCCGTGCCGCCGACGCGCGCGGAGATCGAGGCAGCGCTGCGCCGCTTCGAGGGTGAGATCGATCAGCGTCCACCCGCCTTCAGCGCCATGGTCGTCGAGGGCCGGCGCGCCTACCGCATCGCGCGGAAGGACGACACCTTCGAACTTCCGCCGCGCAAGGTGCTGGTGCACGACATCCGCCTGCTCGGGTACGCGTGGCCGATCGCGAAGGTGGAGCTCCGCTGCGGCAAGGGCTTCTACGTGCGCAGCCTCGCGCGCGACCTCGGGCTCGCGCTCGGGACCGGCGGGCACGTCGCGTCGCTGCGCCGCACGGCGGTCGGGCCGTTCACGCTCGCGATGGCGAAGCGCCTCGAGGAACTTCCGCAGGTCATCGACATGTCATGCCTCGTGCCGATCGCGGAGGCGCTGGCGATGGTCACGCCGCAGGATCAGGGGCAGCAGCAGCAGCCCGCTTCGCCCTGATGTCCTCGGCGAAGCTCGTGATCACGAACAGCGCCATGCCTGCGAGAAGCAGCACATCGGCGACGTTGAAGACCCACGGGAAGACCTCGCTGGTCGTGTTGCCCGGCCACATCCACCCGTTCGGCAGCTCCCAGCCCGGCAGCATGTGCAGGAAATCGCGCACGGCGCCGTAGGCCATGCGGTCGTAGAGGTTGCCGAGCCCGCCCGCGAGGATCAAGCCGATGGCGACGTGCGACGCCTTCATGCGCGCGCGGGTGCCGCGCGCGAAGAGCAGCACGGCGGCGGCCGTCGCCGCGACGGTGAACGCGATGAAGAGCTCGCGCCGATGCTGCCCGATGCCGAAGACGGCGCCGTAGTTGAGCACCAGGCGGAAGTCGAGGAGATCGAACGGAATCGCGACCACGCGCGAGTGGTGCGGCACGCTGAACGACGGATCCTCGAGCACGAGCTCACGGGTGAGCTCGACCGGGTAGCCGGCGACCGACTGGAACGCCCAGTGCTTCGACCAGAGGTCGAGCGCAAGTCCGACGGCGAAGACCCCGCCCAACCGCGCCCAGGATGCGGGCGACCGCCAGGAGGGACGTTCAGCTGCTGCGTCAGGCGCAGAGTCCATCGTCGTCATCAGCGCGGACCGCTCGACTCGGCGATGCGCTCGGCTTCGATCGTGTACTTCGCCCACGGCTTCGCGTCGAGGCGCGCCTTCGAGATCGGCTTGCCGGTCATCTGGCAGATGCCGAAGGTCTTGTCCTCGATGCGCTGCAGGGCTGCGTCGATCTCGGTGATGATCGCGCGCTCGGTCTCGGCCATGCCGAGGGTGAAGTCCTGCTCGTAGACGTCGGAGCCCATGTCGGCCATGTGCACGGGCATGTTCGACAGGTTTCCACCCGACGAACGAAGCGCCTCGTCCTCCATGCCCGAGAGCATGCCGACGAGCTGGCGGCGCTTCGCGTGCAGCAGCGCCTTGTACTCGTCGAGCTCCTTCTTCGAGAGCTTGGTCTTGATCTCACGGATCTGCTGCTCGCTCGGCGCGACAGCGGCCTCGGTGGCAGCGCTCTTCGGCTTCTTGGCGACCGAGATGCCCTTCGTCGAGATCGCGCGCACGCGGCGGCCGTTGATGATGATGAACTCGCCCGTGCCTCCGCGCGCGTTGGCGACGGCGGCAGCGGCCTCTGCGACAGACTTGTGCTGGGCGAGGTCGATCGGACCCTTCTTGGGGACGTACGGCGCGTCGAGCGAGTCAGGCTTGTCGCCCTTGCCCGAGCCGCCCTTCGCAGGCTTGGCATCCGACTTCGCGGGAGCCTTCGCCGCCGGGGCCTTCGTCTCGGGCTTCGCAGCAGGCTTCGCGGCGGGCGTACCCTTGCCGGCGGACGAGGAGTTCGTCTTGGCGGCGGAGGACTTGGCAGCCTCGGACTTCGCAGCGGGAGCCTTCGAGTCTGCAGGCTTCCCGTTGGCTGGCTTCCCGTTGGCCGGCTTCCCGTTGGCCGGCTTCCCGTTGGACGGCTTGGCAGCCTCTGGCTTCTTCGCCTCGACGATCTTCGAGTCGGGCTTCTTCGGCTCGGGCTTCTTCGGCTCCGGCTTCTTTGCGTCGACCTTCTTGACTTCAACCTTGCTCGCTGGCTTGGCAGCGGGCTTGGCGGCGGCCTTCGGGGCTGGCGCCGCAGCGGAAGCGGGCGACTTCTTTCCAGCCTTCGCGACCGGCTTCGGAGCGGGCTTGGCAGACGGCTTGGAGGCCGGCTTCACGGTCTCCTTCTTCGCATCCTTCTTCGCTGGTGCTTTCTTGCTCGCCAAATGTTGCCTCGTTTCCACCTCGGAGCGGGTCCTTAGGGGGCGCGAAGCGTAGCAGCGGGCCGCCGAAACGTCAAAAATGCCCGCAGAAACGCGGTCCGCGGGTGCGGAAAGCCTCCCTGATCGCCTCAGATCGCGTCAGGATGCGGAAGTGGCGAGTTCGTCGCGGAACGCGCCCATCTTGCGGAACTTCTCGAAGCGCTGACGAATCAGCGTCTCAGGGTTCACGCGCGAGAGCTCGCGCAAGCGGTCGACGAGCCAGGTCTGCAGGTTGTCGGCAGCCTTGCGGGGATCGCGGTGGGCGCCGCCGAGTGGCTCGGAGATCACCTCGTCGACAAGCCCGTTCTCAAGGTTGCGCTTGGCGGTGAGCGCCAGGCACTCCGCGGCGCGGTTGTTCGTCTGCTCGTTGGCTTCCTTCCAGAGGATCGCCGCGCAGCCCTCGGGCGAGATCACCGAGTACCACGCGTGCTCGAGCATGGCCACGCGGTCGGCGACGGCGATGCCGAGCGCACCGCCTGAACCACCCTCGCCGATCACGACCGAGACGATCGGGGTGCGCAGGCGGCTCATCTCCATGAGGTTGACGGCGATCGCCTGGGCCTGACCGCGCTGCTCGCTGCCGAGTCCGGGGTAGGCGCCGGGAGTATCGACCAGGGTCACGATCGGAAGCCCGAGCTTCTCGGCGAGCTTCATCTTGAGCATCGCCTTGCGGTAGCCCTCGGGATGGGCGCAGCCGAAGTGGGCGGCGACCTTCTCAGCGACGGTCTTGCCCTTGTTGTGCCCGATGAACATGCACTTGACCGAGCCGATTCGGGCGAAGCCGGTGATGATCGCGGGATCGTCGCCGAAGGCGCGGTCGCCGTGGAGCTCGCAGAAGTCGCGGCAGATCATCTGCATGTAGTCGGAGGTCTGCGGACGCAGCGGGTGGCGCGCGATGCGGACGGTCTGCCACGGTGTCAGCCCCGAGTAGATCTTGCGGAGGAGCCCCTCGCGCGTCTCGTTGAGCTGCTTGAGCTCGTCGGCGTAGCGGTCTGCGTCGGCACGCTCCTCGATGGCGTCGATCTGACGCTCGATCTCGAGGATCGGGTTCTCGAAGTCGAGCTGGTACAGCGGGCTGTAGCCGGGTCGTGGCATAGTCGGACAGTGTATCGCAGATGGCGCCGATCGCACCTCGTGCGTGCAGTTCGGGCGCGTACCTGCATTTGCGACCCGCACGCGGGTCCTGAAACCCGATACGGTGGCGCCATGCTTCCGCGGCTCGTCGTCATCGGCTTTGGCAATGTGGGACACGCCATCGTGCACGGGGCGGTGACCTCGGGCATCGCTGCGCCGAGCGAGATCGGCGCAATCGACACCGATGCGGCGCGCCTGAAGGAGGCGCGCGACATGGGTCTGCGCGCCGCCGATGCGAAGGCGCTCGCGGAGGCCGAGATGGTCGTCCTCGCCGTGAAGCCGCAGAGCTTCGCATCGGTCGTGCCGGCGATCGCCAGGATCCCCGCGGATGGACCGCTGGTGGTCTCGGTGATGGCGGGCATGCGCGGCGATGCGATCCGCGCGCAACTCGGCGGCGCAGCGCGGGTCATCCGCGCGATGCCGAACACGCCCGCGGCGGTGCGGCGCGGGATCACCGCGATCGCAAGCGATTCGGGGCTTGCCGAGTCCGATGTCGTGCGCGCCGAGCAGCTGTTCTCATCGGTGGGGACGACGGTGCGCGTGCCTGAGTCGCTGTTCGACGCAGTGACGGCGGTGAGCGGATCGGGTCCCGCGTTCCTGTTCCGCTTCCTCGAGGCGTGGGCGTATGCGGCCGAGGAGATCGGTCTGCCGCCCGAGACGGCGAAGGTGCTCGCGCGCGAGACGCTGATCGGCGCAGCGGCGCTCCTCGATGAGACGAAGGAAGAGCCCGAGGTCCTGCGCGCGAAGGTCACGAGCAAGGGCGGCACGACGGCGGCGGGCATGCTGCGGCTCGACGACACGGCGGCGCGCAGCGGCGGGCTCGATGCGCTCATGGTCGAGACGCTGAAGGCAGCGCGTGACCGCGGCGTGGAGCTTGGCAAGTAGGCGCGCCGAGTCTTCGATGGACTCCCGACGCACGTGGTTCCGCAGACTTCGTCTGCGGGCACTCATACCTTCGGCGGTCGCGGCTGCGGCCGCTCCCTCTGGTGCTCAGTTGACATGAGTGCCCGCAGATGGAGGCAAAGCCGAAATCTGCGGAACCGCTTGCGTCAGGAGTCCACTCCGAAGTTCGTCCCAGCACCAAAGCGAGCGAAGGCGCGCACGCGGCCGCGCAGCGGTCGCGGCTGCTCCTTCTGGTACTTGAGCACCAAAGCGAGCGAAGGCGCGCACGCGGCCGCGCAGCGGTCGCCAGCGCGCCAAGTCGCGAGCGCTCCAAACTCGTCGCGAGCGCTCCCTAAAAGTCGCGTCTGCGGAAGTACCACACGCCGAGTCCAAGAACGACCACCTCGAATGCGAGGCTCGTGCCCACGATCCATGACACCGGCCGCGCAGCCATCTCTTCCTCGACGGCCGCGCGCAGCTTGCGCTCGCTGAAGAACTGCGAGCGGAAGAACCCCCGCTGCTGCCGCGCGCTCTCGTTGTCCTGCTGCTCCTCATCGTTCGAATTGTTCACGCGCGCATTGATCTCGCGCGCCACCAGGTCGGCGGTCTCGGTCGTCTTCGGCACCACCGTCTTGAAGGCGAAGAAGATGCCGTGCGCGAACCGCCAGTTGGCGTCGTCAGACCGCTGCTCCTCGACCTTGTCGATGAGCCCCTGCTTCGCCTCCTCGGTCTTCAGCGAATCGATCTTCTTCTCGATGGCGGCGATCTCGAGCCGCGAGTAGGTGCGTCCGTAGAGGGTGAACTGCTCGCCTGCGTGCACGAGGAAGATGAAGATCCAGAAGAGGCAGGCGACGATGACCGATGCGATCGGCGAGCGGGTGATGAGCCCGACGACCGCCTGGACCGCGAACAGGTAGCTGAAGAAGAAGACCATCAGTGGCACCACGACGAAGATGCCGAGCTCCCACACTCCTCCGCGTAGGCCGAGCACGAGGAACGCGAGTACCGCGAACACCGTCACCTGGAGCGCCGTGAACAGGAGCCCCGTCCCGAACTTCGTCAGCAGGAGCCGCGCGCGCCCGATCGGCTTCGAGAGCATGGTGTCGACGCCACCCGTCGCGAGGTCGGGGAACATCGACGCGGTCGAGAGAAGCGCGAGGATCGTCGAGAGCCACGACAGCCAGAACGACACGCCGACCGAAGTGATGATGACCTTGTAGAGGCGACCGTCGGGAAAGAGCTTGGTGTTCACGCCCGGAATGCCGAGCTCCCAGCCGAGGATCGAGATGCCCTTCTCGTCGATGCCGATGGTCGCGACCGCGCCGATGACGAGCGCGTTCAGGACGAGCGCGACCCAGAAGAGCTTGCGCGCGTTGAGCTCGCGGTAGGCCGAGACGAACTGCGCCCAGGTCTGCACGGCGAGGTCCGAGGCGGTGAGCTTCTCGCGATGGAGCGGATGCGCGGGCATCTCAGCGGCCTCCCGTGACGTTCGCGGCGCCGACCGCCTTGGCGCGGCCGTCGACATCGCGCACGAGGCGCATGAAGAGGTCCTCGAGGCTCTCGCGGGTCTCGCGCACGCCGATGATCACGCGCTGCTCCGCGCGCAGCCGGTCGATGAGCGCCTGCAGGCGGGCGAGGTCATCCGTCTTGAGCTCGATGTGCGCCTGCGCCCCCGCCACGACCGCGGTTCCGAACTCGGTGGTCCAGACGGGCGCCACGCCCTCGACGGTCACGCGCCACGCGCGGCTGTGCGCGGTGAGCTCCGTCATCGAGCCCTGCGCCTCGACGCGACCCTTCAGCATGATCGCAACGCGGTCGCTCACCATCTCGACCTCGCCGAGCAGATGGCTGTTGAGGAACACCGTGCGTCCCTCGTTCCGCATGCGGATGAGGACGTCGCGGATCTCGGCGCGGCCGACGGGGTCGACGCCGTCCGTCGGCTCGTCGAGCATGACGAGCTCGGGGTCGTTCACGAGCGCGGCGGCAAGACCCGTGCGCTGCTGCATGCCCTTCGAGTAGGAACCGACGCGGCGATCGGCCCACGCCGCCATGCCGACGACCTCGAGCATCGCGGCGGCGCGCGCGCGGCGCTCGGCGCGGCGCATGAGGCTCATCGCACCGAAGAACTCGACGCACTGGCGACCCGTGAGGTATTGCGGGAAGCGATGGTGCTCGGGCAGGTAGCCGACGCGCGCGAGCGTGGGGCGATGCCCGATGGGCGCGCCGAGGATCGTGCCGTGCGCGGTCGTCGGGCGCACGATCGTGGTCATGATCTTCACCAGCGTCGACTTGCCCGCGCCGTTGGGACCGAGAAGACCGAAGATCTCGCCACGCCGCACCTGCATCGACACGCCGTCGAGCGCGCGCACGCGCCCTGCGTACGTCTTGGTGACGTCGACAAGATCGATGGCGAGGTCTGTTGCGGTTGCAACCATGGCGCGGAGTGTAGGTCACTCGCGTATCGTGGGGGCATGACCGATGAGGCTGTCGAACGCGAATCACTGCGTGCGCCCGATGCGGCGAACGCGATCGCGTTCGCCGTGCTCTTCGCCGTCTCGACCATCTTCCTCTTCACTTCGTATTGCATCGCCCGCGCCCTCGTTGGTGGCTTTGGAGCAGGGCCGCGGGAGCTGGTGCTGGCCGCGGTCGCGACCGTCGGCGCGTCGATCTTCCTCTGGTGGCTGGCTCCCTTCGCAGACTTCGCGGAGATCGTGTGGCTGCACCTTCCCGCCGACCGCCGCGCGCGCCGCGCGCAGTGCCCGCACTGCGGCTATCCGCATGAAGGTCGCGAGACCTGCACCGAGTGCGGGCGCTCGACGAAGGCGCTGCCGGCGTGGACGCTGTCGATGCGGCCCGCGCGTCGGCTGACGTGGATCCTGCTGCCTGCGCTCGTCCTCGGATGCATCGCGGGCGAATGGTGGTCGCGGCTCGACGAGCAGCGGTTCGTGCGCGAGTACGAATCGGTTCGCGCGCCCTACTCGCGTCCGCGCGCGTTCCCGTCGTCGTTCGCGCGGCTGTGGGCGGACGAGTGCGGCGCCTTCCGCGCCGAGGCGTGGCCCGAGTTCGCGCGCGACCGCGCGTGGCGGCCGAAGGACCCCGCGCTCGAGGAGCGCGGCTGGGGCTGGCGCGAGCGCTGACCGCAAAATGAAACGCGGCGCATGGCTCGCACGCGCCGCGTCTGGATTTCGTTGCGAGCTGCGTCAGCTCACTTCAGGTTCTCGCTCACCGAAGCCTGCGCCTTCTTGGCGGGCGTCTTCTTCGCAGCCGGCGCCTTCTCGGCGGCGGTCGGCGCAGCCGCAGTGGCCTTCGGCTTCGTGGCCTTCACCACCTCGGGCAGCGGGTGCTGCGCGATGAACTCAGGCTTCAGGAAGAAGTAGTACATCTTGCCGTTCGCCACCTGTCCGCCGGCGAGGAGCTCGGCGGCGGCGCCGTTGCCCATGTAGAGGTCGGCGCGGCCTGCAGCGCGGATCGCGCCGCCCGTGTCCTGGTCGAACATGAAGTTCTTGTACTCGACGAGCCCGCGGGTGAACGTGTTCGCCCGCGTGTCGACCATGACGAGTCCGCCGCGCGGGAAGATCGTCTTGTCGGTCGCGATGGACGCGTCCTCGTTCACGCGCGTGCCGAGCGAGCCCGCTGGCCAGCGGTCGTTCGGATACTCGGTGAAGAACACGTACGACTCGTTCTTGGCGATGTACTGGTCGACGACCTCCGGCTGCGTCTTGTAGAGGCGGCGGATCGACGAGAGCGAGAGCTGGTTCTTCGGAATCGCGCCGGCCTCGACGAGCGCAGCGCCCAGCCCGAAGTACGGACGGTCGGTCTTGCCCGCGTAGCCGATGTACATGACCGAGTTGTCGGGCATGATCAGCTTCGCGCTGCCGTTCACGTGGATGATGTACGCGTCGAGGTTGCTCTCGACGTAGACGAGCTCGGTGCCCTTGAGCATGCCGCTCGACTCGATCTCCGCGCGCGACGGCCACGGCTGCGTCGCACCGTCGGCGGTCTTGCGTCCGAGCGGCTGGCCCGTGACCGGATCGGACACGAGGTCGGCGGGACGCGTGTAGAGCGGATACTTGAAGCGGTCGGTCGGCTCGCGGCTCGCCTGGAAGATCGGCGAGTAGTAGCCGGTGAACATGACCTCGCGGTCGGCGGTGTAGCCGACCGACTGCCAGACGTCGAACATCTCGAAGAACTTGGTGCGGAACTCGTCGGCGCTCGTCGAGTTCGTCAGCAGGTCGCGGAACGCGACCACGCTCGACGCAGCCTGCTCATGCGTGCAGACCTCCTCGTTCGTGCCCTGGTTCTTGAACGGGAACCACTGCTTGCTCGACGGCTTCTGGAACCAACCGATGCTCTCGTCCGCGGCGCGCTCGAGGTAGAACGACTTGCGCGCGTACGCGGCGGAGACGTCGGGCATGGGGTCGTTGGGCCCAAGCTTCACCAACCCGGGGCCCTCCGTCGGCTTGAAGGGGTCGTTGGGGACCTCCTTGTTGGTGCGGCATCCTGCCAGTACGAGCATCGCCATTGCGGCGACGGCGGCAGCGCGAAGCGTGCCACCCAAAGTCGTGCGATCCATCATGGTGGGGACTCTATCGGGAAAATCTTGGACGTTCCCGCACAGATCGACCGAAGGGCGGGACAAATGGACCCACCCGCGTCTTCGGGGCGACCCGCCGCCCCAAGCGGGGTATACTCGGCGTTCAGGAGCCATCCATGACCATGACCGCGTCGAACATCCTCGCCTTCATCAGCATGCCAGGCGGATCCGAGTGGATCGTCATCCTCATCATCGGCCTGCTGCTGTTCGGTCGCCGCCTCCCCGAGGTCGGTCGTTCGATCGGTCAGGGCATCAAGGAGTTCAAGAAGGGCATGCGCGAGTCGGAGGACGACGACAAGAAGTCCGAGCCCGCAGCGCCCCGCGCCGCGCTCCCGCACGAGCAGACCATGCCCTCGCCGGAGAAGTCCGCAGAGCAGTCGCAGACTCGCTGAGCGCATCGTCGAACTGAACTACCGCGGCGGACGCCACTTGCGCGTCCGCCGTTCTTTTTCCCCCATGTCTCTGGCGCGAGGGTGGGTACCCTCCCTGCTGCATGCGGCAACGCGTTCGAACCGACGAGCTGATGGATGACCCCGCGCTCGACGCGACGGAGCATGACCGCGCCTTAGCTGGACTCGCACGGCTGAACGCCTGGTCGGGCAGCCGCCGGCTGCTCTGGAATGGCATCGCCGCCCGCGCCCGAGAGGCGCGTGCGCGCGGAGGCACGCTCGTCGTCGTCGACGTCGCAAGCGGATCGGGTGACGGGCCCATCGAGATGGCGGAGCGCGCCCGTCGCGAGGACCTCCCGATCCGATGGACCCTTTGCGACTTCAGCGCCCACGCCCTCGGCGTCGCCGCGGCGCGCGCACGGGATCGCGGGCTCCAGGTCGAGACCGTCGTGGCCGACGTGGTCGCCCGCCCCCTACCGACCGCGGGCGACGTGGTGACCTGCTCGCTATTCATCCACCATTGCGAGCGCGATGCCGCCGTGGCAGCCATGCGGCACATGCGCGATGCGGCGCGGGTGGCGGTCGGAATCACCGATCTCGACCGCACGCACACTGGCCTCGCCCTTGCGTGGCTTGGGTCGCGCGCGCTCAGCCGCTCGCGGGTCGTCCATTTCGACGCCACTGCAAGCGTGCGGGGCGCATTCTCCCGCTCAGAGGCTCGGGAACTCGCCCGCGAGGCGGGACTCGAGGGCGCGGAGGTCGCCCGCGCCTTCCCCGAGCGCTGGCGACTCTGGTGGAGGCGACGTGCCTGAGCGCCTCCCCATGACCACGTCGTTCGACGTCGCCGTGATCGGTGCCGGACCAGCAGGCGCCGCAGCGGCGATCGCTGCGGCGCGGTCGGGCGCGCGGGTGGCGCTCTTCGAACGCAGCGCCTTCCCGCGCAACAAGGTCTGCGGCTGCTGCCTGACGGCGCGCGCAGTGGCGGAACTTCGCGCGCTCGGCGCGGGGGCGGCGCTCGACGGAGCGTGCGAACTCCGCTCGGTGCGGGTCGCCTGCGGCACGGGTTCGATCGAACTGCGGCGCGAAGCGGGCGTCGCCATCGGACGCGACGTGCTCGACACGCGGCTCGTCGCCATCGCCCGCGAGGCTGGCGTCGAGGTGTTCATGGAGTGCCACGCGCAAGTGCTCGCCGCGGGCGCGATCGCAGCCACTCCTCGCGACGGCGACACGCACGCGATCGAGGCGCGCACGATCATCGCTGCCGACGGACTCGCGGGCGCCTCGCTCGACGCGTGCGAGGGCTTTCGCTGGACCCTCGCACCACGCAGCCACATGGGCTTCGGCGCGACCGTGCCTGCGCACGCCGTCGCATGCGAGGAGCACGAGATCCGACTGCGGGTGAGCGACGGCGGCTACATCGGCTCGGTGCGCCTGCCGGACGGGACGGTCGACATCGCAGCAGCGGTCGATCCGCGGCGCCTTCGCGACGCTGGCAATGTCGCGACCTGCGCGCTCGAACTGCTCGGGAGCGACGTGCGCGATGAAGGCGCCCTGCTCACCGCGCGCTGGAAGGGAACGCCGCAGCTCACGCGTCGCCGTGCGCGGGTCGCGGCGGAGGGAATCCTCGTCGTCGGCGATGCGACGGGATACGTCGAGCCGTTCACGGGAGAGGGAATGACCTGGGCGATCACCACGGGTCGCGCAGCGGGCGAACTCGCCGCAGGCAAACTCACTGTCGGCGCGCGCCAGCCGCACCTTGCATGGCCGGCGATGCACGCGCGGCTCGTCGGCGGCTCACGCCTCCGCTGCAGGCTGATCGCGCGCGCGCTGCGCAGCCCGACGCTCGTCCGCAGCGCGATCGGGCTCGGCGGCATCGCGCGCCCGCCGCTTGAATGGCTCGCCTCGAGCATCGGACGCGAGGTGCCCGCATGACGCGCGTCTCCATCCGCGGGCTTGCCACGGCACGGCCGACCTTTCGCATGACGCGGGCGGAATGGCTCGAGATCGCCGCGCGCATCTCGCCGCCCGAGGTCGAGCGCGGCGTGCTCGCACGTCTGGCTGAGCGAAGCGGCATCGATACCCGCTGGTGCGCCGCCTTCGAATCGGAGAACGCGTGCTTCTATGATCGCGGGGAGATTCCAGGCACCGCGCAGCGGATGGCGCTCTGGTCGCGCGCAGCCCGCGCGATGGCGCTCGAGTCGAGCAGCCGCGCGCTTGAGCAGGCGCGCGTCGACGCAGCGCGCATCACCCACGTCGTCACCGCGTCGTGCACTGGATTCGAGTCGCCAGGGATCGACGCCTTCCTCATCGAATCGCTCGGGCTCGGCCGCGACGTCCAGCGCCTCAACATCGGATTCATGGGCTGCCACGCCGCCGTGAACGCGCTCGCTGCAGCGCGTGCGATCGCGGTCGCGAACCCGCGGGCGACCGTGCTCGCCTGCTGCGCCGAGGTCTGCTCGGCGCACTTCCACCACACCGCGCGCGTCGACCAGCTCATCGCCAACACGCTCTTTGCCGATGGCGCTGCGGCAGCGATCGTCACAGTCGGCGCGGACGCAGCGCCCGAACTCACGGCGACCCACACCACGCTCATCCCGCACACGGCCGCGGAGATGCGGTGGACCATCGGCGACCGCGGATTCGAGATGACGTTGGGCGCACAGGTACCTGATGTCCTCGCGCGGGAAGTCGGCGGCTGGGTGCGCGGCGCGCTCGCGACGCACGGGCTCACGATCGCCGATATCGGCGGCTGGGCGATCCACCCCGGCGGACCGAGGGTCATCGACGCCGTAGTCGCATCGCTCGGGCTCGACCCCTGCGCGGGCGAACCCAGCCGCGCGGTGCTGCGCGAGTGCGGCAACATGTCGAGCGCGACGCTGCTGTTCATCCTCGACAGGCTGCAGCGCGCCGACGTCCCGCGCCCGTGGGTCGGACTCGCGTTCGGTCCAGGGCTCGTCGGCGAGATGGTGGTTGTCCGCTAAACCCCGAAAATGGCGCCGAGAGCCCGATTTGAGCATCGCGAAACAGGTGCTATACTCCGACCCGTTCGGGCGATTAGCTCAGCTGGCTAGAGCACACGCATCACACGCGTGGGGTCGTAGGTTCGAATCCTATATCGCCCATTACTTGAGCGGCTGCTGCTGCGGCAGCAGCCTGTGTTTGAGCGGCTTCCGCTGCGGCGGATGCCTTTGGTGCTTGGACGAGTTTGAGAGGCTTCCGCTGCGGCGGAAGCCTCTGGTGCTCAGGCGGTGTTTGAGCGGCTGCTGCTGCGGCAGCAGCCTTTGGTGCTTGGACGAGTTTGAGCGGATGACGAGGTTGCGTGGTCCCACGAGGACTCGCGCAACCTCCCTGCGTTTTTGGAGTTGCGACGTCCGCTCGTGCTCCGCGGCTCGGCACGCGCCCAGCTTGCCTCACCTTCGCCGCGCGATCCGATTCTGTGAATCGATCGCTGCGCGCTTTGAGTTGCGAGCGCGAAACCGTACCTTGCACCTCTATGCCCCATTTCGGCTGAACCGCGGGTGGTCCGCGGCCGGCTCGAGCGAGGCAGGACGAACCCCCGAGAGCAGGAGCATCGATGTCTACGTGTCTTTCCAAGACGACGCTTGCCAGCAGGCTGACGCGTCACTTCGCAGCCGGCGCAGCGATCGCCGCAGCAGCCCCGTTCATGACGACCGACAGCGCATCGGCCGCCGTGCAGTACACCGCCGTGACCTGGGTCATCCCCGCCAACATCGACGGGCTCTACATCAATGTCGAGACCCTCGCGACCGGCTCCGCTGGCAGCGTCGTCGCGGGCTGGGACATCAATCCCTACTCGGCGACCTCGCTCACTTGGTTCAACGCCACTGGCACCGGCATGATGCGATACCCCGGCGTCACGGGTGGCTCGGCGGGCAATCTCCCCGTGGGCACCGTCGTGAACGCGACCGCGAGCTACGGCTCGGGCACCGTCACCGTCGGCACCGCCGCGGGCAACTGGCAGCTGAATGCCGCGAACTACTTCGGCTTCCGCTTCGTCGCGTCCGACGGGCAGACCCACTACGGCTGGGGCAAGTTCGAGATCGGCGCCGCCATCAACGGCGCGGATCGCAAGATCACCGAGATCGCGTGGGAGACCACCCCTGGCGCTCCGATCACCGTCGGCGACACCGGCAGCGGCGGCACCCCGCCGTATGACCCCTGCGCGCCTGGCAACGCGAGCGTCTCGCTCGGCTCCAACACCTTCTTCATGGCGTCGAATGCAGCGGACCTCGTCGCGGGGGGCATCACCTACACCGCCGCCAACTACTTCCGCTTCACGCCTCCGTCGAGCGGCGACTGGACCTTCAGCACGTGCGCTTCGGGCGCAGCCACGCGCCTCGCGATCCTCAACGGCTGCACCGCTGGAGCAACCGTGCTCGCGAGCAACGACAACTTCTGCGGCTCGTCGTCGCAACTCACCTTCGCGCTGACCGCGGGCACGACCGTGTACGTCGTCCTCGGTGGCGAAGGCGCGGCCTTGGCCTCGCCGCAGGGCCTCGATGTGAGCGGGCCTGGCACCAGCTGCGCCACCGCAGCCGTCGCCAGCTACGGGCTCAACCCGATCAGCTCTGCGCCGGGGAGCGGCGGCGACCAAGTCGTCTACACCAACGCCGCGCAGACCATCACTGGGACCATCTACAACGCCCAGTGGTTCTCGTTCACGCCGGTTGCGACGGGCCTCTTCACCATGAAGACCTGCAACTCGGGCGACACCAAGATGGCGATCGGCACCTCGTGCGCCGCCACCGGCACCTTCAACACCATCGCCTACAACGACGACGCCCCGACCTGCCTCACCGGCGCAGGCGGACAGGCGTGGGGCAGCTGGATCGACGCAACCAACAACGGTGCGACCGACGGCGGCTTCCCGCTGACCCAGGCGCTCGTTGCCGGCACGACCTACTTCATCTGCGTGGGTGGCTATGGCGACACCAACATCATCTCGGGCTCGCTCGAGATCATTGGACCAGATGGCGCTCCGTACGATCCGTGCCGTCCGACCAATCCGACCGCGGCCCCCAACAACAACACGCTCGCCTACGACGTCAACGCCGCCGATCTCAACCTCGTCGGTGGAACCTGCAGCTTCGTCATCTACGGCGCGAACTACTACAAGTACACGCCGACCGTGACCGGCTCGCACACCTTCGACACCTGCGCCTCGAGCGCCAACACCCGCATGGCCATCCTCGATGGCTGCGCTGCGGGCGCTGCGGTCCTCGGCTGCAACGACGATTCGTGCGGGCTCTCGTCGTCGGTGACGCTCGACCTGACCCTGAGCGTGCCTGTCTACGTCGTCGTCGGCTCATGGTCGTCGACCTCGCAGCTCGTCTCTCCCGTCGCGCTGCGCGTGACCCTGCCGCCCGATCCGCTATGCGCCAGCGCTGCGACCGCGGTCTACGGCGACAACGCGATCTCCTCGACCGCGAACCCGGGCGCGAATCCGATCGTCTACACCGATGCGGCCCAGACCACCTCGATCCAGGTCTACAACGCGCAGTGGTTCGCCTTCACCCCGACGGCGACGGGCGCGTTCACCATCAAGGCGTGCGACTCGGGCGACACCCGCATGGCGATCGGCACCACGTGCCCGGGCACGGGCGCGCCGTTCAGCACCATCGCCTACAACGATGACGCACCGACCTGCTTCGAGGCAGCGGGCGGCACGAATGCCTACGGCAGCTGGATCGACGCGACCAACAACGGCGCGACGGGCGGCTTCGCAGGGTTCCCGCTCACGCAGGACCTCGTCGCCGGCACCACCTACTACATCTGCGTCGGTGGCTTCGGCTCGACCGTGCCGGTGTCGGGCTTCGTCAACATCAGCGGACCGCAGGGCTCGCTCTGCCCGGCTGACCTCGACGGCGATGGCGCAGTCGGTGCACCGGACCTCGCGAACCTCCTCGGCGCGTGGGGTGGCACCGGCGCTGCCGATCTCGATGGCGACGGCGTGGTTGGTCCGCAGGACCTCGCTGCCATGCTCGGCGCGTGGGGCGCGTGCCCGTAAGCACGAGTCGGCGAAGTTCGCTTGAGAAGACTCTTCGCGGCCCCCTGACTTTGGTCAGGGGGCCGCTTTCGTTTCGGAGCCTCTCGCCCCCCGAGTGCCGAGAGCCTTGCGGGATCCCGCTGTTGCGCCAATTCCGACGGTTTCGGGCGATGAAGCCGACCGCCTGCGTACATACTGGAACACCCCACGCTCCAAGGATCCGCCCTGCTTCCCTCTGCCCTCCTCGCCGCCGCCTGCTTCGCCGCCACCCAGCCCGCGAAGCCACCCGTCACGCACGCCGCGCCCGCGGACTTTACCGAGATCGCGGGTGAGCGGGAGTTCAGCGGCGCGCTGATCGTGCGCCCGAGGCAGGACCTCGGCCGCGCCGATCGCGCCCGCGCGCTGGCGCTCCTCGGCGAGTGGACGCATCGGCGCAACCCGCGCACCGACGACTTCGTGGTCGAGGTCGCGCCCGTCCCGCTCGCGGTCGGTGCGAGCGAGAAGTCGGTCGCGGAGCGACTCATGAAGACGGGGCTCTTCCAGTACGCATGCCCCGATTGGACGCTGTATCCGCTCGCGACTCCGAACGACCCGCGCTACCCCGAGCAGTGGCACCACACGATGATGAAGTCGGCGCTGGCATGGGACATCGTGCGCGCCGACGGCGCGAGCGAGATCATCATCGCCGTCACCGACACGGGCATCGTGCCTCACGAAGACCTCGCCAACCGCGTCCCCGGCTTCAACAGTGCGAGCGACATCGCGGAGGTTGATGGCGGCGACCTGACCGACATCCACGGCCACGGCACGCACGTCGCGGGCTGCGCTGCGGCCGCTGGCAACAACGGTGTCGGCGTGAGCGGCCTGGGCTGGAACTTCCGCATCATGCCGATCCGAGTGAGCGAGGCGGCCAACGGCGGCGCGGCGATGTCGAACCTGCTCGAAGGCGTGCAGTGGGCCGCGCAGAACGGCGCGAAGGTCATCAGCACGAGCTACTCGGGCATCGGCTACGAGCCGATCGAGACCACGGGGCAGTTCGTGCGATCGCTCGATGCGAGCATGCTGTGGGCGGCGGGCAACTCGTCGACCAACCATTCCGGCTGGGACTTCCCGAGCGTGGTGGTGGTCGGTGCGAGCAACCAGTCGGACCAGCGCGCGTCCTTCAGCAGCTACGGCCGCGGCGTCGACCTCTTCGCGCCCGGCGTCTCGATCCTGAGCTCGGTTCGCACGGGCGGATACGGGCTCGCGAGCGGCACGAGCATGGCGACTCCGGTGGCGAACGGCGCACTTGCGCTCGTGCGCACGGCGAACCCGGCGCTCACGGCCGCGCATGCGGAGCATGTGCTGTCCCACAGCTGCGACTTCTGGGGTGCCGCCGACAACGAGTCGTGGGGCTGGGGGCGAATCAACCTGCAGCGCGCCGTCGAGTACGCCATCGCCGCTGGCAGCCCGCAGGCACCGATCGCCCGCGACGATCGGGTCCTCACGACCACAGAGTCATCGGTCGAGCTCGATGTGCTCGCCAACGACTTCGACGCGAACATGGATCCGCTCGAGATCCAGTCGTTCAGCGCCACCACGTCGGGCGGCGCGGCGGTCACGCTCGTCGAGGGCACCGCTGGCGCGCGCGATCGCCTGCTTGTCGCCAATACGGGAAGTACGCCCGGCGAGCAGTCCCTTTCGTACACGCTGGTCGAGCCGGCAAGCGGCCAGACCTCGTCGGCCGTGGCCGTGATCGAGTCGCTCGTCGCGCGGCAGCCGGAGAATCCCATCGGCACGCTGCCGGGCGTCGACGTCGCCTACTACGCGCTCGAGGCGCCGACCGTGCTGCCAGACTTCTCGCAGCTCACGAGCTACGCGGGCGAGGTCGTTCCCGTGATCAACATCCCGTCGACCGGCGACGTGTTCGCGGGCAGCGGGCGTGCGGACAACGTCGGCGCGGTCTACACCGGCTGGCTCAATGTCCCGGTCACGGGCCTCTGGTCGCTGACCATCAGCAGTGACGACGGCTCCAAGCTCTTCCTGGGCGACGATCTCGTGGCGAACAACGATGGGCTGCACGGCATGGTCTCGGTGACGGGCATACGCGCCCTGCGCGCGGGCAAGCATCGGCTGCGCGTCGAGTTCTTCGAGGCGGGTGGCGGCGCTGGCGTGATCCTCTCGTGGAACGGTCCGAACGGCGCCTCGGGTGCCGTGCCCGCGGAACACCTCTTCCACGGCGGCACCGTGCCCGTCGGAGACCTCAACGGCGACAATTCGATCAACAGCATCGACCTCGGCATCCTGCTGAATGCCTGGGGCGCGAGCGGTTCGCCCGCCGATCTCGACGGGAATGGCATCGTCGACTCGGCGGATATCGCCGAGATGCTCTCGAACTGGACGGGCTGAGCCTGAGCGACCGTGCCGGTCGGCGATTTGCGGTCGCACACGCGCGCCCGTAGTCTTCGCGTCCAAGGCGAGTCGTACGGCCCCGTCCCGTCACACCTTGGAGCACACACCATGTCGAATGCACCGAACGCGTCGCGCCTCTTCAACGCGAGCTGCCTCGCGCTCATCGTCACCGCCATGAGCTTCGCCCTGCGCGGCGGAGCCATGGGTACCTGGACGACTGAGTTCAGCCTGACCAATGAGCAGGTCGGCTGGATCAACGGCACCGCCTTCTGGGGCTTCACGCTGGCGATGATCTTCGGCGGCCCACTGTGCGATGCGATCGGCATGGGCCGCATCGTCAAACTGGCGTTCGTCGGACACCTCGCAGGCATCCTGCTCACCATCTTCGCGTGGGACTACTGGAGCCTCTTCCTCGGCACGCTGCTGTTCGGCATCGCCAACGGCTCGGTCGAGGCTGCCTGCAATCCTCTGATCGCGGCGCTCTACCCAGACAACAAGACGACGCGCCTGAACCAGTTCCACGTGTGGTTCCCGGGCGGCATCGTGATCGGCGGGCTGCTCGCGTTCGCGCTGGCGAAGGCCGGCCTCGGCTGGAAGGTGCAGTTCGCGACGATGCTCGTGCCGCTGGCGATGTACGGCTACATGTTCATCGGGCAGTCGATGCCGCGCACCGAGCGCGTGGCGATGGGCGTCTCGACGGGCGACATGTTCAAGGCGTGCCTGAACCCGATCTTCCTGCTCATGGTGGTGTGCATGCTCATGACCGCGGCCACCGAGCTTGGTCCGGGCCAGTGGATCCCGAGCATCCTCGAGAACGCCGGCGTGTCGGGCATCCTCGTGCTGGTGTGGATCACCGGCCTGATGGCCGTCGGCCGCCAGTTCGCGGGCGCGTTCGTGCATCGCCTGCAGCCGATGGGCATGCTGCTCGCGAGCGCCGTCCTGAGCGCTGCCGGTCTCTTCCTGATGAGCCGCTCGACGGGGCCAGTGCTGTTCGCCTCGGCGACCGTGTTTGCCTTCGGCGTGTGCTTCTTCTGGCCGACGATGCTCGGCTACGTGAACGAGCGCTTCCCGCAGACGGGCGCGCTCGGCCTCGCGATCATGGGCGGCGCTGGCATGCTGAGCGCGGGCTTCGTGCTGCCGGTGATCGGCAAGTGGTACGACGCGGGCATCGCGGCGGGCATCCCCGAGGGGACCACCGCCGATGCGCTGAAGGCCGCGGCGGCGGGCAGCGCGGAGGCCGCGCAGTGGGCGACGATCCAGGCGAATGCGGGTCTGCATGCGCTCGGCCAGGTGGCGATCCTGCCCGTGGTGCTGACGGTGATCTTCCTCGGGCTGTTCCTGACGTCGCGCGGAAAGGCGACGGCGGCCGCGCATTGATGGAGCGGTCGCCGCTGCGGCGGCTCCCGAAGTTTCAGCGGTCGCCGCTGCGGCGGCTCCCGAAGTTTCAGCGGTCGCCGCTGCGGCGGCTCCCTCTGGTGATTGGACGGGTGTCGGGGTCGACTCCTGACGCACGTGGTTCCGCAGATTCCGGCGTTGCCTCCATCTGCGGGCACTCATGCTTCAGCGGTCGCCGCTTCAGCGGTCGCCGCTGCGGCGGCTCCCTCTGGTGCTTGGACGGGTGTCGGGGTCGACTCCTGACGCACGTGGTTCCGCAGATTCCGGCGTTGCCTCCATCTGCGGGCACTCGTGCTTCAGCGGTCGCCGCTGCGGCGGCTCCCTCTGG
>JBEGLX010000065.1:0-21294 GCA_041183345.1 Planctomycetota bacterium
TCGACCTCGTCCTCTGCCCCGAGGGCAGCGACCTTTCCCCTCGCGATGTCCCCGCGCTCCTCGAGCAGCGCCAGCGCGAGGCGGATGAGTTCTACGAAGCCGTCCACCGCGGACTTCCCTCGAAGGAGGCGCGCCGCGTCCAGCGCCAGGCGTACGCGGGACTCCTGCTCTCGAAGCAGTACTACGAGTTCGATGTCCGCCGCTGGCACGACGGCGACCCGACGCAGCCACCGCCGCCCGACGAGCGCAGGACGCATCGCAACGCATCGTGGCGCCACCTCGCGGCGTCGAGCGTGCTCTCGATGCCGGATACGTGGGAGTACCCGTGGTTCGCCGCGTGGGACCTCGCCTTCCACTGCGTCGCCATCGCCAACATCGACGCCGGCTTCGCGAAGGGTCAGCTCTCGAAGCTTCTCACCGACCACTACATGCACCCGTCGGGCGAGCTACCCGCCTACGAGTGGAACTTCAGCGACGTCAACCCGCCGATCCACGCGTGGGCGTGCTGGCGCGTCTTCCAGATCGAGCGCGCGCGCACGGGACACTCCGACCACGACTTCCTCGCCGCAGCGTTCAGCCGGCTGCTGCTGAACTTCACCTGGTGGGTGAATCGCAAGGACGCCGACGGGCGCAACATCTTCGAGGGCGGCTTCCTCGGTCTCGACAACGTCGGCGTGTTCGACCGCTCGCAGCCGCTCCCGGGCGGCGGCCGCCTGCAGCAGGCCGACGGCACGAGCTGGATGGCGATGTTCGCGCTCACGATGATGCGCATGGCCATCGAGCTCGCCCACGAGCGCCCGTTCTATCAGGACATGGCCGCGAAGTTCTTCGAGCACTTCCTGCAGATCGCCGAGGCGATGACCAAGATGGGCGGCCAGGGCATCGGGCTCTGGAACGAGGACGACGGCTTCTACTACGACATGATGCACCTCCCCGATGGCCGCATCGAGCCGATCAAGGTGCTCTCCGTCGTGGGGCTCATCCCGCTCTTCGCGGTCGAGACGATCGAGCCCGAGGTGCTCGAGCGGCTTCCGGTCTTCCGCGCGCGCATGGAGTGGTTCCTGCGCGAGCGCCCCGAGATGGCGGCGCTCGTCTCGCGCTGGGACGAGCCTGGGCGCGGCGAGCGGCGACTGCTCTCCCTCCTCCGCGGGCATCGCATGAAGTGCCTCCTCAAGAAGGCGCTCGATGAGCGGCACTTCCTCTCGCCGTTCGGCGTGCGCAGCCTCTCGCGGGAACTGGCGGAGCGCCCCTACGCGATCTGGATCGACGGCAAGTCGTACTCCGTGCAGTACGAGCCCGCGGAAAGCCAGACCGGCCTCTTCGGCGGCAACTCGAACTGGCGCGGCCCGATCTGGATGCCGATGAACTTCCTGCTCGTCGAGAGCCTGCAGAAGTTCCACCACTACTACGGCGACGACTTCAAGGTCGAGTGCCCGTTCGGCAGCGGCATCAAGGGCACGCTCCTCGACGCCGCCGACGAGATCGTGCGGCGGAACGCGCAGCTGTTCCTTCCCGACGAGACGGGGGCGCGCCCGAGCATGGCGGTCCACCAGAAGTTCGCGAGCGACCCGACGTTCCGCGAACTGGTGAACTTCTACGAGTATTTCGATGGCGACACCGGCCGTGGCTGCGGTGCGTCGCACCAGACCGGATGGACCGCCTGCATCGCGAAGATGCTCACGCCGCGCGCGAGCCGACACGCAGAGAAGCTGGCGTGATCGCCGCCCGCGCTCGGGTTACACTGTCCGCCCCGCGCGACGCGCGGCTTTGGTGGGGTGGCTGAGCGGTTGAAAGTACCGGTCTTGAAAACCGGCAGACCCTTCGGGGTCTCGAGGGTTCGAATCCCTCCCCCACCGTTCGCGGCGAAGCCGCGAACGAGAGAGGAGAGAGCAGAAAGGAGAGAGGAGACCCGGAAACCAAACCCCTCGCTCCTCGGTCTACTTTCTCCTCTCTACTCTTTCCGCCCCCCACGCACCATGCGCAACTTCCTCCTCGCCATCTTCATCCTGACCACTCCTGCCCTGGTTCCCGCCTGCCAGCACTTCGCGTTCAGCAAGTCGGATGCCACGGCGTTCGACATGAACAGCGCCGCGCGCTCGATCAGCGCGCTCGATCAGACCGCGCAGGACGCGAAGGCCGCGTATGAAGCCATGCTTGGGGGCGCCGTGCCGCCGAAGCAGGCCTTCGACCGCTTCTCGTCGAGCGTTGACCGCTTCGATGGTGCGACCGCGGACGTGAAGAAGGCCATCGACTCCGTCGAGAAGACCGCGAACGACTTCCTCGCCAGCTACGCCAAGCAGCGCGAGGAGATCAAGAACACCGACCTGCGCGCGGCCATGCTCATGCGCAAGGAGGCGATCGAGCGGCAGATTTCCGATCTGAAGGTCGAACTGAGCGCTGCGCTCGCGGCATCGGACTCGCTCCGCCGCGAACTGGTCGACTTGCGCACCTACTTCTCGGCAAGCCTGAACCCGCAGGCCATCCAGGGAGCCGCTGTCGTCGGCGAGAAGATCAATCAATCGGTCGATGCCCTTGGAAAGTCCACAGCGCGCGTCAACCTTGAACTCACCGACCTCGCGACCAGCTTGTCGAGCAAATCAGCCCAGTAGCGTGGGCGTCTGCGCCCCCTGCATTCGGCTACACTCGCCGCTTCCCAGGGTCTCGCTTGCAACCCGAGTCAACCTCCATCCTCGAGCGCGTAGCGCGCGGCGACCCTGCGGCGCCCAATGAGTGCATCGCGCGCTTCAGCGGACTCGTGTGGAGCCTCGCCCGCAAGCTCTGCTCGAGCCCATCCGATGCAGAGGATGCGGTGCAGGAGATCTTCATCGACCTGTGGAAGAGCGCCGCGCGCTTCGACGCATCGATCGCCAGCGAGACGACCTTCGTGGCGATGATCGCGCGACGCCGACTGATCGACCGTGGGCGCAGGCGCATGCGCCGCCCCGAGGTGCCTCAGATCCCCGAGGCTGTCGCTGATCCCACCGAGCGGACGGATGAGACGGAGGCCGGCGAGCAGAAGGTCCTCGCGCAGCGCGCCTTCTCCGAACTGCGCCCGGAGCAGCAGCAGGTGCTTCAGCTTGCGATCCACCACGGACTCTCGCACGAGCAGATCGCAACCGCCACGGGCATGCCGCTCGGGACGGTGAAGACGCACGCGCGACGGGGACTCATCAAGATCAGGCAGATCCTCGCCGAGCAAGGCGTGATCTCGCCCGAGGAACTCGCGCGCGGCTCTGGAGACAGCACCGAGCGACCAACGGAAGGGCGGACGACGTGAGTGCTGCCATTCCTCCTTCGCAGGATCCCCGCGAGGCGCTCCTCGAGCGTGCGGCTGACGTCGCCCTCTACGGCGGCGGCTTCGACGCCGACGAACTGGCGCTCGCAGCCAAGCTCGGCATCAACCTCGAGCACGAATGCCAGGCGCTCGAGCTCGCGGCTGCGGAACTCGCGGCTCTCGAGGCCACGCGCGATCTCGCCCCGCCGCCCGCGCGCCTGGAGTCGAAGCTTTCGCAGCTCTCGGAGGCGCTGCACGCGCCGAATCCCATCCCATTCCCCGCCACGCAGCAGAAGAGCTGGGTCCCCGGCGTGGCAGCCGGCGCGCTGATCGGCGTACTCGGAACCCTTGCCGTGCTGATCGCGCGCGATGCGCGGCAGCCGCAGGCGAGTGATCCCGTCTCCTTCGTGCGCAGCCATCCCAACGCCGTCCACTGGAAGTGGGCGGGAACGCAGGATGACCACATCGTCGGGCAAGTCGCGGGCGAGGCGTACTTCGACCCTGCCAGCGACGAGGGGCTGCTTGAGATCGAGGGACTTGCGCCGAACGACCCCGCGCGCGAGCAATACCAGCTGTGGATCTTCGATGCCGATCGTGACGAACGCTACCCCGTCGATGGCGGCGTCTTCGATGTCTCCAGCAGCGGTCGCGTGCTGATCCCCGTCCGCGCGCATCTCCATGTCTCGCGCCCCGTTGGATTCGCCGTGACCGTGGAGCCGCCGGGAGGCGTGGTGGTGAGCTCGCGCCGCGTCGCCCTGCTCGCGAAGCCCTGAGCTTCGGGCGCTGTTGTCAAACAGAGAAAATCCGCAACGACGGCTGCGGCGGGGCAATCGAGTCCGTCCTATTCCGTAGGATTCGGCACCCATGCCATCCATCACGCTTGGTTCCGCGTGCGCCACCGCTCTTGCGTCGGCGCTTCTCTCGACCGCACCGTCCGATGACCCGACCCGTGGTCTCTGCCGCTACCCGGACATCTCGAAGACCGACATCGTCTTCGTCTACGGCAACGACCTCTGGATCGTCCCGAAGCAAGGCGGCGTCGCGACGCCGGTCGCGAGCCCGCGCGGGTTCGAGGGCTCGCCGCGCTTCTCGCCCGACGGGCAGTCGATCGCGTTCCGCGCCAACTACGACCAGGCGACCGATCTCTACACGCTGCCGATCGGCGGCGGGATCCCCCAGCGCGTGACCCATCATCCCGCCCCCGAAGGGCTCTGCGACTGGACTCCCGACGGCAAGGGACTGATCTTCATGACCTCCGCGCTCGAGGGACTCGCGCGCGCTCAGAAGCTCTACACCGTGCCTGCGAAGGGCGGCCTTCCCGAGAAGCTGCCCGTGCCCTACGGCGCGAACGGCGCGATCGACAAGTCAGGCGAGTGGCTGGCGTACACGCCGCACTCGACCGACAACCGCACCTGGAAGCGCTACCGCGGCGGCATGGCGACCGATGTGTGGCTGTTCAACCTGCAGACGGGCGAGGCGAAGCGCATCACCGACTGGGAGGGCACCGACACCCTGCCGATGTGGCACGGGCGCAAGGTGTACTTCCTCTCCGACCGGAGCGGCGCCGAGGAGAACGTGCTGAACGTGTTCAGCTACGACGTCGATTCGGGCAAGACCGAGCAGGTCTCGCGCTTCAAGACCCACGACGTGAAGTGGCCCGCGATCGGGCCCGATGAGGGCGGCGTGGGCGAGATGGTTCTCCAGCACGGCGACCGCATCATGCGGCTCAATCTCGAGACGGGCGCAGCCGTGCCCGTGGACATCACCGTGCCCGGCGACCGCGACACGCTGCGCGTGGCCACCGTCGATGCCGCGGAGAACATCCAGGGCGCCGCGATCTCGCCGAGCGGCAAGCGCGTGGCGGTGATCGGGCGCGGCGACATCTGGTCGGCGCCTGCCGAGAACGGCACTCCGCGCAACATGACGCGCACCGACGGCATCTTCGAGCGCAGCGCCGCGTGGAGCCCCGATGGCAAGTCGATCGCCTACTTCAGCGATGCGACCGGTGAATACGAGCTCTACACCATGGCCGCAGACGGCAAGGGCGGCGATGGCAAGGGCGATGTGAAGCAGATCACGAAGGATGGAGGCGGGTTCCGCACGGGCATCACGTGGGCGCCCGACTCGAAGTCGGTCGTCATCCAGGACAAGGCGGGCAACATCGACCTCGTGAAGCTCGAGGATGGCGCGACCACGCGCATCGACACGAACCCCGAGGCGCCGCGCACGTGCCCGATCTCGTTCTCGAACGACTCGCGCTGGATCACCTGGTCGCGCTCGTGCGACGGCAGCCATCTCGAGGCCGTCTATCTGTTCGACACCAAGGAGCAGGACGCCGCGAAGGCGAAGCACCAGGTGACGAGCGGGTTCTTCGACGACTCCGAGCCTGCGTTCGACCGCAAGGGCGAGTGGCTCGCGTACAAGAGCCAGCGCAACTTCGCACCGACCTACGGCGAGTTCGACACCACCTGGATCTACAGCAACGCGACGGTGCTCATCGCTGTTCCCCTTCGCAAGGACGTGAAGCTTGGATGGCTGCCGACGAGCGACGAGGAGGGCCAGAAGGACGATGGACGTCCGTCGGGCGGCGGTGGCGGCGGTCCAGCTGCGAATCCAGGCGCGGGCGCTCCCCCGGGCGGCGGTGGCGCGCCCCCAGGCGGTGGACGCCGACGCCGCGGCGCAGAGGCTGAGGCTGGTGTTGTCGTCGACTTCGCTGCGCAGGACGAGAAGAAGGACGCCCCTGCTGCCGCGCCTTCCGGCGCTGCGGGTACGTGGAAGTGCTCGGTGCAGATGGGCGAGCAAGCGCTCGAGTTCACGATGGAGCTGACCGTCACCGACGGCGCCGTGAAGGGCACCGTCTCCTCGCGCATGGGCGCGGGTGAGCTGAGCGGTTCCTTCGACGCCGCGACCGGCGCGCTCAAGCTCTCGGGCACGGTCAACAACATGGCGTTCGAGCTCGATCTCAAGATCGAGGGCGATGCCATCAGCGGCTCCGCGAGTTCGGTCGGTGCCGACGGTGCCGCCGTCAAGACGGCGGTCAGCGGCTCGCGCGTGGTCAAGCAGGCGGAGCCCCGCGAAGGCGAGGGTCGTCGCGAGGAGCGCAAGAAGGACGTCGAGATCGAGCTCGACGGCTTCGAGGCGCGCGCGATCATGCTCCCGTCCCCGCCCGGTCAGTACGGCTCGGTCGGATTCAACGACCGCAATGAGCTGATCTTCGGACGCGACGGCACCGTGCGCATCTTCGATCTCACCGAGCGGACGCTGGCGGAGAAGACGGGCGCCGTCGGCACCCGCTTCGACATCTCCGCCGACGGCAAGAAGCTCCTGATGGGCGGGCGAGGCGGCGCTTCGATCGCGGGATCGGGAGCCGGCGCCTCGCCGAAGCCCATCGTCGCGAGCCCGATGCTCGTCGAGGTGCATCCGCGCCATGAGCGCGCGCAGATCCTCGCCGATGCCTGGCGCATCATGCGCGACTACTTCTACGAGCCGGGCATGCATGGCGTCGACTGGAAGGCGATCCGCACCAAGTACGAGGCGATGCTGCCTGCGGTCGTGACCCGCGAGGACCTGAACTACCTGATCTCCGAGATGATCTCCGAGCTCAACGTCGGGCACGCGTACCTTCAGGGTCAAGGCGATACCGAGAGCGTGCCGAGCCGCACGGTCGGCCTTCTTGGCTGCGACTTTGCGCCGGCGACGAACGAGGATGGCTCGCCCGCGAAGGCCTGGAAGCTCGTGCGCTTCGTCGGCGGCGGCGCATGGGACACCGATGCGCGTTCGCCGCTCGCGATGCAGGGCCTCGGCGTGTCGGAGGGCGATTACCTGCTCGCCGTCAACGGAGAGCCGGTCGACCCATCGACGGACCCTTGGGCGCCGTTCGTGGGCCTCGCGGGCAAGTCGACCGTCCTGACCGTCTCGAAGAAGCCGATGATGGACAAGGATGCGAAGGATGTCGTCGTCACGCCGATCGCGAGCGAGGACAGCCTGCGCTACCGCGCCTGGGTCGAGGCGAAGCGCAAGCGCGTGGACGAGCTTTCCGAAGGCAAGGTCGGCTACATCTACGTCCCGAACACGGGCGTCGATGGACAGACCGAGCTCGTGCGCCAGTTCTTCGGGCAGCGCATGAAGCCCGCGCTCCTGATCGATGACCGTTGGAACGGCGGCGGCCAGATTCCGACGCGGTTCATCGAGCTTCTCAACCGTCCGATCACCAACTACTGGGCGCGCCGCGACGCGCGCGAGTGGGCGTGGCCGCCGGACGGGCACCGTGGACCGAAGGCGATGCTGATCAACGGCCTCGCAGGCTCGGGTGGCGACATGTTCCCGTGGCTCTTCAAGCACAACAAGCTTGGCGAGGTCATCGGCACGCGCACGTGGGGCGGACTTGTCGGTATCTCCGGCAACCCCGGACTCATGGACGGCGGCTCGATCAGCGTGCCGACCTTCGGCTTCTACGAGACGGACGGCACGTGGGGCGTCGAAGGTCACGGCATCGACCCCACCATCGAGGTCCTCGACGACCCGTCGAAGATGAAGGATGGCGGCGACCCGCAGCTCGAGAAGGCCGTCGAGGTCCTGCTTGAGCAGGTTCGCACCAACGGCTACAAGCCAACCCCGAAGCCCGTGGGTCCAGACCGCCGCGGCATGGGGCTGCCTGAGTCGGACAAGTAGCGCCGCACGGCTTGAGCCATGCGATCCAACAGACGGGCGCGGCTCCACGGCCGCGCCCGTTTCGTTTTCCGTTGGCGCCCTTCCCCGACGTCAGGCGGGCGGTGCCGCGGGAACACGACGGTCTGGGAGGGCTGCGAGGGCTGTGCGAAGCCCCCCCGAAGGGGCTTCAAGTCCCGCCTGGACCTCCCCTTGCCGAACCCGGAACTTCTGCTATCTTTCCCGACCCGCGACCTGTTCGCGGCTGGCAAATGCGGGTGTAGCTCAGCGGTAGAGCGTTACCTTGCCAAGGTAAATGTCGAGGGTTCGATCCCCTTCACCCGCTCTCAAGACGAACCGGAAGGCTTCAAGGCCTTCCGGTTGTCGTTTTTGAACCGTTCAGCGTGGGCAGGTCCAACCTCTACGGGCACGCGCCCCAGCCGCTCAGGAACGCGGCGAGGTCTGCGGCATCGGTGGTGCCATCGGCATTCAGGTCCCCGTCGGCCGCTCCCCATGCGCCCAGCAGCACCGCGAGATCCGCGGCATCGCGAACGCCGTCGCCGTTGAAGTCGCCTGCGCACGCCGCTGCGGGCGCGACCGCAGCGACGGCGAAGTCATCGAAATAGCCGTACGCATTCAGGGTTCCCGGCGTCGCGTCCGTGGTCGCCAGCAGGTTCGCCGCGTAGACGGATCCGAACGAACTCGTCGTGTGAACCGCGACGGACGCGCCGTTCAGCAGCAACTCGCCTGCGCCCGTCAGCGTGTTCCATCGGTACACGAAGTCGTTCCAAGCATCGAGCGCAGCCGTCACGCCAGTCGCCACGCGGTTCGCCGGGGCATAGCCGCCGTTCAGGAACGAGATCGCGCCAGTCTGCGCACTCACGAGGAATCCGCCGGATGTCTCGAGCGCGGTGCGAGAGATCATGATGCCGAACGTCGAGGTGAGCGCCTGTCCGCTCGGAATGAACAGCTTCACGCGAGTCTCGAGCACGTCGTTTCCGCCGGCGCTCGCCGTCGCCCATCGGCCGCTGTTCGCGAGATCGAGCCATGCTTTCGTGCGTCCGTTCAGGAAACGCTCGCTGCAGAGACGCGCCATGCGCCCCTTGCCGCCGACCGGCGCAACATTTTGATCGACCCCAGGTCCGATTACGTTCGCGGCGAGCTGCGGTGCATTCGTCACGCCGCTCACCGCCCAGGTTCCGCCGGTGCCGATCCACGCTTGCTGCCCCGCGAGCGTGCCCGTCCCGTAGGAATTGAACGACGTAGAGTAAATCTCTGCAGCCGACGCGATGCCACCGAGTCCGAGCGTGGCGAGCATGGTTAGGGCGAGCGCGCTCATGCACTTACAACCTAGCGTGGCTTTCGCGCGATGCGTCGGCGATCTTCGTCCGCACGTGGCCATTTTCACAGGCAATGGCGAATTTCGGAAAATGCTCTGAAGTCAACGCACGTGACAGCCGTGACCGCGCACTAGAGGGAAGCAAAAGGCGAAACCACCGCCATGTTGCGGTTGATTTACCGCCTAGATGAAGAGGCAACCACGGATGCCGGTGTCTGCGTGGGCGCAAAATTGCGCCCATTTTGCGCGTCCGTCCTTGCACCCTCGCCATCCGAGTGGATGATATGGTCGTGAAGCGTCAGCGGACCCCCCCATGTCCGCGCCCCGTTGGTCGTCCCGGCTGGAAGCGCTGAACAACACATTCTCGGTTGGAGTGCAACCCCATGTTGTCGTCGCATGGCGCACACCTGTTCGCAGGTGGTCTATTCATTCCGTCGGTCTATGGCAAGACCCTCGCGCTGAGCACGCGGGAGGCGGTCCTTGTCTAACCGCCACCCATCGTCTCTCGGCCACTCTACGGGCTCGGTCAATCGCCGGGCGTTCATGAAGGGCAGCGCGCTCGCTTCGGGCGCCTTCTTCATCAACACCAAGTACAACCATCTGAAGCTGGCGGAGAATCCCACGAGTCCCTACACGACTCCCTGGATCCAGCCGCTTGCCTTCGCGCGCTACGCGGTGCCACTGCCGCCGTTCGCGGCGCTCGATCCCGTGCCGGACTTCTCGCGCCACCAGCGATACGACGAGTTCCCCGCGGTCGACTTCTACAAGATGGAGATCTGCGAGGCGATGGTGCGCTCGCACCCGCAGCTCGCGCTGTGCCCGCACACGAGCTACGACGATTCCGTCCCGGGGCCGACCTTCATGATGCGCTACGGTCGCCCCGTGATGGTGCGCTACGAGAACGCCATGCCGCCGGTCATGCCGAGCTTCGGCAGCTGCGACATCATCACCCACATCCACAACGGCCACCACGCGCCCGAGTCGGATGGCGGTCCGTGGGACTACTACCACCCCGGCAGCTACCGCGATTGCCACTACGGCAACATCTACGCGGGCGGCGATCCGCGCGAGGCGAAGGGCACGCTCTTCTACCACGACCACTGCCACGACTTCACCGGCGCCAACGTCTACCGCGGACTCGCGGGCATGTTCCTGCTCTTCGATGACCGCGACAGCGGCAACGAGAACGACACGAACCCCGATGCCTTCCGCCTGCCGAGCGGCGTTCCCGACGGCAAGCGCGTGCGCAACCGCTACGACATCCCGCTTGTCCTTGCGGATCGCGCGTACGACCAGGCCGGCATGCTGTCGTTCAACACCATGGAGATGGACGGCGTCCTCGGCGACAAGTACCTCGTGAACGGCCGCGTGCAGCCGTACTTCGAGGTCGAGCGCCGCAAGTACCGCTTCCGCGTCCTGAACAGCGGCATCGCCCGCTTCCATGACGTCTGGTTCTCGAACGGCATGACCTTCCAGTACATCGCCAACGACGGCAACATGCTGCCGGCGCCGATGGAGCTGAACCACGTGCCGCTCGGCGTCGCCGAGCGCGCCGACATCATCGTGGACTTCAGCCAGCTGCCCGAGACGACCACCGAGCTCTACCTCGTCAATCGCGCCGAGCAGACCAACGGCCGCGGCCCCACGGGCAACACGCTGCCGATGGCGACCGCCCCGAAGCTGCTGAAGTTCATCATCCGTCCGGGCGCCGTCGCCGACAACAGCCGCGTGCCGACCTCGCTGCGCGAGCTCCCGCCGATGGATCTCCCGGTCGCGCGCCACCGCTCCTTCCACTTCGACCGAACGAACGGCATGTGGACGGTCAACGGCCTGCTCTTCGACGAGAACCGCTGCGACGCCGAGTGCAAGATCAACACCGCGGAGATCTGGCACTTCAGCACCTCCGGCGGCTGGGCGCACCCCGTGCACAACCACCTGATCGAGCCGCGTTGGATCACCCGCAACGGCAGCTCCGTCGAGGGAACGATCTACCAGGGCCGCAAGGATGCGCACCCGCTCTACGCAGGCGATGAAGTCACCGTGTACATGAGGTTCGTCGACTTCCTCGGGCGGTACCCCATGCACTGCCACAACCTCACCCATGAAGACCACGCCATGATGTTCCGTTGGGACATCGTGCCCTAATCAGCCACTCGAAGGCTTCCCCGTCGCGCGCGTCCCGTCGTCCTGACGCGCGCGGCGTGGGGAGCTGAAGCAAGCCCAGTACAGCCGCCCCCAGCGGCAGAGACCCACAAATGACTCCCGATCAGAAGATGGCATCTGAATCGAACAACTTCACGCGACGCGCTTCGTTCGGAGGTCTCATCCTCCCCGCGGCGCTCCTCATGCTCGGCGGCTGCGGGCGCACCCTGCAGCGCGTCGCCTCGCCCGAGCCGCAGATCCCCGAGGGCCGAGGCGCGTTCGCCATGCGACCCGACGGAACCCGCGTCTTCCGCGACCACAAGCTGGTCGACCAGGATGGTCGCACCGTCTACTTCCAGCGCGACCTCATCGAGGGCAAGGTCTTCGGCGCGACCTTCCAGTACGCGCAGTGCAACGGCATCTGCGCGGACATGACCGATCAGATGAAGAAGGCGTATGCGCTCATGAAGCCGATCATGGGCAATCCCGTGCAGTTCTACATGTTCTCCCTCGCCGAGGATTCCCCTGCGGTGATGAAGGAGTACATGAAGGCTCGCGGCATCTACGGGCTGCCGGGCTGGAGATTCCTCTCCGGCTCGCGCGAGGCGATCACCGACATCCGCTGGGCCTTCGGCTTCGGCGAGCCGAACGAGGAACTCGACCAGAACCTGTCGGGACACACCGGCATGGTGCGCCTCGGCAATCACCAGCTCGACAAGTGGGCCGCCTGCCCCGCGCAAGGCTCGCCCGAGGCAACGGCGCGCCTCTTCGTGCGCCTCTTCCCCGCTGACGCGCGCCCCGTGCTCCCAGGCACGGAGTCGAAGATCGCGATCAAGCCCGGCAAGATCCCCAACTGGACCCCTGCGAGGCCGCTCGGCGTGACGAGCGTGGCCTCCCGCCTGTAACAGCGTGAGAACGCCGCCATTTCGCGGTTGCCTCAGTCTGGGTTCCTCGAGAGAAGGACCTCGGTTGTGCACCGCGATGTGGTGTTTTTGCTGCGCGAAAGACTGTGTCGGCACGAGGGTCCGCAGGGCGATTGCCCGAATTTCGCAAGCGCCGCATGGACTTACGTGCAATTGACGGCATCCTCCCCAGAGTCGCAGGCATGCCTGCGCCAAGAGCATCCGGGGCCCTGCCGCGCTCGCCTCGTCGTCCTGGCGTGCGCGGTGGGCCACGGACTTGCCCGATTGATCCAGATGTCGGAGGATTACGAGATGGCGAGCGGAAACCCGGACAGCGGTCGCATTCCTTCCGAGCAAGCGTCCATGCGGCGGCGGAGCGCGCTCACGTCGCTCTTCATGCCTGCGCTGCTCGCGAGCTGCGCGGGCCTTGATCGCGATGAGAAGCCTCGCGCGGGAGCGTCCCACCCAGACGGCGCCTTCGAGCCAAAGCTCGGCGCCTTCATCATGAATCCCGATGGAACACGCTCGTTCCGCAACCATGCCCTGCGCGACCAGGATGGCAGGACCGTCAGGTTCCAAGACGACCTCATGGCGGGGCAGATCTTCGCGGCGACGTTCTTCTACGTGCACTGCACGGGAATCTGCGCCGACATGACCCGCAACATGGCGGCGGCGTATGACTACCTGCAGCCGATCATGGGCAAGCCGCTTCGCTTCTACAGCTTCTCATTGGCGGAAGACTCGCCCGCGGATCTCAAGGAGTACATGCAGGCACGGGGCATCTATGGGCGCCCCGGCTGGACGTTCCTGACCGCGCCGCGAGAGGTCATCAAGGACATCCGCTGGGGCTTCGGTTTCTACGACCCCGACGAGGAGGTCGACAACAACCTCAACGGGCACACGGGAATGGTGCGGTTTGGAAACCAGCGTCTCGACAAATGGAGTTCATGCCCTGCCCTCGGGAACCCGATGGGAACGGCGCGGGCTGCGCTTGCAGTGTTTCCGCCGAACCAGCGCCCGCACATCGCCGCGCTCGATCGAACCGACTCGCCCCGCGCTCGACCGATCCCGGGCTACCGGCCTCCCGAGGAATCAGGGACGCCCTCGTACTGACCCGCTCTGCGACTGCGAAGAAAACCAACTCTGAATTGGATTTGATTTTCGCGCGTAATTTCCTTGACTGTATGGGTTTACGACCTACTCTCAGAACGTTCTGCAGTGGGTGCAGACGGTCGGTTCACGTTCGTCCCGTTCGAACCGACACAATCAATTCGACGCCAGAGGTTTCGCAATGTTCAAGTTGCGCTGCGTGCTGTCACACGCGGGCTTGGCTGCTGCGATCAGTTTGTTGGCCCCTGCTCTTGCCCACGCGCAGGATGAGCCACTTCCACTCGAGCCATCGCTCAAGACCATCCCGGCTCCCATTCCTACCACCATTTTCGAATACGTCGCCGATCGCGACGCCGCCATCCGCCTTGGCAAGGCGCTCTTCTGGGATGTCCGTCTCGGAAGCGACGGCATCACGGCCTGCGCGACGTGCCACCATCACGCCGGCGCGGACCCGCGCGTGGAGAACATCTTCCACCCCGGCGCCAACAGCGCGTTCTCGTCAGGCATCACGCCCGGCGGCCGCGCGACTTCGGCGCTTTTCCCGCTGACGAAGTTCCTGAATCCGAACAACCGCTTCAGCAAGCGCCAGCGCAACAGCGATGACGTGGTCGGTTCGCCCGGCGTCCTCCGCGAGGAATTCGTGGGCATCACAGCCGATGGCGACGAAATCTGCGCGGATCTGCCAGAGACCGTCTTCACCGCGAACGGCGAGCGCTTCCGCCAGGTGACCAAGCGCAACGCGCCATCCGTGATCAACGCGATCTACAACGTTCGCCAGTTCTGGGATGGCCGCGCGAATGCGTGGTTCAACGGAGCGAATCCCTTTGGTCCCGTCGACCCGAACGCGCGTGTCTGGCGCGTGGATCCGATCAGCGGGCAACCCACGCAGGTGCAGATCAACATCGATCATGCCTCCCTTGCCTCGCAGGCAGTCGGACCCGTCAACAACGGCGTCGAGATGGCTGCGCACGGCCGCGGCTGGATCGACGTCGCGCGGAAGCTCCTGCCCACGAATGCGCTCGCCACGCAGAAGGTGAGTCCCACCGACAGCGTGCTTGGCGCGTACGCAGCGCCGGGCAGCGGCCTGACGCTCCGCTACGACGACATGTTCCGAGCAGCGTTCAATGCGCAGTGGCGGGCGGATGTCGAGGTGCAGCCGGGCGTGACCATGCTCGAGGCGAACATGCCGCTCATGTTCGGCCTCGCGCTGCAGCTCTACCAGGGCACGCTGGTCTCCGATGACTCGCGCTACGACCAGTGGATCGAGCAGAATGGACCGAACGGCGGCGCGCCTGGCCTCCTCACCGACCAGGAGCTGTACGGACTGCGGCTGTTCTTCAACCTTGATCCGACGCTCCCGCCGACGAATTGCCGCGCGTGCCACGTCACCTCGCTCTTCTCCGTCGCGACCTACGCCGGGAAGTTCGGCGGCGGCGGCGGCGGGAATGGCGGCGGCAACTTCCCGGGTGCCGTGGACTCCGACTCCGACACCTATCCCGACATCATCGATGCCTTCCCGCTTGACCCGACCGAGTGGGTCGACACCGATCACGACGGCATCGGCAACAACGCCGACCCCGACGACGACAACGACGGGCTTCCCGACGCGATCGATCCGTTCCCGCTCGACCCGCTCAACGTGCCCGAGGCTCCGCCGCAGGCGGAGGTCGAGTACGCGCCACAGCCGATCGCCTACATGACCGGCATGGACGGCATGCACCGCCGCACGATGATGTGGGAGGAGCCTCCCTACGGATTCGAGCCTTCGGTGATGCCGATGGACTTCACGCTGACCGGCGACGGCATCCGCCTGTACGACCCATCGGGCAAGCTCGCCGTGCACGTGCCGATGATCCCGCGCGAGAGCTTTCCATGTCACTTCACCTATGCTCCGGCGGTGCCCGTGCCGCATCTCGGCTCGACGGCGGCGCTGCAGGTCGAGGCTCGCACGCGCAACTGCCGCCTCTCGCTGAAGGTCGCCTTGTTCAACTTCCCGCTGGGCGCCTATCGGCTCACCATCGATGGAGTCGATCAGGGATACCTCTACAGCGAGCCGCTGATCATGTACGACGAGGGCTTCTACAACCTCGGCGTGCGCCCGACCTCCGATGATCTTGGCGTCGGCGGCACGCATCCGAACGGGGTGCCGCTCGCTGCGGCGCGGCGTCTCTACCTCAACAGCTTCCTGCCCGAGTTCGGGCAGCTCTGGAACGGCGGAAACCTCCAGCCCCGCGTCGACGGATCGTTCAAGACGCCAAGCCTGCGGAACGTGGAGCTCACCGGCCCCTACTTCCACAACGGAGGCGTCGCCAGCCTCGAGGGCGTCATCCGCTTCTACAACCGCGGCGGTGACTTCCATGAGGCGAATCAAAGCGACCTTGCCCCGACGATGCTGGCGATGGACCTGACGGACACCGATGTCTCGGCGCTCGCAGCGTTCCTTCGCACGCTCACCGACGAGCGCGTTCGCGATGAGCGTGCGCCGTTCGACCACCCCTCGATGCCGCTCCCGAGCGGCGGGCAGGTACCTGCGATCGGTCAGGCTGGCCGCACAGCGAACTGCGCCACTCCGCTGCGGACCTTCGCGGAGAACCTCGCCCTCGCGGATCCCTGGATCGGCGACTGCGACCGCAATGGACTGATCGATTCGTGCGAGATCGAGCGCAACGGAGCCGTCGTGGATGTGAACGGCAACGGGCTCATCGATTCGTGCGAGCCGCCCTGTGCGGCAGACGTGACCGGCGATCGCGCCGTGACAGGCGACGATCTCACCATCGTGCTGGCGGCATGGATGGCCAAGGGCGCCGCCGCTGGTGCAGCAGACATCGATGGCTCCGGCCTCGTCGATGGCGGCGATCTCGCGATCCTGCTCGGAAGCTGGGGCGCCTGCCCGTAACGCCCGCGCACACTCACCCACAACAGGAGTGCGTCACGCATTCCTCGCCCGCCCCTCGCCGTGCCGAGGGGCGGTTTTGTTTCGTCGGTGGTCATTCAAGAATCACAGCGAATCTTGCCTCGACTTCCGAGAATGGCGCGTTTCCAAACGTAGCGAGTCGGTTGTGCTGCGACTGCGGATTCTAAGCACTTACATGTATTTGACTTGCGCGCAGCCGCTCCCATGATGTTGCGACGCCCGTCCCATTTTGCGGGCGTTGAGGGCATCCTTCGTCCGGATGACCTTGACCTGCGGTTTCGTCCCCGCCGGTCCACATTCTGGGGTTGATTGAGGTGGCACATGTATCGCCATATCGCGGGAACCGTGAAGTTGCTGTTTGCTGCCGTTGTGTCCTTGCTGATCGCAGGGGCATCGCAGGCGCAGTTCCTTGAGCCGTCGCTCAAGACTATCCCTCGGCCCGAGCCAACGAACCTGATCGACTTCATCGCCGACCGCGATGCGGCCGTCCGCCTCGGCAAGGCGTTCTTCTGGGATATCCGCCTCGGCAGCGACAACCAGACAGCCTGCGCCACCTGCCACCACCACGCGGGCGCCGACTCGCGCGTCACCAACCTCGCCCATCCGGGCGCAGACGGCCAATTCACGCCGGGCTGCGTGCCGGGTTCGCCCATTCCGGCAGCGCTCTTCCCCACGGTGCGCTTCCAGAATCCCGCGGACCGCTTCACCCAGCAGACCTTCAACGAGGATGACGTCATCGGCTCGTCCGGTGTCGACCGCCGCCAGTTCGTGCAGCTCGACCCGAATGGAAACGAGCTCATCACTCCGATCGAGGAGACCGTCTTCCTCGACAACAACGACTTCCCGCACCGCCAGGTCACGGACCGCAACGCGCCGTCGACCGTCAACTCCGTGTACTACGTGCGGCAGTTCTGGGATGGCCGCGCGAATGCGTGGTTCAACGGCGTGAATCCCTTCGGGCCCGTGGACGACGCAGCCCGCGTGTGGAAGATCAATCCAGATACCGGCGCGCTTGAGCAGGTCCAGATCCAGGTGGATCACGCCTCGCTCGCGTCGCAGGCCGTCGGTCCCGTGAACAGCGACGTCGAGATGGCTGCTGCGGGCCGCACGTGGGTTCATGCAGCGCGCAAGATGCTCGACCACAAGGCGCTCGAGAACCAGAAGGTCGACCCGACCGACAGCGTGCTCGGCTCGATCGCGGCCCCGGGCAACGGCCTCACCCAGACCTACCGCCAGATGATCAGCGCCGCGTTCAAGCCCGAGTGGTGGAGCGGTGGCAACGTCGCTCCGAGCACTCCGCAGATCCAGGCCAACATGGCGCTCTTCTTCGGCCTCGCCGTGCAGATGTACGAGGCGACCCTCGTCTCCGACGAGACGCGCTACGACCAGTGGATCGAGAACAACGGTCCGATGGGCGACGCCCGCCACCTGATGACCGATCAGGAGCTTCGCGGCCTCCGCCTCTTCTTCAACCTTGATCCCGCGATGCCCGGCACCAACTGCCGCGAGTGCCACATCACCAGCATGTTCACCGTCGCCACCTACGGTGGCAAGATCGGTGGCGACGTCCTCGCCGGCATCGGCGCATTCCCCGTCGGCACTCCCGATGGCGATGGCGACAAGGTGCCCGACATCATCGACGCCTTCCCGACCGACCCGACGGAGTGGATCGACACCGACGGCGACGGCATCGGCAACAACGCCGATCCGGATGACGACAACGACGGCATCCCCGACGTGGTCGACCCGCTGCCCCTCGAGCCTGGCGTCGGCAACCCGCCGCCGGCTGACCCGCGCCTCGCGCCCATGCCTCTGGCCTACATGCCTGACCTGACGGCCGAGCTGCTCGCGACGCAGCTCTACGAGGAGCCGCCGCTCGGCATCGAGCCGCACATCCAGCAGCTCAACTTCCCGATCACGGGTGGCATCGACATCCTCGACATCAACGACAACCTGCTCGCGCACGTGCCGCTGGGAGCCCGCAACACCTTCCCCTGCACGTTTGCGACGGAAATCATGACTCCGGTCCCGCAGTTCGGCCCTGAGGCCTTCGTGGAGACCATCGTCAGCGTGATCAACTGCCAGATGTCGATCGAGGTCCTCATCATCGGGTTCCCCCTCGGCGAGTATCAGCTCCTCTTCAACGGCAACCAGCGCGGCACCCTCATCTCCGCTCCGGGCGTCGTCTATGACGAAGGCTTCTACAACATCGCCGTGCGTCCGCCGGGAGAGGATCCGGGCGTGAACGGCCTGCACCCGAATGGAACGCCGCTCTCGGCTTCCCGTCGCGCGCTCGCCAACCCGCTCCTCACCGAGTTCGGCCTGATGCCTGACATCACCGGCCTCAACATCCAGGTCGACAACGCGTTCAAGACGCCGACCCTCCGCAACGTCGAGCTCACCGGTCCGTACATGCACAACGGTGGCATCGCGACCCTCGAGGACGTCATCCGCTTCTACAACCGCGGCGGCGACTTCCACGACGAGAACCTGTTCTCGATCGCGCCCGCCATGCTGGCGATGGGCCTCGACGAGACGCAGGTCGCCGATCTCGCGGCCTTCCTCCGCACGCTCACCGATGAACGCGTCCGCCTCGAGCAGGCTCCGTTCGACCACCCCTCGCTTCCGCTCCCGGGCGCACCTGCGCTCCCCGCCGTCGGCGCCTCGGGCCGTAATGTCAACATGCAACCGCTCCGTGCGTTCGTCGAGAACGTGCAGGACGACGACGGCGACGGAATCCTCGGTCAGTTCGACAACTGCCCGACCGTCGCCAACGCCAACCAGCTCAACACCGACGGCGACGGCTTCGGCAACGCCTGCGATGCCGATGACGACAACGATGGCGTCATCGACATCAACGATGCCTACGCACTCGATGCCACGAAGACGGACCTTGATAGCGTCAAGGATCCCGCCTCGATCCTCGCGTTCCTCACCAGCGCGACCGCCGCTGCCGCCAACGGCACGGGCATGAGCGTCGCACAGCTCGATGCCATCGCAGACGGTGCCTCTGGCATCCGCCTCGGCGGCATCTATGGCACGTTCACCCTCACCTCGGCCCACACCGACGTCCGCCTCGGCGCCATCCTCGCCAAGGCTGCCCCGGGCACGGGCACCGCGGGCGGGTCGTCGATCTCGGTGAACGCCTCCGGCATGTCGATCGCGCAGCTTCAGGCTGTCGCCTCGAACATGGCGGGCGTCTGGCGCATCGGCAACCTGGTCGTCTCCTCCGAGTTCTCGTCGTCGCTGATCGCGGCGCTGGTCTCGAAGGATCCGTCAGGCGTGATCACCGTCATCGCCGATGGCATGTCCGCGGCGCAGCTCTCGGCTGCGGTCTCGGGCACCAACTCGGTCTCGATCACGGGCACCGTCTCGGTGAACTCGTCGCTCAGCGCGGCGGACATCGCCGAGATCGCGCAGCGGCTCGCCGCTGGCGGAATGATCAACGCCGACACGGCTGGACTCACCGCCGCACAGATCGCTGCGCTCGGCGCAGGCTCGTCGCTGGTGATCGACGCCAACGTCGCCACCACGGTCGGCCAGACCTTCACGGTGAACATCAATCTCGGCACCCTGCCCGTGCGCGCCGTCGGCATGCAGGCACGCATCCTCTTCGACCCCACGGTCGTCGAGTACGTGCCCAATCCGTTCGGCATCGGCGGCACCGCCTTCCCGCAGACGATCTTCGCGTCGGCGGCGGCGGACTCGGTGACCTTCAGCACGGGTATCTCCCTCGCCGGCGACGGCGTGGGCGTCACCACGGGCAATGCAGCGCAGCTCACATTCCGCGCCATCGCCCCTGCGTGCAACCTCACCAACGCCATCCGGCTCGCACCGACTGGCTTCGCGAACCGCATCTCGTCTGAGGCGACTCCGACGAGCCCGTCTGCTCCGATCCCCTTCTCGACGGTCCACCTCGTGAACATCTCCTCGTTCGCGGCGCTGACCCTCGACGGTGTCCCGGCGCAGAACATCTCGGTCGCCGCTGACGCGGGCACGACCCTGGGTGCGGCGGTCGCCGAGCCCGTGGTCACCGCTGCCAGCGCCTGCGGCACGCACCCCGTCTCGGTGTCGATCCAGTACCCCGCTGCGTCCGGTCTCCCGAACGGGCCGACCTGGCCTGCGCGGTTCCCGATCGGCGTGTCGACGGTCACCTGGAGCGCTTCGGACAACACGGGCGCCCCGACGACCGTGAGCCGCACGATCGAGGTCCTCAACCACCAGCTGATGACCCTCGACGTGAACCTCTTCGGCGGCGTGAACGCGAACCTCTCGTTCACGCGTCCGATGCGGGTGCGCCTCAGCACCGGCGATATCGTCACTGCGAACGTCAGCTTCACGGGTTCCAACGGCGCCGTCATCGACGCCGAGGTGCCTGTGCGCGAGTCGTACACCTGCGTCAGCGTCAAGGATCCGACGCACACGCTGGCATCGACCCAGTCGGTCTCGATCGACGGGACGAAGTACGTGGCAGCCGCGCCGTTCAGCCTGATCGGCGGCGACTCGAACGACGACAACCTCGTCGACGTGCTTGACTTCAGCAACTTCATCCTCGATCGCGGCATCGGCAAGGACGCGAGCAGCCGCAGCAACTACGACCGTAACCCGGTGGTCAACACCGGCGACTTCACCTACGTCACCATCAGCTTCCTCCGCAGCGGCGACGCATGCGGCGGCGGGCTGACGGGTGGCGCGCCGCGCGACCGCATCTCCGTCAAGGAGCTGCGCCGCAACGGCCTCGGCAACCTCGCTGCCGCCGACCTCAACGGCGACGGCTGGGTCGACACCACCGACATGGCGGTCTTCGCCCAGGGCGGTGTGCGCCAGAACGGTCCCGCCATCGACGCGCCGAACGGTGGCGTCGAGGGCACCGATTGGTGAATCCAAGCGAGTAGATCCAAGCTTCGTCTTGGACGTGCAATCTCCGCGGGGCCGCCCGCGGGGGGGGCCCCGGGCGGGGTTTTGG
>JBEGLX010000066.1:0-21098 GCA_041183345.1 Planctomycetota bacterium
AATGCGAAGGAAGCTGGAGAGCGTCTGTGCGACGCGCGTGTCGCGCATCGCCGCCTCCTGGACGCGCGCCTCGAGGGCGGGTCCTGCTTCACCCGATGCGACCGTGGCGATCTCTTCGATCGTCACGCCGCGCGGGGTGTTGTTTGCGGGGGTCGTCATTTCGTCCTCACCTGACGGTGTCGCGCGATCGTTCGTCCACTCAACGTGTCGATCCGCGCTTCAAGGGAGGCGGCGCCGCGGCTCCAGATACGTCCCGGGGCACGAAAGTCAGTAAATGAAAGGGCTTGCGACTTCACCTTCACAAATCCTCCTCGTCGGAGGCACCGTCGGCAGCAGGCTTTGCGCTTTCAGAAAAGCCCATTCGTCCGAGAAGAACGCTCATCTTCTGGAGACAGCGCGCTCTGGTCGGACCAATCGAGCCGATGCGGATGCCGAGCTTTTCCGCGATCACGGTGTAGTTCGGCTCGCCCTCGCAGTTGAAGAGGGCCTCGAGCAGCTCCTTGCACTTGCCGCCGAGCCGTTCCAGCGCTTCTCGGACGAGCTGCTTCTCGACCTGACCGCGGACTTCCACAGGGTCGTCGCGCTCATCCTCGGGATCGACCCGGTTTTCGGGGTCTGAATCGAACGACCGGGTGCGCTCGGCATCCTTCCGGCTTTGTCCGATCACGCGCCAGCACCGGCGCTTGGTCGTCGTGACCAGCCAGCTTGCGAGGGCGCCCTCGTCTTGGATCGAGTCGATGCTCGAGATCAGGCTGGTGAAGACGTGCTGGAAGACGTCCTCGGCCGCCTCCTCGCGCATGCGGTGCTTCAGGATCACCGACCAGACGAGCCGCCGGTAGCGGTCGACGAGCTCCGACCACGCGCCGGAATCGCCGCTTCTGCAGCGGGTGAGCAGGGATTGGTCGGACTCGAAGTCAGCCACGCGGGCGCAGTGTACGGACTTGAAAGCGCGGTGGATTCCGCGAGCGTGCACGCGTCAGCCCGCGGCTTTCGATCTGGCTTCCCAGGCGATCCGCGCCGCGAGAAGCCTGTCCGCGTTGAGCCCTGCGATCGGGGGCATGTCGGGGCGCTGGTCGCCGCAGAACTCTGACCAAGAATGCCACGGCCATTCCTCGGGCTCTTGGACGAGCCGTGCGCGACAGGCGTTGCGGTGGATGTACAGGCGCTTCTCGCGGAACTCGCCGCATGAGTAGATGGTGCGGTCGTAGCCACCGCCAGGCTCCCAGATGGGGCGATCAAGCCCCGAGCGCTCGGAGATGCGCGACTTGAAGTCGCGGAGGAAGTCGGGGACCGAGAGACCGTTGGGTGTGACCAGAAGGTGAACATGGTCAGGCATCAGGCACCAAGCGTGCATCAGTAGGCCGCGCTCGCAGTTCCGCACGAGCTCTTCGACGGCGATCTCGCAGTGGCGGGAATCGCTGAAGAACGGCTCGCGATGCAGGCATCCGAAGGTGAGGAAGCGCGCTGCGCCTTCGATCTCGATGCGGCGAAGCTTCTTGAAGTCATGAGGATTGCTCATGCGCCGAGACTACAGCTCGCAGGCGAGTGTGCGGATGAACGAACGGGCGTCCAGCAAATCGACAGGCGACGTGGGATGTGGATGGCGACATCGCGCGCATCGGTGGTGCTTGGACGCCCAACCGCTCAGAACACGATGAAGCTGCAAGCGAGAGTGCTCGTCGGAACCGACAATCCGCCGCGCTTGCGCGGCGGGTGGCACGCAGGGCTGGCGCGCAGCGCCAGCCTCGTGCCCGCTGGATGTGGAGGCCTCGTTCTGAGCGGTGGGGCGTGGACGCCGGCATCGTGCGTATCGGTGGTGCTGAGGCATTCCACCGCTCAGAACGCGATGAAGCTGCAAGCGAGCACGGGGCTTCGCCCCGCGTGCCACCCGGCGCTTCGCGCCGGATTTGCGTTACGGGCACGCTCCCCAGCCGCCGAGGACGACGGCGAGATCGGTGCCGTCGACGATTCCGTCTGCGTTCGTGTCGGCCCGCGGGTAGATGCCGCCGCTTGTACCCCAGGTCGTGAGCAACGCCGCGAGGTCCGCGCCGTCCACGACGCCATTCTCGATGACGTCGGCGAGACACTGACACACGTCGGGCACGCCGTCGTGATTGCGGTCGTAGACAGACCCACCCGCGATCTCCAAGGCGTCCGGAACGAGATTGGCATTGCAGTCCGAAGTAAGGACGCGCAGACCCGTGCCGAATCCATCTCCTCCGCAATGCCCGAGCGGATCGACCATTATCTCGACGGTCTGCCCGACCGCGAACTCTGCGGTCCAATCGACAACATCCGTCGCCGGCGGCGTGAGTGTTCGCGAGTAGACGACTTGACCATCGACTCGGACATCGATTCGGATTCCTGTGGTGAATGGATTGGCAAAGGAATTGAAGATCAGCCGCATGTTGAGTGGCACACTCGCCGTCCAGCGCCGAATGGGACGCTCGAGTCCAGCCACCGCGCCGCAATTCACGTCGCCAGGATGTCCACCCTGACCATGAAGCAGGCAGTAAGACCCACCGTTTCCAAACGTACTCCCCGCGCACCACCCCGATACCGTGAAGTACTGCATGGACTGAATCGGGGTTCCGGCACCTCGATCAAACTCATACCACCACCTATCCTGTCCCTGGACGCTACTGAACTGCGCTTGGCTATCCGCCACCTCCATCCATCCCGGAGGCACCTTCCCACCAGCGAACGCCGCCGACGCCACCAACACCGCACCAGTTGCAGCCAGCTTCGAGAACTTCATCGCATCCACCTCTTGTGTTCGCGCGACCGGGACATCCGACGCGGCGCCGAGAGATGCAAAGCCCGCGGCAGCATGTAGCCCTGCTGCCAAAAGCGCAGTGAAAACCAGTCCGCGCCGCGCACCACGCCCGCCCCGCATCCCGCGCTCGCGCCGCGCCATGCCTACCGCGCGCGCCCAGTCGGGCTCGGGCTTCACTTCTGCACCAGCCTCTGGATGAGCTCGAGCTCGGCGTCGATGTCCTGCTCCGCAACCCCATCTCGGGCGAGAAGTTCCGCCAGCATCGCGGCCAGCCGCTTGGTCACGGCCCGCACGATGTTCGCGCCGTTCGCGGTCGATACGCCCGCCATCGGGCACGCGTCCGCGTACGGCAGCCCATGCAGCACGTGGAGTCGGAAGCACTCCCACCACGTCTCGCGGTTCTCGGCGACCAGCCCCGCGCGCACGCGGTCATGCGCCTCGGTCACCAGCCCGATCGCCCACGCCCGCTCGAGCGCCTCGAGCGCACCAGGTTCCGTCGACGAGACTGAGGCGGCTGGCTCCGCTCCCCCGATCCCGGCATCGCCGCGCGCGCGCCGCCGCGCCTCTGCGATCCCTCGGTTCCGCACATGAAGCAGCAGCCCGTTCACCAGCCAGCGCCGCAGCGGCAGCCCGCTGTCGATCCACCGCTCGAGATACGTCGGGTCGCCGAGCCGCGCGGCGAAGAAGTCATTCACGAGGTCGGCCGAGTCGCCGAAGTTCCGCAGGCTCGACCCCTTCACATATGCCCGCAGCGGCTCGAAGTAGCGCTGCATGACGTGGCGGGCGACCTCGTCGTTGGCAACGCCCACGCGCTCGGAAAGCCAGGTCTGGTGCGTGGTCGGGAAATGGTCGCGGGTCATCGTGCGAGATATGCGCATTCAGGCCGTCCGTGTCACTCCTGCAGTTCATAACTCGTGCTTCGACCGCCTTGCGCGGACTTCCGCAGCACCCCCTTGGCGATCAGGTCGTTCAGGTCGCGCAGCGCGGTGTCGGGCGAGCACTTGGCCAGCTTCGCCCACTTCGCAGCGGTGAGATTTCCCTCGAACTCAAGCAAGAAGCGCCGCAGCACCTTGGTCTGACGCTCGTTCAGCGGCACGCCGGCGTGCCGCGTCCAGAAGCCAGCGCGCAAGGCGACGCCACCGGCAGCGTCCCGTCCGCGCTGCACGGCCCGAAGGACGCATCCGACATACCAGTCGGTCCAGCCCGTGACATCGAGCGTTCCCTTCTGCGTGCGCTCGAGCATGTCGTAGTAGTCGGCACGCTCGGCGGCGATCTGGCTCGAGACGCTGTAGAAGCGCCCATGCTGCCCGTCCGCACGCGCAAGCGCAAGATCGCCGATGGCGCGCGCGATTCGGCCGTTCCCATCGGCGAACGGGTGCACCGTCACGAACCACAGGTGCGCGAGTCCGGACTTCACCACGGGGTCCATCGCGGCACTCCCGTTGAACCACTCGAGGAAAGCCGCCATCTCCTTCTTGATCCGTTCGGACGGCGGAGCCTCGAAGTGCGTCTTCTGCCTCCCATGCGGTCCCGACACCACGCGCATCGGACCGGTCTTCGCCGTCCGCCAGCAACCGACCTCGATGCGCGCGAGCCCGCTGTATCCAGTAGGGAAGAGCGAGGCCTGCCACCCGAACAGCCGAGCCTCGGTCAGCGGATCTCGGCACTTCCAGAGTGCGTCGAGGAGGACTTCGACCAGGCCGTCGACCGATCGCGGCGCGACGCGATGGCGGGCCACATCAACGCCGAGCCTGCGGGCGAAGCTCGATCGGACTGCATCTTCATCCAGCCGTTCACCTTCGATCTCGCTCGTCCGCAGCGCGTCCTCCGTCAGGCACTGGAGCGTCGTCGCATCCCGTGTCGCAAGACCAAGGGCGTCAAGCTGGGTCAGCACGCGCCCTCGCGCCTCATGAAGCGCGGCAAGCGACGGTGCCAGGCGCGCCGCATCGACCCGAAGTTCGGGCCAGCCAGCAAGCTGCCACATGTACACTTTATCTCCGCGCATTGTGCGGAGAATAGATCCATATCGGATATCTGTCCACTATTCTCCGCACTATATGCGGAGAATATCGACGGATTCTCCGCACGGCTTCTCGCTCGGAATCCACCCGATTGTGAGACAACCCTGCCATGGAAGCCATGGGCGCGCCCGTGAACGACGACTGCTCCGACCTCGCTGCGCTCGACGCCGGCGACCGGGACGCGGGCAGACGGCTCTACGACCGGCATGCTTCCGTGATCTTCGCGCTCTGCCGCGTCGAATCGGGTGCGCGCTCGGCCGAGGACGCTGAGGACCTCGTGCAGGAGACCTTCCTGCGCGCCTTCCGCATGCGCGACCGTCTGACCGACTGCACCGGTTTCCGCTCGTGGCTCTACGCGATCGCGCGGCTCGTCTGCAAGGAACGCCGCACCGAGCGCGCGCGTGCGCGCCGCGATGTCGCCTATGGCCTCGACTTCTCGAAGCAGGCGACGCAGCAGGGCGGCAAGGAAGGACGAAAGCCCATGCCACACCACACCATGCAGGCTGCGTTCGAACGGCAGAGCGAGTCATCGCCCGCTGCGCCGCTCGAGCGCGCGGAGACGCTCGCGCGCCTCGGCAGCGCCATCGACTCGCTGCCGCGCGACGTGCGCCTTGCGCTGCACCTCTTCTATCTCGAGCCAGATCCTGTCGACGCAGCGAAGCGCGCGCTCGGAGTCTCCCGCGCGCAGTTCTACCGCCTGGTCGCAGAAGCCCGCCAACTCATCGCCGCGCAGCTCACGCGCGAGGACCTTCAGTCATGACGAACCCCGCGACGAACAAGAACGACGAAACCCCCGAGCCGACGCGCGGCGATCGTCTCGACGCACTGCTGCGCAACTGGCACGAAGAGAACCGGTCCGCCGCCCGCGCGAGCCGCGACGCCATCGTGTCGCAGCTGGACGGCGACCTCGCCCGCGAGCGCCGCCCGAGCGTGATCGGCCGCATCGGCTTCGCGCGGCTCCTCTCGGCTGCGGCGATCTTCGCCTTCGCGGCTCTGCTCACCTTCTTCTTCGTCCGCTCGAACGAGCGCGCGGCATTCGCCGGCGATGGACTCGTGCAGGTGGCCGAAGGCGGCGCGCTTGACGCGCTCGACCAGGACGGCAACACCCTCGGCCCGTGCCCGCTGCAGCGCACCGACGTGAAGGTCGAGATCAGCGGACTGTTCGCGCGCACGATCGTCGAGCAGACCTACGCGAATCCGTATCCGCGCACCATCGAGGCCGTCTACACGTTCCCTCTGTCGAACCGCGCCGCGGTCGACCGCATGACCATGATCGTGAAGGGTCCGAACGGCGAGAAGTTCGTCGAGGGCGAGGTGAAGGAGCGCTCGATCGCGCGGGCCATCTACGAGGAGGCGCGCGAGTCGGGCTACGTCGCCAGCCTGCTTGAGCAGGAGCGCCCGAACATCTTCACGCAGTCCGTCGCGAACATCGAGCCCGGCGCGACCGTCAAGGTGCGCATCGCCACCATCGAGCTCGCGCAGCGCAGGAACGGCGTCGCCGAGTACGTGTTCCCGATGGTCGTCGGGCCGCGCTACATCCCCGGCGCGCCGAAGTCGCTGCCGACGCTGCCCGAGGGCTGGACGGTGCGCGAAGGCGTCGTGCTGCGCGCTCCGGCGGGCGTCGAGATCGCAGCGGACACGCCGTTCTCGGCGGGCACGCTCACGCGCCTGCTCGAGAGCGCGATCCCCGTGCGCGCGGCGTCGAGCCAGCAGGTCGATGAACTGCTCGCCCTCGGCGATGGAACCCGCTTCACCGCGAAGTATGGCAACGGAAGCTCGGAGCGTGGCGTCTACTTCGCGATGCGCGGCATCGGCGAGCTCAATGGACGCTTCTTCTACTCGCCGATGGGCAAGGAGCAGGGCGCCGGCTTCGCGGGCGATACCGACCAGGTGCCCGATGCATCGAAGATCACGCCGATGCCGGTCAAGCCCGCCGAACGCGCGGGGCACGACATCAGCGTCGCCGTCTCGATCGATTCGGGCGGTCCTGCGATCACCGATGTCGCCAGCGAGCTGCACGCCATCAGCGTCGAGAGCCGCAACGCGTCGAGCCGCCAGATCACGCTCGATGACAAGAAGACGATTCCGAACCGCGACTTCATCCTGCGCTGGAAGATCGCCGATGCGGCGATCGAGCCCGCGTTCTTCGCGCACACCAGCGATTCCACCGACGCGGGCGTGAAGGGCGGCTACTTCGCGCTCATGCTCGAGCCGCCCGCGCGCGTCGCGCCAGCCGAGATTCGCCCGCGCGAGCTCGTGTTCGTGCTCGACACCTCCGGCTCGATGAGCGGCTTCCCCATCGAGAAGTCGAAGGCGCTTGCCCGCAAGGCGATCGCAGCGATGCGCCCGAACGATACCTTCAACTTCATCACCTTCGCCGGCGCGACCAGCGTGCTCTGGCCAGAGCCGCGCGCCGCGAGCGAGGAGAACCGCAAGCTCGCGGAGGACTTCGTCAACGGGCTTGCCGGCGGCGGCGGCACCGAGATGATGAACGCCATCAACGCGGCGCTCGTGCAGGAAGGCCGCAGCGGCATCGCGCCCGCGAAGCTGCTTGACCTTCCCGCGGATGGACGCGGCGTGCGCGTCGCAGTGCCCCACGATGGCTTCCGCCAGGACGCCGGCGCGTGGAAGCTCGACGCCGGCGCGGGGCGCCTTCTGCCCGTCGAGCTCTCGATCGCGATCCCCGCGAATCCGAAGAAGCTCGCGTTCATCGTCGACGGCACATGGGAGACCCGCAACGGCGACCGCGTGCTGGTCACGAAGAGCGGCAAGTTCGAGGATGCCGATGCGCGCACGCGCTTCGTCTTCTTCCTGACCGACGGCTACATCGGCAACGACCAGGCGATCGTCGCCGCCGTGCGCGAGAACGCGCGCGCGTCGCGCGTGTTCAGCTTCGGCATCGGCAACAGCGTGAACCGCTTCCTGCTCGAGGAGATGGCGCGCGCCGGGCGCGGGACATGCGAGGTCGTGACGCTCAGCGAGGAGGCCGACGCGGTCATCGATCGCCTCGTGCGCCGCATCGAGTCGCCTGTCCTCACCGATATCACTTTGGATATCGCGCCCGAGCTCGGCATCCGCGAGATGCTTCCTGCGGGTGAGCATCTGCCCGACCTCTACGACCAGGAGCCGATTGTGCTGATGGGTCGCTTTGATCGCGCTGCGTCGGGCGCCGTCACCGTGCGCGGCCGCACGGGCGCGGGTGCGTGGGAGCGCACCATCGCCGTGTCGCTGCCCGCTGCTGAGGTCAAGCATGACGTCGTCAAGACGCTGTGGGCGCGCGCGAAGGTCGACGAGATTCTGCTGCCGCGCATGGCGGAGGTCGAGTCGCAGACGCTCGACGCCGCGACCAAGCGCGCCGTCGTGCGGCTCGGCGAGTCGTACTCGATCGCCACGCCGTTCACGAGTTTCGTCGCCGTCGAGAAGAGCCGCGTGGTGGTCGGTGGAAAGCCGATGCTTGTCGCGGTGCCCGTCGAGCTTCCCGATGGCACGAACTGGGCCGGTTTCTTCGGCGAGGGCGTGCAGCCCGCGCAGGTTGTCGCGGGAGAGGAACGCGCCGAGCACCTCGCTTTCGCCAAAGAGAAGGCTGGGCAGTTTGGCGGCGGATCCATCGTGCGTTTCGCAGATCCGGCTCCGGCTGCGGGCGTGGCCGCCAATGCAGCTCCCGCGCCGAGTACGGCCACGAAGCCTGGGAGCGGCGCTGCCGCGGAACCCCTGGGCCGCCGGATGCCCGCGGGGCCGATCGCCGATCGCCGAAGGCAGATCCTCGCGAAGGACCCGAGCCGCGACGCAGGTCGACCTGGCGCGCCGACAGGCGGATTGAGCGGCGGATTTGGCGGCACCGGCGGCGGTGGCGGTGGCGGTGGCGGTGCAGCATCCTCCACGCTCGATGCGGCTGTGGTGCCCAGCGGGGTGGTCAGCGATTCGCTCACGGCGGTGTTGGCTCAATCGGACGAGCTGATCGAGTACGAGCAGAAGCCCGACGATGCGAAGCGTGAGGACGCAAGCAAGTCGGTCGCACCGATCCTCTCCGACGCGGAGCGCGACCTTCTGGTGCGCCGCCTCGACCGGCGGCTGGTGATGCTTGCGCTCGCCCATCTGCTCGGGCAGGGGGAGTCGATCCCGCGTCTTGCCGGCGAGCTCGGCGTCGAGATGCGCAACGGCACGCTGCTCGTGGCCATGAAGGCCGACGTCTCGGCGAAGACGAAGGACGCTCTGGCGGCGCTCGGCTGCTCGGTTGTGGCCGAGGAACCCGCCCGCGGGCTGCTGGTCGTGCGGCTGAGCGTGCCCCAACTCGCCAAGCTCATTTCGGTCGAGGGCATCCGTCGCGTCGAGCCGCTGGCTGCGGGTTCGTCGGGCGGGTGAACGGCCGAGGTGGTCGACGTGCGCGGAACGATCCGCGCGGAAGGCGGCGGTTGGCCCCTTCCACCCACGTTTCGTGCGATTTTCGCCGTCGGATCCGCGGGCTGGCCGATGAGTACACCGTGTCTTCGTTCGGCTCCAATCCCGTGCCGCAGGTCCCTGGCGTCGTGCAGGCGTCGCACATCGCCCAGCAGGCGAGTGCACCCCGCGCGCGAGAAAAGGCCAAGCCGCAGGAAGCCGATCGCCCCAAGCGCTTCGAGGTGCGCGACGAGGTGAAGCTCTCTGATCCGATCGCGGCGCAGGCCATCGATGCCAAGCCCGACGCGGCCGAGGAGTGGAAGCACAAGCGCCAGAACGAAGGCGGCGGCGGCAAGCTTGATATCAAGGCGTGACGTGGCCTACGCGCGCGGATGCGTCCGCACGCCGAGCGCTGCATAGATGCGCTTGGTGGCGTCGCTCTTGTTGAGCGTATAGAAGTGAATCCCTGCGACCTTGTGCGCGAGAAGATCGCGGCATTGATCGATCGCCCAGTCGATTCCCGCAGCCTCGATTGCCTGCGGGCTTTTGCCTGCATCGGTCAGCGACTTGAGCAGCGGCGCCGGAAACTTCGTGCCCGCGGCAAGCTCGGCCATGCGCTTGAGGCCCGAGGTCGTCGTGATGGGCATGACGCCCGCGATGATCTGCGCACGGATTCCCGCGAGATCGCAGCGCTCGCGCCAGTCATGGAACGCGTGGTTGTCGAAGAAGAGCTGCGTGATGATGAAGTCCGCGCCCTCGTCGCACTTCGCCTTCAGGTGATCGAGCTGCCGAAGCGTGTTCTGCGTCTCGGGGTGGCCATCGGGGAAGCCGGCGACGCCGATCCCGAAGCCGCGTCCGCCGTTCACGCCCAACCGCCGGCCTTCGCGCTTGATGAACGCCACGAGGTCGGCGGCGTGGCGGAAGTCGCCGAGCGCGAGGATGCGCGCGCCTGCGGGCGGGTCCCCACGAAGGGCGAGCACGTTGCCGACCCCGTTTGCCGCGTAAAGCTCGAGGATGCGGGAGATCTCCTCGCGGGTGTGTCCGAAGCACGTCAGGTGGGGGACCGACTCGAGGCTCGCCTCGCGCCGCAGCCGCACCACCAACGCATGGGTGTTGTCGCGCGTCGAGCCGCCGGCCCCGTACGTGACCGAGACGAAGCTCGGCGCCAGGGGCGCGAACTCCGAGATCGAGCGATACAGCGACTCCCAGCCCGCCTCGGTCTTCGGGGGGAAGAACTCGAAGCTCATGCTGGTCGCGTCGCGAGCGAGGATCTCGGCGATGTGCATTTCGGGAAGGGTAGCGAAGGCTGCACGACTCGTTGCCGACGGCGCGTACCATGCCCGCCCGTGGCGAACCGCAAGTCCATCCCCCGGCCCGCCGCCCGGCGGCTCAGCCTTTACCTGCGCGAGCTCACCAGCCGCCACCAGGCTGGCGAGGAGACGGTCAGTTCGAAAGCCCTTGGTCTCACCCTCGGCCTGACCGATGCGCAGGTGCGCAAGGACCTCGCCCTGTTCGGCCAGTTCGGGCACCCCGGGCGCGGCTACGGCATCTCCGATCTCATCGATTCGCTCCGCAAGATCATGGGGCGCGACCGGGCTTGGCGCGTGTGCGTGGTCGGCGCTGGCAACATCGGGCGCGCGCTCGCGTCCTACGACCGATTTCGCGGCGAAGGCTTTGAGATAGCCGCACTCTTCGACGGCGATCCCGCGAACGTCGGCAAGGACATCGGCGGACTGCGCGTGCGGTCGATGGCGGAGCTGTCAAAGGTCGTCGCCAGCGAGAAGATCAACCTCGGGATCGTCGCCGTTCCTCGCGAGGCAGCCCAGCAGGTCGCCGACGCGCTGGTCGCGGCGGGGGTGAAGGGCATCCTCAACTTCGCACCCCGCCGGATCGAAGTCCGCGAGGGTATCGGCATCGTCAGCGTCGATTTCACCGTCGCCCTGGAGCAGCTGGCCTTCCAGATCGTCTTTGGCCGCGATGATGCCGACGGAGCCGCGAACCGCTCCGACCACTCGCCTGACGCAGAGGCGCCGACACACGGATGAACCACAAGCCAACGATCATGGGAACCCACGCAACCAGACTTGTCCTCGCCGCCCTCATCGCAGCGCCCTCGGCCAGTTGCAAGGGACGTGCGCTTGCCCCCAACGTGGCGGATGGCCTGCGCGCCGAAGTCGTCGAGCGCACCCGCGAGCGCGACGAGGCTCGTGCCAAGGTCGCCGAGCTGGAGACCAAGCTGACCGAGCTCACCCTCGCCCGCGACGCCAAGATCGACCCAGAGTCCGCCGAGGCCTTGCCCGCCCTCGCGGGGGTGGCGCTTTCGAGCCTCTCGACCGCGCGCCTCGTCGAGCCGAACAAGGCGACCCTCGCCCTCGTGATCGAGCCCCGCGACGGGCTCGGGCGCTTCCTGCAGATCACGGGCACGCTGCGGGCGACCGCGGCGATCCTGATCCCGGGCCGCGAGCCACTTGCGGCGGGCAAGGCGGCGCTCGGCCCGAAGGCCCTGCGCGAGGCATACCGCTCGACCCCGTTCGGCACCCACTACACCATCGAGATCCCGCTGACGTGGGAAGGGTCGGAGCCTGCGCGCGCAGTGAGCATCGCCGCCGAGTTCACCGACTCGCTCACCGGGAAGCCGTATCCCGTCCAGGGAACGGTGGCGATCATCAGCCTGCCGCGCAGTGAAGCGGCGGCACGATAGAGCCAGCCGATTAGAATCCGCCCATGCGGAGTTCGCCCCATGCCCGTGTGCTTCTCGTGCTCGCCGCGCTCGCGGCGGTCGCGTGCACGGGCTGCCAGCGCGTGCTCTTCCCCGAGAACTTGCCGCGCAATCAGTTCGAGACGCATGACCGCATGCGGCAGCGCTACGTTCCGCTTGAGGAGCCCGACGTCTTCGGCACGCCGCAGCCGGCCCTTCGCGCGCGGCTGAGCCAGCCCGCCGAGTAGGGCTGCGCCCGACCGCATTCAAGCCGCAACACAAATCCTGTAGAGCCATGCGCGTCATGGTCGATTTCCGCTACCGTTCCCAACCCTCAGAGGTCCCCACTTGGCACGGAAGCCATCCACGAAGTCGAGCGGTTCCGCGGTTCGAACGCGGAAGATCCACCCAAAGCGCACCGGCATCGTCTGGGTCGTCTTCATCGGCGCCATGACGCTCGCGTGCGGCGTGCTGCTGATGAGCGAGCGCTGGACCGCGATCCCCGCGATCGGGATCAGCGAGACGGGCGTCCAACAGAGCAACATCGAGATCCAGCCTGGTCGCTGGCGCTCGATCGTGATCCATCACTCTGGCTCGTATGCCGGCACCGTGCGCGACATGGCGCAGCAGCAGGCGCGCGACTGGGGCCTACCGTCGATCGGCTATCACTTCGTGGTCGGCAACGGCAACGGCGAGTACGACGGCGACATCATCACGTGCCCGCGCTGGTTCAACCAGCAGTCCGGCGCGCATGTGGCCGACCGCGGCGGCGCGCAGCCCGACGCAGGCTGGTTCAACGAGAACTCGATCGGCATCTGCCTGATCGGCAACGGCGAGCGCCGCGCATTCACCGACGCGCAGATGAAGGCGCTCATGACCCTCGTCCGCAGCCTGCAGGCGAAGTGCGGAATCCCATCAAGCGCCGTGTTCATGCACTCCGACCTCGTGCAGGTCGCGAGCCCGGGTGTGTATTTCCCGCGCGAGACCTTCAGCATGGCGCTGGATTGACGTGCACGGACATCCTGCCCAGGACCAATTTGCGGCGTCGTTGCTCACAAGGCCCGACGCCGTGCTCTTTGATCTCGACGGCACGCTCGTCGACTCGGTCGAGGACATCTTCGTCGCGGTGAACAGGCTGCTGGCTGAGCTCGGCATGAAGACGCGCTCGCGCGACGAGGTCGCGATGTGGGTCGGTAACGGCGCGCGCATGCTCGTCGAGCGCGCGATGGCGGGGCGGTTCGAGGGCTTCGCTGGACTGCCTGACGCGATCGAGCGACATCGCACGGCCGATGCGGCGATGCCGCGCTTCCGCGCGATCTACCACGAGATCTGCGTCGACCACACGCTTCCCCTCGCAGGCGCGCACGATTCTCTCTCGATGGCGCAGAGTCTCGGCCTCGGAGTCGCGATCGTGACCAACAAGCCGCTCGCACCGACCGAGCGCATCATCGACGCGCTCGGCTGGAGGCCGTTCGTGTCGGTGGTGATCGGCGGCGACACGCTCCCCGTGCGCAAGCCCGACCCCGCGCCGCTCCTCGAGGCGATGCGCCGGCTCGACGCCCGCACGGCGTGGATGGTCGGCGACAGCGCGAACGACGTCGGCGCCGCGCGCAACGCAGGAATCCCCAGCATCGTGGTCCGCGGCGGCTACAACCACGGCAACCCCGTCGAGAGCCTCGACCCCGCGCCCGATGTCATCCTCGATTCGCTGGCCGATTTCACAAATCTGCTGCAGCGCGCCCAAGCAGCCTCCTGAGCCTGCGTATGCACGGTCGAGCGCGCATCGTGTGCGCGCGCGAACCGAATGGAGGACGCCATGCAACGCAAACTCACTCGTGCCAGCGGCTTCACCATCCTTGACCTCGCTGCGACCGTCGCGGCGGGGACGGTTCTCGTGGCGACGGCCATGCCGCTCGCCGCGAGCGTGGCCGCAGGCAGCGGCCGCGACCAGTCTCGGCTCAACCTCGAGGCGTTGAACGAGATCCACACGATGTACGCGCTCGACCACGAGGACAGGCAGTTCTCGCACCTGCCCGACGACTTCACGGGCAACGCGACGCTCTACCAGTTCCAGCACGGCTGCATCGATCCGCTTGTCCTCGGCACCGACACCGAGGGCGCGACCTGGGGCTACTACCTCGCGTGCGGCGGGACGCCTGGAAACAACGGCAACATCGTGAGCTACACCGCGATGAACTTCAACAACCCGCTCGACGGGCTGTACCGCTTCGCGAACACCCGCAAGATCAACGAGTACGCGAACGGGCGCTACTACGACCCGCTGTTCTTCGCACCCGAGGACCCCGCGCTGACGGAGCCCGATTTCAAGGCGATGCGCGCGGGCGTCGACTTCGGCTTCAATGACGGCGGCTTCGGATTCGCGCTGAGCTCCTACACCATGTCGCCCGCAGCAATGTGGGCGCCGCGCGTGTTCGGCGAAGGACAGCGCATGAAGAACGCGCAGTTCAGGGCTCCCAGCGGCGCGCTGCAGGACTACCGCACGCCGCGCGTCTCGGAGTGCCAGTACCCGTCGCTCAAGACCAGGCTCATGGAGCACTACGCGATGAACAACGCGCCCGCCGAGTGCAACCCCGCGTACGCCGGCTGCCGGCCGTACATGTGGAACCAGTCGGCTGCGACCCGCAACCTCGCGCTCTTCTATGACGGATCGATTTCGGAATTCGGCGTGCAGGAGACGCTCGTCGCCGAGGAAGCCGTGGGCGCGAACTTCTGGCTGCGCAACACGCCGCTCGGCGCACTTGGCGTGCACGGCGCCTACGCGGCCGGCGGGCTCACCAGCAGCGCGCACTTCCTGACCACCTTCGGCATCCGCGGCCGCGACCGGATCAGCGAGTAACCGCCTACTCGGACTCTCTCTCAGACCCCCGCCGGGCCGTTCGGCGGGGGATTTTGTTCCTTCCTGCGGAATTGTGCTCACGAATGCGCGGTTCGTGCGATCTACTTGATAGAGGTGCGCTGCACCTGTCCATTTCTTTCCGCGCGCGGGACGCCTGCGCGCAACCCCACCACACCTCGCTCGCGCGAGGACAATTCGAAGTCGCAAGGATCGCCGCCACGTGCGGTGGAGATCTCGCATGCAGACCAAACGAAACCGAGGCATGACCATCGTCGAGGCCGGCGTGGCTGTCGGCTCGATCGCGGTGATCCTTTCGGTCACCACGACCGTGCTCGCCACACGCCGCGGGGGCGCCGATGCGGAATCGAAGCTCGCGCTGCTCGCGCAAGCGCATGCGTGCTACGCAGGTGATTGGAACAACCGCCAGTGGTCGGCGTTGCCGTACGACATCGCGCAGTTCAACTCCCCGTGCACGAACTATCCCGCGTGCGTACCGCAGCAACTGCTGGGCGCCGATGTGAATGGCAGCATCTGGGGCTACTACATCGGTGGGGGACACTGCACGGGCTTCTACCCTGGGAACTGCGGCAACTGGGTCGCGTATGTCCCGCTCGATTTCACGCAGCGCTGGGGCGCGGCCTTCATCCCGAACACGATCGGCTTCCGCGAGTATGTCTCGCAGAAGTTTTACTCGCCTGAGTGGTATGCGGAAGATGATCCGAACTATGCGGTCGTGAGCCCGTTCTTCGATGATCCCGCGGAGTTCACCTACAACGGGCTGGACTATGCGGACTCGAGTTTCTCCCTGTCCGCCGCGGCGTTGTTCAGCCCAGGCGTGTTCCGCGCACGTGCGCAGGGCGGCTACCAGTCGCCCACGCAGTTCGCCGACAGCATGCGCACGCCGAGCGTGACGCAGTGCACATACCCATCACTGAAGTCGCGCATGTGCGAGACGGGGTGGTTCCGCAACGCGCCTGCGCCGAGACTCTCCTTCACCGCGGGGCTCGAGTCGTCGCCCCTCACCCTGTTCTTCGACGGCAGCGTGAGCAGCGTGCGCATGGCCGACGCGCAGGCACAGGATTTCAGCGTATACGACGCATCGCCCACCGATGACGGACTCTGGACGCGCGAGACGCCGTTCGGGAAGTCCGGCTGGGATCCGATGGAGCAGCGCTTCGAGGGCCGCGCGAGCGGGTTCCATGTGCTCACGCGCGACGGAATCCTCGGGCGCGATCTCCTGACCCGCGAGTCGAACGGAGGTGGCAAGTGAATCGCCGCGGAATCACGATCGTCGAGGTGCTCGCGCTGATCGCGTGCGTGGTGGTGCTGGTGGCGATGGGCTTGCCCGCGTTCCAGCGCGTCGGATGCAGCGCATCGCGCGACATCTCCCGCGCCAACCTCGCGACGCTTTCGCAGGCGCATGTCCTCTACAGCACCGACTTGGAGGGGCGGCAGTACACGCTCGTGCCCGATTCGCTCGGCGTGAGCGGCGGCAGCTTCGATGCATGGCAGACCGCGAACGGCTGCGTGCCGCAGCAGTTGCTCGGCAAGGATTCGCAGGGCGTGAGCCATTTCATCGGCACCGCGTGCGCGCAGCCCCAGGTGCGCATGACGGAGGAATGGCTCAAGCCGCTGGACTTCGCGCAGCCCTCGACGGCAGGGTCGTATCGCCTGTCGAACCTCCACCTCATGAACGTGTACGTCAACGGCCGCTTCTACGACCCGAAGTTCTACGCGCCCGATGATCCGATGCTCCGCAAGGACGTGCGCGACGTCCTGCAGTCGGGCGGCGACTTCGAGGATCTCCCCGACGGCATCGTGCTCTCGACCTACACCTACTCGCCTGCGGCGATGTTCGATCCGCGCGTGTTTGGCATGCGGTCGAGCAGCGTCAACCCGACGTTCAGGAATCCCGACACGAACGCCCAGCTGGAGGGCGTCGGCTACCGCTCGCCCTCGGTGGCGCAGTGCGTGCATCCGAGCCTCAAGACCCGCATGATGGAGATGTGGGCGATCGAGAATCCGCCGGCGCCGTGCAACCCGAACGTTCCCGGGTGCGTGCCGTACCAGTGGAACCAGTCCTTCCGCTCGCGGCCGCTCACGATGTTCTTCGATGGCTCGGTGCGCATCATGACGCCGCGCGAACCGATGTTCGCCGAGGATCGCGCCAACGTTCCGCTCTGGATGCAGAACACGTCGTTCGGCGCGTATGGCGTGAACGGGATGCAGTCGGGCGACTTCCTCGTGAAGACGAGTGCGCACTTCCTCACGACCTTCGGCATCGCGGGTCGCGACACGATCGCGTACTGAAGCGCGGTTCGCGTGCTCACTTCGTCGACGTGGCCGGCGCGTCCTGCTTGGGCGCCGCGCCTTCCGCGGGCGGTCCGCCCGGGCGACCGCCGCCGCCACCACCGCCACCGCCACCGTTTCGACGACGGCCCTCGCCGCTCGGCGGTCCACCTGCTGGCTTCTCGCCGCCTTCCGCGGGGCTCGCGCTCATGGGCGGACGGCCACCGCCCGGTGCCGTGCTGAAGTTCGGCGCGCTCGCGTTCGCCATCTCAAACACGCTCGGATCAAGCTTCGCAGTGATCTCGAACGACTTTGGCTCGCGCAGCAGCACCTTGTCGCCTGCCTCCAGGCCCTTCTTGATCTCGATGTTGAGCTCGCTCGCGCGGCCAAGCTCGACCTGCCGCTGTGCGAAGCCGGAACCGTCCTGCACGTAGACCATCGCCACGGGACCCTGACGGAAGATCGCCTGCACGGGCACGTTGAGCGCATCGTCGACGCGGCCGAGGAGGATCTCGGCCTTGCAGCGCATCGCGGGCTTGAGGCCCATGGACGGGTCTGCCTCGAGTGCAGTCTTGACGGTGTATTCGCGGCGGTTCGGATCGCGCCATCCGCCGCTGGCGGCAAGCACGCTGACGGTCGTCACGCTTCCGCCGACAGGCTGGTTGGGCATGGCGTCGCTGTAGAGCGTGACGCGCTGGCCCGGCTTGATGCGTCCCGAGAGCGCTTCGCTCACCTTGAGGTTCGCGACCATGCGCGAGGTGTCGGGAAGCAGGATCACGAGTTCGTTCGGCTTGAGCTCGGTGCCGACCTGCGGAGGCTGCGCATCGCCGCCGCCTCGACCGCCGTTCGAGCTATCGATGCTGGTCGCGTAGACGATCAGCCCGTCGATCGGCGCGGTGAGCGTGGTGTAGGTGAGCTGCGTCTCGAGGTTCTGCAGGCGGTCCTTCGCGCTCGCGAGCTGGAAGTTCGCGCTCTCGACGTCGGCCTGCGCCTTCACGAGCTCGGCGTTGAACTTCTCCTCGACGCGCGCGCGCTCCGCCTTCGCCTGCTCGAGGTCGGACTTCTTCTTCGCCTCGTCCTGGAAGTACGTGTACTTCTCGTAGACCTCGAGGTCGAGCGCTGCCTGCTTGACCTTCGCCTCGGCCTCGATCATGGCGATGCGGTCCTTCTCGAACTCGTCCTTCGCGATGTAGCCCTGCTGCACGAGCTTGGCGCTCTCCTCGAAGCGGCCCTTGAGTCGGTCGAGGTTGATGCCCGCGGTCTCCTTCGCGAGGCTGAGCGTCTGGCGCTTGTTGACGACCTCGCCCTCGAGCCAGCCCTGCAGCGCGAGCTCGGCGATCTTGACGGCGACATCCGCCTTGTCGAGCTCGCTCTGCTTCTCGCCCTGCTTGATGGCGAGCGCCTGCTGCGCCGCCACGGCCGCGCTGTTCGTGGTGTTGACCTTGTCCTTCGCGTCCTTGATCTTGTCGAGGATCTCCTCCTGCGCGAGGCGGACGAGCACGTCGCCCTTCGACACGCGCGTGCCCTCGGCCGCGATCTCGGTGATGACCGCGCGCGTCTCGAGCTTGTTGCGCAGCTCGACCTGCTGCTGCGCGGCGAGCTCGCCGCTGACGGGCAGGATCATGTCGAACGAGCCCTTCTCGACCGAGTGCAGGTCGCGGGCTGAGATCGCCGCGGCGGTCGCGGCGTCGTCACCGCCGCCGCCACCGCAGCCAAGCGGCACCGATGCGACGGCCAGCACACAGCTCACGGCGAGGAATCGGAAGATGGTGTTGTGGGGCTTCATGGGTGCTTTGCGTGGATTCACGGGCGATTACGGAGAAGTATCGACGATTCCGGGGCCGGAATCCTCCTCGAACTGCATGCCGGGGAGCGGGATGAGCGCGCCGCTCGGCGCGATGCGCATTTGCCCCGTCGTGTTCAGGTAGCGGAGGATCGCGAGCTGCAGGTCGCGGCGGGCGACGTCGAGCGAGTCCTGCGCGCGGCGGAGGGCATCGAGCGCCTCCGTGCGGTCGCGGGCAGTGGCGCGATCGGGTGCCGCATCGATGGCGGCCTGGCGATTCATCGACGCCTGCACGTTCTTTTCCTGCACGGCCTTCGAGAAGAGCGAGCGCTCGATGCCGCGCGCAGCCTGGCGGACCTGCACGGCGGCGGTGTCGCGCTCGAAGTAGTAGCGCCGCCGCGATTGCTCGAGCAGGATTTGCGCCTGCCGCAGCCGGAGATCCTCGTTCACGCGGTCGAGCGGCATCGAGTAGATCATGCGTGCGGTGAACTCGTCGTAGCCGGGGTCGAGCGAGAGCCCGCCGCGATCAAGGGTCGGATCGGTGGGCAGATTGTTGGCGAGGATGAGGTCGAGATCGCCGAGCGTGGCGTTGCGGGCGACGTCGACCTTGCGGCTGAAGTCCTCGACGAGGTCGTACGACGTCTGCAGGTCAAGGCGGTAGCGGAAGGCCAGATCGACCGACTGCTTCATGTCGGTCTTGGGGACCGGCAGCTTGAACTGGATGGGGTCGATGCGCACCGACTCCTGGGCGGGCATGCCGATGCGCACCTTGAAGCGATCGACGGAAAGGCGATAGGCCTCGCGCTGCGAGATCAGGCGATCGAGCGCGAAGAGCGTGTTCTGGGTCGCGAGATCGGCCTGGAACGGCTCCGTGCGACCACTCTCGACGAGCGCCTTGATGCGCGCCTCGACGGCGGCGCTGCGCTCGACCTGACGGACGCCGTTGGCGATGCTCTGGAGCTGGACGACAAGCGAGAGGTAGTCGGCCGCAAGATCGAGATAGAAGTCGCGGCGGAACTGCTCGAAGTTGCGGGCGGCGTACACGAGGTTCCGCTTCGCCTGGATCAGGTCCTCCTGGGCCACGTCGCCGAAGCCGCGCAGCAGCGGGATGCTCGCCTCGAACACCACCGAGGCGGACTGGGTCTCGTTCGAATTCAGGTAGTCATCGAGCTGCTGCGTCATCTGAGCAGCGAACGCGGCGCCGATCTGCCCGCCGAAAGGGAGCCGCTGGCTCACGCCAAGGTCGTTCACGACCGAGAGGGCGTTGTTGAAGCGGCTGCCCCCGCCGTCCGCCGAGTACCCGAGGCTGGTCACGTTGGCGGGCAGGAGTTGCCAGCGGCGTTCCTCGATGAGCAGCCGGATTGCCACGAGGATGTAGGTTTCCTCCGCCGTCAGGTATTCCTGCGCATGCTCAAGGGCGTAGGCAACCGCGCTGTCGAAGGTCAGGAGCCGCGCGTTGGGGTCGTCCTCAGACATCCGCTCGAAGCGGCTGGTGATCGTCGAGGCGTCTTCCTTGATCGGTGGGACCGATTCAAAGGCAAGGTCGGTCGGGTTTGGATTCCGAGTTTCAGGATTGCTCGCGTTCGCCGGGAAATCAGGAAAGTACGAGCCAGGTTCGTAGCGATTCGGATCAAGTTCTGGATAGACAGCACCGCCGCCGAGGGCTTCGGCACTCTCGCGAAGGCGCTCGTTGGTTGTCCGATCGAGCCGCTGAATGCCCGTTTCGCAGCCGGTGAGGCACGCAAGCAGACAGCCGACGCATGCCGCGATTGCAAAAAAGGTTTGGGTGACGAGTGGGCGACGCATCGGAGCGGTAAGGATGGTTGTACCGCATCCGCGGCTGAAACGCTGCGTGGTTCGCTGCGAACCCGCTTCAGGATGCCAAAGTTCGGCGCGCCCCGCGTTTTGCCTCTGCAGGGCGTTTCTGCGAGAGTCGCGGGTCACGTCCAACGTGGGTTTCGGGACTTCCATGCCGTCCGTATCGTTCGATTCCAAGAGTTTCCTGCTTCAGTCCGGCCGCGGGGTCGCAAGCCGATTCGCCGTCGTCGGGGCGGCTTTCGACGCTGCCTTGCTCGATCCCGAGTCCTGGCAGGGCACCCTCGCCGGACTGCGTTCGGCGGGGTTCAACACCGTGGTCATCCGCGCGCCATGGTTGCTGCATGAGCCGACGCGCGGACGGTTCGTGTTCACGGGCGGCTGCGACCTCCGCCGCGCGATCGAGACCGCTGGACAGGCGGGACTGAAGGTCATGCTCCGCATCGGACCCTGCGTGGGCGGTGGGTTCATCCGCGGTGGAC